>CAZFFM010000282.1:0-4410 GCA_964517425.1 uncultured Ardenticatenales bacterium | reverse complement strand
CTGTCGCAGGCTGACAGCACAGCAGAGACAGGATCGCGAAGCACGAGGAGAGACAGCGGTTGTGCGCTTCAAAATGCCGCTGGAAGGGGAAACCCGATTCCACGACCAGATCAGAGGGGACATCGTCGTGCAGAATGAGACGCTCGATGATTTTGTGCTACTCAAAACAGACCGCTTTCCGACCTACCACCTGGCCAACGTCGTGGATGATCATTTGATGGCCATCACGCACGTCCTGCGGGCCGATGAATGGTTGCCCAGCGTACCCAAACATGTGCAACTCTACGAAGCGTTTGGGTGGACGCCGCCCCTTTTTGCGCATTTGCCGATCATTTTGGACCCCTCCGGCAAAGGGAAAATGAGCAAACGCAAGAAACGAGTCGGCAACCGCGAAGCCTACGTTCATCTGAAAGATTTCCGCACCGCCGGATACCTGCCGGAGGCCCTGTTCAACTTCCTGGCCCTGATCGGTTGGAGCTATGACGATCACACAGAGATTATCACCCGCCAACAACTGATCGATCATTTCGACCTGGCCCAGGTGAGACCGTCCGCAGCAGCCTTCTCCTACGAAAAGCTTGAATGGATGAATGGTCTGTACATTCGCGAGATGCCCGAGGACGATTTGGCGGCCCGCTTGCTCCCTGTTCTGCGCGACGCGGGACTATCCCCGGACATGGGCACCCTGCGCATGCTGGTGCCGCTCATTCGGGAGCGCATCAAGCGTCTGCCCGATGTCGTTGACTTGGTCGACAGCTTCTTCGTTCCGGAAGTCCACCCCGACCCCCACGATCTGCTCGGCAAGAAACAAACCGTTGCTCAAACCCGGCAACTACTGGATTTGGCCTACCAAACACTCGCTTCTCTCCCCACCTTTGCAGAGACCGACGTGGAAACAGCCCTGCGGGCCGTCGTTACTGAAAGGCAGCTGAAGCCCAACGCCTTTTTTGGCCCAATTCGCGTGGCCGTCACCGGAAAGAAGGTATCGCCCCCGCTCTTTGGCTCGATTCACGTGTTGGGAAGGGAACGGGTGTTGCGGCGCTTGCAAGCAGCCATCGCGCTGCTGCAAGAATGACACGCAAAGGTGTCGTGCCGGCACGACAGTTGTCCGGTAATTAGCCCTGTAGCTCGGCGACAAGGTCGCCGAGCTACAGGGCCACGCCCCCAATCGTGTACCCAATCCCCGAGGCGCTCAGTTTGACCCGTACCACCCGCTGTGCTAGAATAGAAAGGGGGATAGCCGTCGGACACTTCTGTTTGGCTTTCGCCCGCCGGCCAAGCACAGGCCACCGCCCGGGACGGCCGGTTCGTACAGGGTGTGCGTCATATTTTTGCGCGGCAACTCTCTCAAATGAACCACGAAGGCACGAAGGCACAAAGAACAACCAGGTTGAATGTTTCGACCTGGACACTGGCGTATTTTGTTTTTGCCACGGATTTTCACGGAAACATCAGCAAGCATAGATGAAAATCTGTGGAAATCCGTGCAATCTGTGGCTGAAAATGCTGTATACTTCGTGTCTTTGTGTCTTGGTGGTAAGGGCAGAGCGTGAATGATTGCAGACGCAAAACTTTTACGGCCACCCGTTCGTACATGCCGCGCCACGCTCGCCCCGCTGCTCGCGCACCACGAGGCGTTGCCCGTAGGTGACATGAGCACACAAATCGTGGCAAACAGAGATTGCCCATCGGAAAACAAACATGGTCTACGAAGCAGTCCGCGATAAACTGAAAACGCTCCCGACCAAGCCAGGGGTGTATCTGATGAAAGATGTCCGCGGCCAGATCATCTACGTGGGCAAGGCGATCAACCTGCGCAACCGCGTCCGTTCCTATTTCCATGCCTCCGCAAATCACACGCCGAAGACCCGCTATCTGGTTTCCGAGATTGCCGACCTCGAATTCATCGTCACCGACTCGGAGTTAGAGGCGCTCATTCTGGAGTGCAACCTGATCAAGCAACATCGTCCGCGCTACAACATCCGCATGAAAGACGACAAGCGCTACCCCTACATCAAGGTAGCCTGGCAAGACCGCTTTCCGCGAATCTACGTCACACGCAAAGTGAAGCGCGATGGAGCGCGATACTACGGCCCCTACACATCTGCCTGGGCCGTACACCAGACATTGGACATGCTGCGCCCGGTTTTCCCATACCTGACGTGCCAGCGAAATATCACCGGCCAGGACCGGCGCGCTTGCCTGTATTACCACATCAAACGGTGCGCCGGCCCCTGCATTGGTGCAGTCAATGAAGCGGAGTACCAAGCGATCGTCCAAGGCCTATGCGACTTCCTGGAAGGGCGCACCGAGAGCGTATTGGGGGATCTGCGCAACCGTATGCAGCAAGCCGCCGACCGTCTCCACTTTGAGAAGGCGGCCCTATATCGTGATCAAATCCGAGCCGCCGAACGCATCACCGAACAACAGCGCATCGTATCGGGCACACGCGAAGACCAGGACGTGCTGGCCTTTGCACGCGAGGATGGCGACGCTTGCGTGCAAGTTTTCTTCATTCGCGGAGGAAAACTTATTGGCAGGGAACACTTCCTGCTGGAAGGCACCGAGGAAGGAGAAATGCCGGCAGCCATTGGCTCATTCCTCAAGCAGTTCTATAGCTCAACGGCCTACGTACCTCCCGAAATCCTGATTCCGGCGGAAGTGGAAGAGAGCCTGATCATCGAACAGTGGCTGCGCAGCAAACGGGGCACCAAAGTCTCCCTGCGCGTGCCACGGCGCGGTCACAAAAAAGACCTGGTAGAACTGGCCAGCGAAAACGCTGTCGAAACGTTGACACATTTGCGCGCACAGTGGCAAGCGGACGAGAGCAAACAAACGAAAGCCATTGCGCAACTGCAGGAACATCTATCCCTGCCGGCCCCTCCGACCCGCATCGAGTGTTACGACATTTCCAATATCCAGGGAGAGTCGGCTACCGGCAGCATGGTCGTCTTTGCTAAAGGAGTACCACGCAAGAGCGACTATCGCCGCTTTCGCATCCGCACTGTCACCGGACCCGATGACTATGCCTCGATGCAAGAAGTGCTCCGTCGCCGATTTCAGCGCTGGCGCGAAAACGTTTCCGCAGATCATCCCGGCGCCAAGCCCAGCACGTGGGCCATTTTGCCCGACCTGATTATTGTGGACGGCGGAAAGGGACAATTGAACGCAGCCCTGGCCATTTTGGACGAGTTTGACTTGCGAGACCGTGTGCCGATAGCCGGTCTGGCCAAACGGCAGGAAGAGATTTTTCTGCCCGGAAGGAGCAAGGCGGTGCAGTTGCCGGAACGCTCGCCGGCCCTCTTTCTCGTGCAACGTGTGCGCGACGAAGCGCACCGCTTTGCCATAGGCTACCACCGCACCCTCCATCGCCGGCGCGGCTTGACCTCCACGCTGGAGCAAGTGCCCGGCATCGGCCCCTCGCGCCGCCGAGCCTTGCTCAAACAGTTTGGCTCGCTGGCGACAATACGCCAAGCCAGCATAGACGAGCTGGCTGCCGTCCCCAACATGACTCGCAAGGCTGCCGAAGCCATCAAAGAAATGTTATAGAAGGAGTCACACTATGAAAATCGCCACTGCCGAACAGATGCGCCGCATGGAACAGGCCACCGACGCCACCGGTCATAGCTATGATGACATGATGGAACAGGCCGGACAGACCGCCGCGCAGGCCACCCACCACCTGCTGCAAGAGAACGACCTGGACTGTGTCCTCGTTCTGGTCGGCCCCGGAAATAACGGGGGCGACGGCTTGGTCGCCGCCCGCCATCTGCATGAGATGGGCCATCCGGTCACACTCTATATCTGGAAGCGAAATGTGGCCGGAGATGCCAACTTCGCAAAGGTTCAGGAGCAAGGCATCCCCACACTGTGGGCCGAGGAAGACAACGATCTGGGCCATTTGCGTGAACAGGTCGCCCAAACCGATGTTGTTTTGGACGCACTTCTGGGAACCGGCGTGTCGCGCCCCATCGAAGGTCTGTTGCAAGGCATCCTGGCTGTCCTTCGCGAGCAACGAGAGGCGGTCTCCATGGCGCGACCGGCCATCTGCTACCCGGAATCGACCACACGCCGCCCCGGCGCGCGCCCCTTGATCGTCGCGGTAGACATGCCCAGCGGCCTGCACACGGACGACGGCTTGGCCGATCCTTCCACGCCCTTCGCCGACCTGACCGTGACGTTCGCCTTTCCCAAGCGGGGGATGTTTCTTCCGCCGGGGCTGGAACACGTGGGCCGGCTGGCCGTGGCCGACATTGGCATATCGGCCGCGCTGGCCAAAGATGTCCGCTTGCGGCTGGCCACGGAGGATGCGATTTGGCCCCTGCTGCCACAACGACCGCAAGGGGCGCATAAAGGCACCTTCGGGAAGGCCCTGATTGTGGCGGGGTCGGCAAACTATCCGGGTGCGGC
>CAZFFM010000281.1:0-4451 GCA_964517425.1 uncultured Ardenticatenales bacterium | reverse complement strand
GAGGGGGTAGTTCGTGAGCCATTGGGTATAACCTCCTAATTTGTTATCAGGTGCGACGCACTTTTGTTGGCGAAAGCGTTGCGTGAAACAGGTGAATCGCTGCCCTGTAGGTAAATGTTTTTCAACTCTTCTTAATTATAGCATACCTAAGTATTCTTGTCAAGAAAGGCCGGTAGGCTGGAAGGACGAATTTGGTGTCGAGTGACTCTGAAACGATGAATGCAGAATGATGAATGATGAATCAGGGAGTAGGGAGCGTGAAACGTAATTCGTAATGCGTAAAGACTTCACGCCGAACGGTCTTACGCATCACATATTACGGATTACGCAACACGTGGCATTCGACAGCTGACACTTTATTTTCAAAGCAGCCATCATGAGCGATTGCGCGCCATCAAGGATGAAAATAGGGGACGGCGGCAGATGGAATCATGCCGCCTGGGTTGGCAGCCCAGGCCCCGTCATTCATGCGGGGCCGTCTGATGACTGACATCTGACGACTGGCTACTGGTTTTCAAAGCAGCTTACGGAGCGTTACGTCCCATCCGCCCCAGTCGGACGTAGAGGACAAAGTTGTAATAGGCCATAATCGCGCACAGGGCCAGACCCATCCATCCGTCCCTATATCCCTGCCAGGTGACGTAGCGCCGCCAAAATTCGCGCCACGGCTGCAGGACGTAGTTTTGCGGCCGCACACGCACGCCCTGACGAAAGCGGGTGTTCGCTTCGTGCTGTGTGTAGCGATTTTGTTTGGCAAAGAATTGTCGCCAGGAAGCGTAGTTGTAATGAATGAGAGGATGGGTCAGGTGGCCATCCGGGCCATCGAGCGTGGCAACCTCGTGTACTTCCTGGGCCAGATCGTAGCGGGCGCGGGCGCGGCGGAGCAAGCGCAGTTGGTAATCGGGGCCCCAGCCGGCGTGCCGCACCAGGTGGCCGAAGAAGTAGTTGCGCCGCGGCACCCAGTAGCCCACCGGCTGCGAATCGTCGCCAGCCCGGCCGCCAGCAACGATGCCCTGCACCTCGGCAGCCAATTCCGGGGTGACGCGCTCGTCGGCGTCCAGAAAGAAGACCCACTCGCCGGCGGCCTGTTGCAGTGCCTTCTGCCGCAGATCGCTAAAGTTTACGAATTCGCATTGCGCCACACGCGCGCCGGCCGCTTGGGCCAGCGGCACAGTGTCGTCCTCACTGTACGAATCGAGCACCAACACCTCGCCCGCCCAGGTCGCCGTGGCCACACATTCCCTAATGTGGCGCGCTTCATTTTTCGTGAGGATCACGACCGAAATCATTGGCGACATGACTACTGTCCGCCGCTCTCTTTCTTTTTCCGATTCTTGAAATACTGCGGATACAACTGCAGCCCACAATCCGGACAAATCCCGTGGCTGAACTCTGCCTCCGAATGGTCCTCGATGTACTTTTCCAGGACCTGCCAATTGCCTTCCTCGTCACGTATCTTCTTGCAATTGGCGCAGATGGGCAGCAGGCCACTCAGTTTGTTGACCAACCCCAACGCCTCTTGCAGTTCCGCATTCAGCCGGCGCAGCTCCATCATGTCGGCGAAGCGAGCCATGGCCATGGTGACTGCACGTTGCACTTGTGCGGCATCGGGCGGCTTCACCAAGTAGGCCCCCACGCCGGCGGACGCGGCCTGGTCCACCAGCTCGCGCGTTTGATAGGCCGTCAATACGACCACCGGTGTGGGGCACCTTTCCTGAATCAGGCGGGTGGCTTCTAGACCGTCCATGTCCGGCATGTTGATGTCCATCAGCACGAGATCGGGTCGCAAGGACTCCGTCATCTTCACGGCCTCCCGGCCGTTCATCGCCTCCCCCGCCACCGCGAACCCAATCGATACCACAGCCTCCTGGATCGCTTTGGAAGCCAGATAATCGTCCTCGGCAATCAATACGCGAACTTGCTCGTGTTGGTTCATTCGTTCACCTCCCTGTTTTGAAAATAACGTGTCAGGTGTCAAGTGTCACGTATCAGGTAAAACGTAAAACGTGATGCGCAACACGCAATACGCAATACGTTTCACGCCTTCACGCTCGACGCTCCACGTCTCCCCTACTTCCTACTCCCGACTCCTTACTCCGTTCCGCATTCACCGTTCATCATGGCCCTACGCTTCCCGCCTGAAGCGCATCACCGTCACCGCGCCGTCGTCGTTGCGGATTTCCAGCTCCCCGCGCAAACTCCGGCGGATAACTGTCCCGACAAAGTCCAGCCCCACGCCGTGGCGTCCCAGCCGCAAGACGTCCTCCGGGTAGCCGGGGCCGTCGTCACGGAACGTGATCGTGATGTCGTCGCCATCCTGCGTAATACCGACCGTGATGTGAGTCGTCGTCCGATCCCGCAGCGCATACTTGACCGTGTTCGTGGCCAGTTCGTTGATCACCAACGCCAGGTTGTGCGCCAAATCGGGCGCGACCCGCACATCGGAAGGGGTCACAGATACCGAGATGTGCTTCTGGGGCGGGAGTATGTGCAAGGACTTGTTTATGATCTTGCCGGCCAATTCGTTCAGGCGCAAAGGAGACCACTCCGAGGCAGAGAGCATGTTGTGGGCTGTGGAGAGGCTTATCACCCGTTGCATCAGATCCTCTATCGTGGCCTGGTATGCCGTAGGGTCAGCATCGCGGAGTTCTTGCTGAGCCAGGGTTAACATGCCGGCGATGGCGGTCAGGTTGTTGCCCACGCGGTGGTTGACTTCACGCAGCAACATCTCCTTTTCGTCCAACGCTTCCCTGATTTGCCGCTCCGCCCGCTTCTGTTCGGTGACGTCACGGGAGACGCCCATCACGCCCACCGGCGCACCCTCCGCATCACGCAACACGGAGGCAGAAATAAGCGCCGGAAAGGTCTGACCGTCTTTTCGTTTGTTGAGTACCTCTTGACGGCACGAGCCTTGCTCAACCGTTGTGTCGTGAACGGCACGACCTTCCTCTGGATCGGCGTAGAGCACATCAACCGGTTGCCCGACAACCTCCTCCTGGCGATAGCCAAAGATGTCCTGCGCCGCCTTGTTGAAGGACACGATCCGGCGAGCCAGGTCTACCGTGATGATCGTGTCCAGGGAACTATCAATGACGTTGCGGCTGTATTCCTGCGCCTCTTTCAGCGCGCGGTTGCGTTCGCGCAGCACCTCCTCCATCTGCTTCCGCTCGGTGATGTCCTCCACGGTCACGATCACCCGTGGCCCGGCCTCACCCTCGAAGTACGCTGTGCCGATATGTACATCCCGGCGCAAGATCACCTCGTTCACCTTCAAAGAGACTTCGCCTTCCCTGCCAAAAGCCGGCTGTCGCGTGTGGAAGGTTTGTAAAATGGAATTTCGTAACACGCAGTGCTTACAGTCCGGGCCAAAGCCACAGCCCTCCGGCACGTCCAGGTAGTGGAGGCAGCGCAGCGCCGGGCCGATGCGTTTTCCGAGTATCTCTTCTGCGGGTACGTTGGCGAAGGCATGCGCTGCTTTGTTCATCTGCCAAACGTGCCGGCCGGAGTCGACCACGAACAAGGGAACCGGCGTCGTATCGAACACCGTTTGCAATTCCTCCGTGCGCTTCTGCAACATCTCCGCCATCTTCTTGCGCTCGGTGATGTCGCGGATGATGACCTGCACCGCCGGCCGGCCCCCGTAGGAGATCGGCGCACCGACGACCTCCGCATCGAACACCTGCCCGTCGAGACGCAAGAGCTTCTCCTCCAGAACCGGCGTCGGTTTTTCCTCCTCCAATACGCCCTGCATACGCTTGCGCACGACTTCCCGAAAGTCGGGATGGACAACATCCATGACCGGTTTGCCGGTGAGGTCCTCTGCGCTGGACGCGCCGAAGAGGTTCACGCAGGCAACGTTGACATAAACAGCCCGTCCTTCTTGATGAACGATGATCGCTTCGGGGGAGAGATTCACCAGGAGACGGTACCGCTCTTCGCTCTCCCGCAGCGCCGTTTCAGCCTGTACCCGCTCGGTGATGTCACGGATGATGACGGTCAGGATGAGTTGGCCGCCGATGTCCACTTTGGAGATGGCCGCCTCGATGGAGAACTCTTCGCCGTTCCGCCGGCGGGCGAACATGGCTCTACTGACAACTCGGGCGCGCGACCGTTCAGGAGATTGAGCGAAAGTACGCACATGCCCTTCGTGTGCGGGTCGGGAGCGTTCGGGGATGAGCGTACTGATATGCTGTCCCATAGCCTCGGACGAGGCCCAGCCAAACATTTCTTCTGCGGATTTATTGAACATGATCACGTGCTGCTCCGCATCCACGGAGATGATCGCATCTGGTGCAGATTCGACGATGCCTTTCAAGCGCGCCTCGGTCCGCTCCAGAGCGGCCGTACGCTCGGCGACCAACTGGGCCAGGTTCTCTTGGGACTGTTGCAGGCTTTCGGCCATCTCGTTGAAGGCCACAGCCAGTTGGCCAATTTCGTCCTCTGTGCTGCCC
>CAZFFM010000280.1:0-4453 GCA_964517425.1 uncultured Ardenticatenales bacterium | reverse complement strand
GCTGAACCATGCCTATACTTCGTGTCTTGGTGGTAAGGGCAGGGCGTGAATGATTACAGACGTAAAAAAATGACGCACACCCCGCAAATCTCAGCCGCCTTGACATCATACCATCAGTTGTGATACAATGTAATGCGTGAAACATGCTGCGTGCGTGCAGCCTTTCTCTCCATTCCTCACGCCAAGGAGGCGACATTGTGAAACGACGTATATCCTTCGCAATTCTCATACTTTTGACAGCCACCTCCCTCGCCGTGCTCGCGCGCGGACCGGCCCGGGCCGATACCGGCGTACAGCCGGCCGCGATCGCTCCGGCCTTTCCGCGTGACTTCAAGTTCACCCTCCCGCTCTTCGCCGCCGACAGCGCCTGGAACCAGACCGCCGACAGCGCGTCGGTCCTGCCCGCCAGCGACCAGCAAGTCCTCGTCACCTATCGTGTGCTGCACGGTGACACCACAGCGCTGTACCCACCTGTGCCCGCTTCTTGGCTTCCGGTCACGTGGGTGAACCACGACGAGTACGCCGTTCCCATCTTTCGCGCCGGCGCCGGGCAGCAAAGCGTGTTGATTTGCGACTACGACGGCGCCAAGGAGTGGCCCAGTCCGAAGTTTGGCGTCGATCAGCTCGGCGGACCGGTGACCGTTCCCTCCTCCGCCGGATCCGTGCAACCGGCCAGGCCACAGGGCACAGAATCGGACGGCTGGCTGGTGCTGTATCACCCCGACACGTTCATGACCTACGATTTCTGGCAGGCGACAACCCAGCGTACGGCACAGTGCGCCAGCTGGGGAGCCGGCTATACCGGCACTGCGATCCTGGAAGCGGGGGCGGCTGACTTTTTCGATGTGCGTGGATCGGGGACCAATGTGGATACCTACTCCAGTGCGCGGGCTACCGGGCCGCCGTTGCTGGCCGGACTGATCCTGCCCGAGGATGTCGAGAGCGGGACGATTGCCCACGCCTTGGCCTTTGCCATTCCGGGGCCGCGCAACCTCAGCAGCGACCGCTTCGAGCCCCTTCCGTCCGACTACTTCTACCCGGCATCGACGACTGAGACCGACTACTACAACACGAATCCCAACGCCCTGGCCGCGGGCCAACGCATCCGCCTGAAGCAGAGCATCGTGGACAATGCGGGCAATGCGGTCGACGAAACCCAGTTGGCGCCGATCACGCGCATGTTTCTCGCCGCGCTACGTACCTACGGCGCCTACCTGGTAGACAATGCCGGCGGATTCATTTTCTATGCGGAGGACACCGCCACTGCCGATCTCCACCTGAGCGACGATCAGGTGAATGCGCTCATTGGCGAATCGCCCGGTACGCCGCTGCCACCCGGCAAGACCAAGTGGCAGATCGTGATGGATGTGCTGGACGACGAGCTTGGATCGGTACCGTTTGCCTACGGGCCGTGGCCGAACGGGCAGGACCCGGCCACTGCGCAGATCACCGCCGCGAACTTCGCGGTCGTCGAGCCGGCCACACAACCGTCGGGGAACACTCCGACGCCGACAGCTACCGGCCAACCGCCCACGGCCACGCCAACCCAGACTCCGGCGCCCACGACTACGCCGACGCAGACCTCGACACCCACCGGCATGGCGACGTTGCCGGCAGCCAGCCCCTCTGCCACAGTCACATATCGCATCCGCCTGCCCATGATCCTCAAACGGTTCCGCGCTGTTTCGTCGGAGTGGTGGAAGCCGGCGGTGGGTACTACCTGGCAGTGGCAACTCGAAGGCCCGCCCCTTGACCGTTCGTTTGACGTGGGCATGTACGACATCGACCTGTTCGACAACGAGGCCGGCACGGTCGCCGCCTTGCATGCAGAGGGACGCAAAGTTGTCTGCTACATCAGCGTGGGCAGCTGGGAGGATTGGCGGCCCGATGCAGCCCAATTTCCGGCCTCGGTGCTTGGCAAAGACTACGAAGGCTGGCCCGGAGAGAAGTGGCTGGACATTCGGCAGATCAATCAACTGGCACCGATCATGCGCGCGCGCTTGGACCTGTGCAAAGCCAAGGGGTTTGACGGCATCGAGCCGGACAACATCGATGGGTACACCAACGACACCGGTTTTCCACTCACCTACCAGGACCAGCAAAACTATAATCTTTGGCTGGCCAACGAGGCTCACGCGCGGGGCCTGTCCATCGGCCTAAAGAACGACGGCGATCAGGTGGGCGACCTGTTGCCGTACTTCGACTGGGCGCTGACCGAAGACTGCTTTGCCGATGACTGGTGCGCGGACGTGGTGCCATTCGTGAGCGCCGGAAAGGCCGTCTTCGCCGCCGAGTACACGGACACCGGCATCACCCTAGACGACTTCTGTGCGTCGGCCGCCACGATGAAGTTCAGCGCGATCCTGAAACACCGCAACTTGGACGCCTGGCGGCAGGCCTGCCCTTAACGCTTCCCTGAAGGATGAGCAGCCCGCATGAGCGGCCGCACACCACCAACGATGAAAATCGCAGGGTGCAATAGTCAATGATCAAATGTCAATGGGCGAGCGGCACGCAACACGTTCTGACGACTGACCTCTGACGACTGACGACTGACGACTGACCTCTGGTTTTCATAACAGCAACGATTCAGTCGCTCGTGCGCATCTGGTAGTTCGGCGCTTCTTTGGTGATGAACACGGAGTGCGGGTGACTTTCACGAAGGCCGGCATTGCTGATCCGAATGAACTGCGCTCGCTCCCGCAATTCTGAGAGGCTGGCCGCCCCCACATAGCCCATGCCCGATTGCAGTCCGCCGACCAACTGGAAGACCATGTCCTTCAGGTATCCTTTGTAGGGCACACGACCCTCGATCCCTTCGGGTACTAGCTTGCCTTCGCCCCCTTGCGCATAGCGGTCGCGGGCCAGGCCGCGCATGGCGCCCAAAGATCCCATTCCCCGGTAATCTTTGAAGCGGTCACCTTGGAAGAGGATGATGTCGCCGGGGGCTTCGTCCAGGCCGGCGAATAGGCTGCCCATCATCACCGCCGAGGCGCCGGCGGCGAGTGCTTTGACGACATCGCCCGAATATTTAATTCCTCCGTCTGCAATGACCGGCACGTCGAATTGGTTGGCCACCGCTGCGCACTCGGCCACAGCGCTCAACTGTGGCACGCCGATGCCGGCGACGACCCGCGTCGTGCAAATCGAGCCTGCGCCGATACCCACCTTCACCACGTTGGCTCCCGCCTCGATAAGTGCCCGCGTCCCCTCGGCTGTGGCCACGTTGCCCGCCAGGATGTCAACATCAGGGAAGGCTTCGCGCAGCCGGCGCACCCCGCGAAGTACACCTTCGGCATGACCATGGGCCGTATCCACGGCCAGCGCATCAACCCTGGCGGCGACCAACGCGGCTGCACGATCCAACATGTCCGGCCCCACTCCCACGGCGGCGGCCACCAGCAAGCGGTCGTGGGAGTCGGTGGCCGCACGGGGGTAATCAATCTTCTTCTGGATGTCCTTGACGGTGATCAGCCCGACCAGATTGAAGTCATCGTCCACCAGGGGAAGCTTTTCAATGCGGTTCTTTTGGAGAATGCCCCTCGCTTCGGCAAGCGTGGTACCCAAAGATCCGGTAATCAAGTTCCGGCTCGTCATGTACTCCGACACGGGGAGCGAATAATCCGTGGCGAAACGAACATCTCGGTTGGTCAGGATTCCAACCAGTCGGCGATCTTCGGTGATGGGCACGCCAGAAATGTGGTAGCGGCTCATCAGCTCCTCGGCCTGCGCCAGGCTGGCCGTCGGCGGCAAGGTTATCGGGTCCACAATCATCCCCGCTTCGGAGCGTTTGACTTTATCCACTTCGCCGGCCTGCTGTTCGATGGTCATATTACGGTGGATGACGCCCATGCCGCCTTCGCGCGCCAAGGCAATGGCCAACCGCGCTTCGGTCACCGTATCCATGGCCGCCGAGAGCACGGGAATCTCCAGGTGAATGCGCGGGGTGAGTGCGGTATCGACCACGATTTCCGATGGCAGAACCTCCGAATGGGCCGGGAGCAAGAGAACGTCGTCGAATGTCAGGGCTTCATGCTGGGATAGGTCCAAAGCACGCATGGAAACAACCTCCTCATTTCTTTATCCTGCTCTGCTACGGTTACGGTCTGCGCCGTATTCGGCAAAAGAAAATCCGGCATGGTTCAGCATGGCATGAAAGTAGGTTGACAAATTGAGTCTTGGCGACAGGAAGAATCTGCGTAAAACGTGAAACGTAATGCGTGAAAGAAGGCCCTTTTCACGTTTTACGGATCACGCTTCACGGATTCTGCCTGCGCGAACCGTTACAATTCGTCAAGCAGTTTTCTCCGCAAAATGAACCATGCCTAAAAACGTTAGGCAGAAGTATACTCGTAACTGGCAAGATGTCAAATGAGGGCAACTACGCTGAGCAAGAAGGCAAGCAATGAATTGCCTGCCTATAATTGCGAAACCTGTTGAAACAGGTTGCTGT
>CAZFFM010000279.1:0-4473 GCA_964517425.1 uncultured Ardenticatenales bacterium | reverse complement strand
TGACGTTTTCCGGCGGGTAGGCGTATCGCTGCCGTTGGTCACCGCCCCTGCGCCGGCGGCAATGTCGGCGCAGGTGATATAGCCAGTTTGGACGGTGTCTGTGGAGTTGCGTGATTTCATGTCGCGCACCGGGCCTCGCGGTCAATTACCGGTGGCTTGTCCGCCCGTCTTGGTTGGTCAGCACACCTGATGGAAGATGCCGTGTAAGAAATGATACACCAGATTCTGGCAAGAGTCAAAGAGGCGCCGCCATCTTTTTGCGTTTCGGGGCCTACCCGCCGAGCATACGCCGTCGCCGCACTCCAAACGCAAGAACGACGCGTACTCCCCGGCTCAAGGGCCGGCTCAACACGCCCTTGACAAAGTGCGTCGCCCTGGCGTATAATGATCTCGGAAAGGAGCACGTCATGGACCGTACCACCGACTGGTTGCTGAACGGGCCGCCTTGGGTCGCCTACCGTACGCGTGTGGATCTGCTTGACCAACCGGAAGATGCCCCCGCCGTCAAGGATGCGCGCCAAGCGATGGTGGCCCATCCTCAGGTAAGGAGTTTGGTCGAAGAATTGGGCGCTTGGCCCGGCCCCATTCTGAAGTCGCACAAAACGGCGGGGCATTTTCTGCACAAATTGGTCTTCCTGGCCGATGTGGGGCTTCGTGCAGACGACGATGGCATAGCGAACCTCATTCAGCGGATATTCGCGCATCAATCGTCAGAAGGGCCATTCCAGGTGTTGGTCAACATCAACCCCAAATATGGCGGAACGGGTGAGGACCAGTACGCATGGATACTTTGTGACGCGCCCTTGGTCTTGTACGCATTGAAGAAACTGGGAGCAGGCGACTCTCGCGAAGTGCAGCTTGCTACGGCACACCTGGTTGGCTTGGTTCGGGAGAATGGCTGGCCCTGCGCCGTTGCGCCGGAGTTGGGAAGGTTTCGAGGGCCGGGCCGCAAATCCGATCCGTGTCCCTATGCGAACCTACTGATGCTCAAGTTGCTGGCCCAATTTCCAGAATATCAGTCCCACACCAGTGTACAGGTCGGAGTGGAGACGCTCCTGTCGCTGTGGGAACAGCGCAAGGAACGCCGTCCGTACCTGTTTGCCATGGGCAGCGGATTTGCAAAGCTCAAAGCGCCCATGATTTGGTACGATATCCTGCATGTCGCCGAGGTGCTGACCCAGATTCCGCTGGCCCGCAATGATGGACGGTTGCAAGAGATGACAGCGATGATTCGGGACAAAGCCGGCAGCGAAGGGCGTTTTACCGCCGAATCGGTTTGGCGTGCCTGGAAAGATTGGGACTTTGGGCAAAAGCGTACGCCTTCCAAGTGGCTCACCTTCCTTGCTTGCCGCTTGGCAGCCAGGTAGCCTAGGAACTACTCGGTCGTGAGGAGTATTCAAAACGACACTTCTCTACCTTACTCGAACAGACCATCCAAAAAATGTGGATCGCTGGTACGCGGTCGGGGTACAGTCCACGTTGTTTGACCCTGTCGCCGTTGTGTGCGGGTGGGGACGCCGGCACACGGCATACCAACGCTGGCGCATCATCCCGGCAGGGTCGTGGACAGAAGCAGAACAGATTGCTGCGAAGGTCATAGAGAGCAAGATCAAGAAAGGGTACGCGGTAGCAAACCGTTTTTGCCAAGCACCCACGGCCCTGTTCCCACCCACGAAATCAGCGGATGAACATGGCAGATGAACATCACCGGTATTCCGAAAGGTCTGACGGAAGCGCTGCGCAAGGCGCAACACGTGGCCGTGCTCACCGGCGCAGGCGTTTCAGCGGAGAGTGGCGTGCCCACGTTCCGCGACGCGCAGCAGGGCCTGTGGGCAAAGTACGACCCGGCTGACCTGGCCACACCGGAGGCTTTCCCGCGTAACCCGCAACTCGTGTGGGCGTGGTATGACTGGCGACGCAAACTGGTTACCGAGGTCACGCCGAACGCCGGCCACCTAGCGTTGGTGAAAATCGAAAAGCGTGTGCCGCAATTCACGCTGATTACCCAGAATGTGGATGGGCTACACCAGCGGGCAGGGAGTCGTGGAGTGATCGAGTTACACGGCAACATCGGTCGCATGATCTGCTTTAATGAGGGCACGGTTGTCGAAAAGGCGGTAGAAACAGGCGACGTGCTTCCTCGCTGCCCGAACTGTGGCGGCCTGGTGCGACCAGACGTGGTCTGGTTCGGCGAGCCGCTGCCCCAACTGGCCATCAAGGCAGCTGCATACGCAGCTCGGTCGTGTGACCTCTTCTTTTCCATCAGCACCTCCGCTGTGGTACAACCGGCCGCCTCGTTGCTCTGCGAAGCGATCCGGCGGGGCGCAGTGACTGTGGAGATCAACCCGCCGTCCACGCCGCTGACCAATCGTGTGACGTATGCTCTGCCTGGGTCATCCGATCAGGTGTTGCCGGCGCTGGTGCAAGCGGCCTGGCCCTAGCCGGTGGCCGCCGGCTAATCCAACGAGACCCGGCCGCTCGCTCGGTCCCGAGGCATGGCTGGTGAACGACATGCAGAACATGGCTCATCGTGTAAGCAGAGGGGCAGGGGAGCGAGGAGGCCGGAGAGTGTTCACCCCACTCCTACGCGGCTGCCACAATCTTCCTCGGTGTGATCCGCCCGCGTTCGGTGCGATCAAAGTCCCCGTCGAAACTGACCAACGTCATGTCGTGCTTCTCAGTCGCTGCGTATTGATACGCATCATCAAAGTCAAGCCCGAAACGGTCAGCTACAGCGATGAGATGTGCCATGTCTTCTGGCCCAAGCGCGATCAGACCGACCGCACCATCGATAAGAACATCTTGGACAAATCGCAGGAACTCCGCCTGCCGGTTCAAGCGATCAAGGATGACCCCAATCGAATGTAGGGAGAAGTCTGCTGGTTGACTGACAAAAGTCGAAGCGCATTTTCCAAAAGCTTGAAAAGCGCGTATACTACTTTCCTGAGTACCACACGCAGGAGGGTAGAAAACGGAAAACACGCTTCACCTTTATGATACACTGATTCATGTGCTATGTCAACATCGGAAGTGGCTCGATGTCCGACATCGGAAAACACTAGCTTGGATGATGGCTGGCGTGATCCTGTCGGGAAAGGTCAATTTGACGGCATGGGTGCCGTACATTCATAGCCGTGCACAATATGCGCAGGGCACCGTGCGCCTGTACAGGCGCTGGCTGGATAATGCACGCATTCAAGTGCACACTCTCTATGCGCCCTTGATCCAGCAAGTCCTATCAGCGTGGGGAGAGCATACCCTCTATTTGGCTCTGGACACTTCCATGTTGTGGGGGAGGTATTGAATCGTCCGCATTTCAGTTGTTTACCGTGGACGAGCCATCCCCCTGTACGGGTTTACCGTCCTGTCTGATTTGGTCGTCAGACAAAGTTTGCCAATGGACCCCATTTTTGTCAAATTGCACCCGGACCACGGTTTAATGGGGTGCTACCACACCAACAAGCGCCGAAAAGCAATCCCCGTGGACGCGGTGGGGATGGGTCAAAGTATCCCACCGCCTGTCCGTAGCCCTCGGCCCTGGAATCCCCATTCCAGGGCTACGCCACCCATAGCGCCGTCTGCCCGTAGCGGCGGAATCCCCATTCCGGCGCGTCCAGGCTATTTCCCTTTGAACCCGCTTTGTGGTAGACTATGTAACAGATCGTCACGAAGGAATACCGAGCACTCATGGTATAAACGCGTTAACGATGCCGACCTTTTACCTGACCCCAGCTTCTATCGGATATCTGACACAGTTCATTCTGGCTGCTGCCATCGCCGGCTATCTTCTGTATCTGTCCCGCAGGTTCTGGCGGGAGCGGAAGCCTGCGCTCCAAACTCTGCTCCTGGCCGTAGCGTTTACGTCGTTTGCGGGTCTTGCACTGCTGCTTTTCTTCAACGTTTCTCTATACCCAGACTCGAGATTCTACACCATGCCCCTGGAAAGCATCGCCCTGGCGCTATTCCTGACCTTTCTCCTGCAGTTTTCCTATCGTTTCCCCGCCCCGATCACCAGCCAGAAACGGGAAGCGCAGATTGTGCTGGGTTTGTCTCTCCTCGACCTGTTGTGGGAGGCCGGACTCGCCATCTCTCGTTACCAGGCTCTGGCCCATGGGATTGTCAGGTTCAGGCCGCCGGCAGCAGATTTTCCCCTCGTGGCCAGCTTTCTGTGGGTAGCCATCGTCTTTCTCCGCCAGGCGGCGCACGCCTCGTCCGGCGAAGAACCATCGAGCGTATGGCGGGCGTTGTGGCAACCGCGTGGCCCCGCAGCGCGCGCGGCCCGCGCTCTGGCCTTGCTGAGCATCCTGTCCCTGGGATTGGAAATGGCGGACCTCTTGAGATCGTACTACTTTTTCCCGGGCAATAGTGCAGGGTTGATCCAGTCGTTGGGCATCTTGTTTGCGCTGTCTGTCTTTGCATTGGTCTACTTCAACTATCTCCCAGAGAAGACCTCTTTCATGGTCAAACTGGTCG
>CAZFFM010000278.1:0-4480 GCA_964517425.1 uncultured Ardenticatenales bacterium | reverse complement strand
GATTGCGCGTACTCGACGCCGGCTGCGGGCACGGCTACTATTTCATGGGGCTGGCCTTGCAGGGAGCGCAGGTTGTAGGCATTGATCTTTCACCCACGGACGTCCGCAAGGGCGCGCGCCTCGCTCGCAGGCTGGGCCTATCGAACCGCGCAGACGGGGTGAGCGGTGCGCCGGCCCGCTACCTGGCCGGTTCGTTGACCCAATTGCCCTTCGCCGATGGCGCGTTCGACGTGGTGGTTTGCAACTCGGTGCTGGAGCACATCCCCCAGGATGGCCGCGCGCTCGCCGAGATGAGTCGCGTGTTGCGGCCCGGCGGCCGGTTGGTGCTCACCGTGGATTGCGACGAACGGCCGATGACCCTGGATGTGCTGGGCCACTTGCCGGCAGGATGGCAACGCCGTTTGCTCAAGCCGGCCGTGCTGGGCGATGCGAATCTGGAGCAGGGGTTGCGCCACTATTTGGCGGACGCCTATCATGTCGTACATCGTTACGACCACGACCGGCTGGTCAAACGGATCAGCGAGCATGGGCTCGTGCCTACGGCCGGCCAATACTATCTGACGCGGTTGGGGGCGGCGGTCTACGAAGCGTTCAACCTGTTCCGCGCCTTGGACATGACGCAGGGAATCGGACGGGGACTCTATGTGCTGAGTTCATTGCTCCTCTACCCCCTGGTGCGTTGGAGCGACCGGGACGGGGGGGGCGAGCAAGCCGGTTATGGGCTGGCCCTGGTGGCTCGCCGCTCCTGATTGCTGCCAAAGATGAATTTCGCGGGGAACGACTCTAGAACGATGAATGCAGAATGATGAATGATGAACGACGTGAAGCGTATTGCGTGAAGATTGCATGGCGAACGGCAACACGCAACACGCAACACGCAACTCGAAACCCAAAACCCGAAACCCAAAACTCGTCGTCCATTTTCAAAACAGAAAGGAACCCGATGAAAGACTTACTATCCAGGTTCGCACTCTTGATTGCCGGCGGGCTGATATTGTCGCTGGTCGTTGCCTGTGGCGGGGGGGCACAACCGGCCACGCCGGCCCCTATCCCTACAGCTCCGGGTCAGAATGCCGCACCCGTTGGTGCGGCGGGCGAAAGTTACCCTGCGCCGCCGGGTGGAATGCCGCCCGCCGTGCCCCCTTCGGCTTACCCTGCTCCGTCTGGCGGGGCACAGCCGCAGGATTCGGGCACACAGCGCGTCACCTTTGCGACGACGGACGGGGTCACGCTCGTTGGAACATACTACGCCCCCGCAGGAACAGCGGCTCCGGGACTGGTGTTGATTCACATGGTGGATGGCCGGCGAACCGACTGGAACAGCTTGGCCGCCATTCTACAGGGCCAGGGGTATGCCGTCCTTTCGCTTGACCTGCGCGGTCACGGCGAGAGTAGCGGAACCCAGGAGTGGGGGAAAATGGCCGATGACGTGACCGTCGCTTACCGCTTCCTTTCCGGGCAGCCGGAGGTGGATCCGGCGCACCTCGCGCTGGTGGGCGCAAGCATTGGAGCCAATCTGGCCCTGAACTTCGCGGCAAGCGAACCGGCGGTCAAGTCGCTGGTGTTGCTCTCCCCGGGGCTGGACTACCGGGGCGTGAAAACCGAAGCGGCCATGAAGGCGTACGGAGCGCGCCCGGTCCTGTTTATTGCCAGCAAGACCGACACGTACGCGGCACAGTCTGTGGACGCGCTGGCGAAGCTGGCACAGGGAAAGAAACAACAAGTGCAGACCTATGAAAACGCGGGGCATGGCACGCAAATGCTTGGCCAGGCCGACGGCCTGGAAGACCTTGTCTTGAACTGGCTCCAAGAAACACTGGGGTAAGGGAGCAGCATTCTAAAGAGAGGATTTGTCGAGGATGACTGATAGAGAATTGCCTGTTTTGAGAATTGTGCCAACGGATAGTCTGATCCTACACGAGGACTGTGAGGATCAGCGTATTCAACGGTTGAAAGACCTCATTGCTGCAGATGGGTTTCTGAAGAATCCGCCCATCGTGGCTCCCTTGCCTTCGCGTGCGGACCGGGATGATTACGTCGTGCTGGATGGTGCCAACCGGGTATCTGCTTTCCAAGAGTTGCAATATCCGCATATTCTGGTGCAGGTTGTGCATTACGATGAGGTTGGTTTGGACACTTGGAACCACTTGGTTACCGGCATAGACAAAGATGATTTCTTTGCTGCGCTGCAGGCGATACGCGACTTAACCATGCACGCTACCAATATCATTTCTGCACGAGACCGTCTCGCGGCACGGCGGATATTAGCCTATATCGTCTGCCTGAATGGTGATGTGCATACGCTTTTGGGCGGCGAGTCGCTGCAAGAGCAAGCGGCATTGCTCAACCAGGTTGTGGACCTGTACAAGCGCCCTGCACGAATCTACCGGCTGAAAACCGACGATGTCGAGCAGCAGAGGGAGTACTACGACGACATCGCGGCCCTTGTCGTCTTTCCGGCGTTTTCGCCGGCGGATATCGTCACCCTGGCGGTGAACCACGCGAAGTTGCCGACGGGTGTCACGCGGCACATCATCCCCGGCCGGGCCCTGCGCACAAACGTGCCCTTATCGATTCTCGTCGATGACAAGCCGGTGGAAGAGAAAAACGCCTGGTTGCACGACATGATCCGGGCCAAGCTCAATCGTAAGGAGATTCGCTACTACCAAGAGTCAACTTTCCTGTTTGATGAGTAGCGCCAATCAGGACGAACCAGCAGGGTGCCCGTCATGTTTTTGCGCGGCAATTTTCCCAAATGAACCACGAAGACACGAAGGCACAAAGAACAACCAGTTTGAATGTTTCGACGTTGGGACTGGAGTCTGGCGAAAATCATTTTGACCGTATGACACGGCATTTTCAGCCACAGATTGCACGGATTTCCACAGATTTTCATCTATTCTTTCTGATTTCTCCGTGAAAATCCGTGGCAAAAACAAGAAGCGCCAGTGTCCAGGTTGAGAGATGAGATAGACCCGACGAGCAGGCTCTCGCGCTTGCCCCACTTTGTATGCTTCGTGTCTTTGTGCCTTGGTGGTAAGGGCAGAGCGTGTAATGAGTGCAGACGCAAAACTTTGACGGGCACCCGAACCAGCATTTGCTATTTTCTGGAGACAATGCTATAATGCAAATGCAAAAAGTCGCACAGGCGATGAACGGGATGAGTACCACGGAGACCGGCCACAGAGAGGTCTGGCCATAGGCTGGAAGCCAGACTGGCAGGGCAGTGGGAATACCCCCCGCGAGCCTGCGTCCGGAAAGGTCGAAGACTGCGTATGGACGCACGGAAGGCCCCGTTATCGGCCTACAGAGTGATGGTCGGCGTGTTGGCCGGCCATAATCAGGGTGGAACCACGGGAAAGCAGCAGCCTCTCGTCCCTTCGGGACAGGGGCTTTTTTTATTTGAGAGGGAGCAAATCATGGCAAAAGAACATGGCGAATTGGATTCCTTGCGGCACTCTACGGCACATGTCATGGCCCAAGCCGTCCTGGAAGCGTTTCCGGATGGGAAGATTGCCATCGGGCCGCCGATTGAGGACGGGTTCTACTACGATTTTGACCTGCCCCGGCCGTTGACGCCTGAAGACCTGGAAAAGATCGAAGCGCGCATGCGCGAAATCGTCAAAGGACGTCACCCGTTCGAGTACCGCGAGGTCTCTGCCGATGAAGCGCGGTCCCTTTTCGCTGACCAGCCCTATAAGTTAGAGCTGATCGCGGATCTCGCCGCCGGCGATACGGACGAATATGGCGAACCGACCTCCGGTGAGCCGCCGGTCATTTCCGTCTACACGCATGACAACTTCGCAGACTTGTGCAGGGGGCCGCACCTTTCGGACACAGGAAAGATCAGGCCCAACGCGTTCAAACTGCTCAGCGTGGCCGGGGCCTATTGGCGCGGTGACGAAAACCGCCCGATGCTTCAACGCATCTACGGAACGGTTTGGCCGGATAAAAAGGCCCTGAAAGCGTACCTGAAGCGCCTGGAGGAAGCGGAAAAACGGGATCACCGCCGCCTGGGGAAGGAGCTCGACCTTTTTAGTATCCAGCCGGACTTGGGAAGCGGCCTTGTGCTCTGGCACCCCAAAGGGGGGCTGATCCGCTCCCTGGCTGAGGACTTCAGCCGGCAGGAGCACCTGCGCGCCGGCTACGACCTGGTCTACTCGCCGCACATCGGCCGGGCCTGGCTCTGGGAGACGAGCGGTCACCTCGATTTCTACCGTGAGAATATGTACGCGCCATTGGACATTGAGGGACAAGAGTACTTCCTGAAGCCGATGAACTGCCCGTTTCACATCATGATGTACAAGTCGCGCCGGCGCAGCTATCGCAACCTGCCGATGCGCTTGGCCGAATTCGGCACGGTTTACCGCTACGAGCGCAGCGGGGTGCTCCACGGGCTGATGCGGGTGCGCGGCTTCACCCAGGACGATGCCCATATCTTCTGCCGGCCGGATCAGGTGGAAGAGGAAATCCAAAAGGT
>CAZFFM010000277.1:0-4485 GCA_964517425.1 uncultured Ardenticatenales bacterium | reverse complement strand
GTGCCTTCGTGTCTTCGTGGTTCATTTGAGAGAATTGCCGCGCAAAAGAATGACGGACACCCTCCAACCATTTGCGTACATTCTGAGATTATGGTATGATGTACAACGAGAAAAGGACGTAATCATGCACGACGACTATCCCCGCGAAACAAAGAAATATACATCCATGCACCTCCTCGCAGTTGCGGCCATTTCCGCGACACTCACTTGCTGTGTGCTAGTCTTTTGCTTTGCGGGCGGGTTGGCCGTGACACTTCTTGGGGGATACATCTCCTGGGTTCCGCAGGACGTGCCTCCGGCAAGCACAACTCCGGACGCATCGCCGCCGCCCATCCAAACCGCGCCGGCGCAAACGCCAGTTTCCAGGTCCACACCCAACCCAACACCCGCTTCCTCCGCCGACTGGCCCTCTCAGCGGGCGGTGGAAAACGCGTCGGTTCCCCAACGCGACTTGTATGCGCTGACCGCCCGCCTGCGCCACCTCTCGGCCTCCGTCCCGCATACAGTTCCGAACCTGCATGGAGAGTACCACATCGGAGACCGCCGGATTTTTTGGATCGCCGACAGCGACGCAAAAACCTACTTTACGGCCACGGCCACGCTGCGCGTCCAGACTCCCCACACATATTTCTGGGTGGACGACGCCTATAACGCGAATGATGACGCTTTGCGCCGGTCCGCGCAACGCTTCGAAGACAAAATTTACCCGACCGACCGGCGCATCTTTGGAAGTGAATGGTCGCCGGGCATAGATGACGACCCTCGTTTGCACATCTTCAACGGTCGCGTGCCAGGCGTCGGCGGCTACTATTCCAGCGCCGACGAATACCCCCGGCAGATCAACCGCTACAGCAACCAAAACGAACTGTTCTACATCAACCTGGACAATGCTCAGCCCGGCACCGATTACTACGATGGGATTTTGGCCCACGAGTTCCAACACATGATTCATTGGAATGTGGACCGCGATGAAACTACGTGGGTCAACGAAGGCCTATCGGAGTTGGCTTCGCAATTGAATGGCCTGACGACCGGCAACTCCATACGCCTTTACCAGCGCACGCCTGATACTCAGCTCAATGCCTGGGCCGACGAGCCGCGCCAAGCAGCGGCACACTACGGAGCCAGCCACCTTTTCTTTTCCTACATCCTTGGGCAATGGGGCGAGACCGCGATCCAGCAGATCGTGGCCCGTCAAGAAAACGGGTTCACCAGCATCCAGCAGGCGCTGGCATCGCAACAGGTCACCACCGCCGGCCTCTTCGCCGATTGGGTCGTGGCCAATTTGCTGGACCGCGCCACACCGGGGGACGGCCGCTTTGACTACCCAGATATGGTAGTCGATCCGCCTCGCATTGACACGGAACACCAGCACTATCCGGTGCTGCGCGATAGCACGGTCAACCAATTCGCCGCCGATTACATCGAGTTTTCGCCCGAAAAGCAGGGCACTCTGCACATCACCTTCCATGGCCAGCGGCAAGTGAAGCTGATCCCAAATAATGCCCACAGCGGCCAATATCAGTGGTGGGCAAACCGCGGCGACCAGGCCAATATGACTCTGACGCGGAGCTTCGACCTGCGCAACATCAGCAAGGCCACGCTGGATACCTGGCTGTGGTACAACATCGAAGAGGATTATGATTATGCCTACATCGAAGTCTCCACGGATGGGGGCACAACGTGGGACATCTTGCAAGGACCGCACACGACGGACAAAAACCCCAACGCGTCCAGTTTCGGATGGGCATACACCGGAAAATCCCAGACCAACCCTTCGCGGAACGGGCAAGCAGACAAAGCCTTAGACGCAACTTGGATTCACGAGGTGCTTGATTTGAGTCCCTACGCCGGGCAGGAAATACAGCTTCGCTTCGAGTACATCACTGACGACGCCATCAACTGGCCCGGCTTTGCGGTCGATGATGTCCGCATACCGGAGCTGAACTATTTCAACGACTTTGAGCAAGATGACGGGGGCTGGTCTCCGGCCGGCTTTGTGCGCATAGACAACCGCCTTCCTCAGAGCTACGTTGTACAAGCCGTTGTCGAGACGAAAAACGCGAACAATTGGCGTGTGGAACGCATGGCCCTGGACGCAGCGCAACAAGGCGAAATAGATGTGCCCGCCTTCGGGTCCGACGTGGACCGCGTGATCCTGGTCATTGCCGGCCTGACCCGACACACCACCGAATTGGCCGGCTACCAGTACGAAGCCTCGATCTCTCCATGATGAATACGCTGCAACCGATCTTTATATCCCCCCATCCAGATGATGTCGTCCTCTCATGCGGCGGCTTGATTTACAATCAAGCCCATGCCGAGATGGAACCGCTCATAATCACTGTCTTTGCCGGCACACCGGACTATGCGCGCGTTTCTCCCTTCGCCCATATACAGCACGGCTACTGGGGCAACCCGCCAGACCCCATGGCTCTGCGCCGCGAGGAGGACATCGCGGCGGCCGGCCGGCTGGGAGCAACCGTGTGCCACCTGCCCTTCCTGGACGCCGTCTACCGCGCCGGCCCGGATGGCCATCCGCTGTATGCTTCGGAAGAAGCGATTTTCGGTGACGTTGTCCCGCCGGATGAAGCGCTGCCAGACCGAGTGGACGACTACCTGGCCCACCTGCTTCTGCCAGGGTCCCATCTTTATGTACCCCTCACAGCCGGCAACCACGTAGATCACCAAATTGTGCGTGCGGCAGCCGAAAGCCTGGCCCGCCAGGGCGTGCCGCTTACCTTTTACGAAGACTTCCCCTATGTGGCCCGCACCGGCGAGGCCGACTGGCTGCCCACAGTCACCGATTCGCTGCAGCCACACACCGAGGCGCTGGACGATGTCGCCATGCAGGCCAAACTTGAAGCCATCTCCTGCTACACATCACAACTAGATATTCTTTTCGGAAATGCCGGTCAAATGTCAGAAGTTGTGACCGGCTATTGCCAGCGTCACGCCACGCCACCAGCCCCATTCGGCGAGCGGTACTGGCGTTCGGAAACAGTAACCGTTCAGCACCCCCTGAATCTGCCACGAATTGCACAAATTTACACGAAAAAAGCAAAAAATTAGTGAAAATTCGTGGTATTCGTGGCAAAAAAGAGCTTGAAGCAGGTGTTTTCAGGGTAGTCCCTGAATGCTTACCGGAAAAAAAGACCGGAGGATCGCATGACCAACAAACCTGACACCGTACGCACGTTCATAGCCGTCGAACTTTCACCCGCCATCCGCAAGGAAATCGCACAGATTCTGGCGCGCGTGCGTAACGAACCGGTCACCCGCCATGTCCGCTGGACCCAACCACAGAAAATGCACCTGACCCTTCAGTTTCTGGGCGACACACCGGTCGGTTTGTTGCCGGAGATCGAGGCTTCGCTTGGGGAAATCTGCCCGAACCACGCCCCCCTCAACGTGCGCTTTGGCCAACAGGGCTGCTTCCCGAACATCCATAACCCGCGCGTGTTGTGGATCGACATAGAAGAGCCAACGACACCGTTGAAAGAGTTGCAGCGAGCTGTTGTCAACGCCATGGGCCAGCTCGGCTTTGCTCCGGAAAAGCGTTCCTACACGCCGCATCTGACTCTGGGGCGCGTGAAACGACATGCCGACAAGGAGGAGCGGCGACAATTAGGTCAACTCGTCGGGGCTATCGAGATACCCGCTATACCGCCGATGCCGGTGTCTTCCATTTCCTTCATCCGCAGCCAGTTGTTCCCCGACGGCGCGCGCTACACGACGCTGGCCAGCGTGCCACTTGGTGACAGGCAGAAGGGCGCATGATCATCGGCGTGATTGGGGCGGGAGAGTGCGCCAGAGCCACAGCAGAGACCGCCGAATCGGTGGGACGGGAGATCGCCCGCCGGAAGGCAATATTGGTCTGTGGCGGGCTGGGCGGCGTGATGGAAGCGGCCTGTCGCGGGGCAAAATCGGCCGGCGGCACGACAGTCGGCATTTTGCCGGGCACGTCCCACCGTGACGCCAACCGCTATGTAGACATTCCCATCGTCACCGGCCTGGACCAGGCCCGCAACGTGTTGGTGGTGCGTACCGCTCACGCTGTGATTGCTGTGGGTGGAGCATACGGCACACTGTCAGAAATCGGCTTCGCGCTAAAGCTGGGCCGCCCGGTCATCGGCCTGGATACCTGGAGCCTCTTTCGTCAGGGCACGGAAGATACGGGAATCATCCCCGCATCGACTCCCGAGGAGGCCGTAGCGCTTGCCTTCCGTGCGGCCACGAAATCAGCGGCCGGCCGGTAGCGATCCAGGGTAACCGGCGTTACGGCCGGTGATCGTGACGAACCATTTCGGGTGGCCGTCAAAGTTTTGCGTCTGCAATCATTCACGCCCTTACCACCAAGACACAAAGGCACGAAGTATACGAAGTGGGGCAAGCGAGAAAGCCTACTCATCAGGCCTATCTCATCTCCTAACCTGGACACTGGCGTTTCTTATTTTTGCCACGGATTTTCACGGAAAAATCAGA
>CAZFFM010000276.1:0-4495 GCA_964517425.1 uncultured Ardenticatenales bacterium | reverse complement strand
GCAGGCCCTTGATGGTCAGTTGAGATTTCTTTTTCTCGTGTTCTGTTCGCATTTCTTTCATTGATCGTAGCTTTTCAAAAAAGGGGTCGCGCCGCTGGCAGTTTCTGTCGCAAATGGCGACACGCTCACCGGCCCTCGCGAAATTCCACCACGTACTGGTTGAACGGCTGCACTTGCACGGTAAGTACCGGTGCTCCCGGTACATCGGTCAGGCGAATGTTCCACGTTGGGGAGGAAGCCGTGTTGAAATAATCGTAATGGAACTCCCCGTTGGGTCCGGTTGTAAATTGGGCCACGGGCGGGCCGCCCCCATCGAGCGTTACTTGTGTCCCCGGCACCCCCTTGCCGAAGCGGTCAACAACTTGTCCGGACAGGGTAGAGATTTCCTTTTCCTGCGGCTGAACGGAGACGATGTGTCCCCGGAAAGATCCCGGCGGGCCGGCGGGTGTCGGCGATGGGGCCGATGGGGCCGGCGCACCCCCGGGTTTCGGAATTGGCGTCCCCGGCGCGCTCCCCCCCGAACCGGACAGGGGATGGGCCTGGAAATAGGCTTGCAAGATTTCCCGAACAATGGGCACCGATACGGCCGATCCTTCACCTCCGCTGTAGACGAAAGCGACCACAGCGATCTGCGGGTTTTGGAAAGGGGCAAAGGCTGTGAACCAGGCGTGAGTCGGCAAATTCCCCTCGCGGTCTCGGCGGCCGGGAAATTCGGCGGTGCCTGTCTTGCCGGCGATAGATACACCCGCAATGCTTACATTCCGTGCCGTACCGTTGAGTACGGCCTGGCGCAGGCCCTCCCGCACCAAATTGAGATTGTCCTGGGAAACGGGCAGCCGGCGGATGATATCCGGTTGAAATCCGCGCAGGACATTTCCGTCTGCATCTTGCACCTGGTAGACCAACTGGGGCCGGTAAAGTGTCCCCTCACTGGCGATTGCGGCAGTAGCGTTCAATACTTGCAGGGGGGTGGCCAGGATGGCACCTTGGCCGATGGCCATGTTGTAGGTGTCGCCCGTCACCCAACTTTCTCCATAGTTCAGGCGCTTCCATTTGCTGTTGGGCACCAGACCGGCCGATTCCCCGGGGAGGTCAATTTCTGTTTCATGCCCAAAGCCCAGGAGTTGTGAATACTCGGCCAGTTTCTCGATGCCCAGTCCTGGGAATTCACGATAGCCGCCTCCTACCTCGTAGAAAAATACATCGCACGACTGTGCCAGCGCGCCCACCACATTCAGTTGGCCATGGCCCGGTTTGTACCAGCAGTAAAAGGGCTGCGCCAAGGTTGGGTCGTCCGGGAAGTATTTGTTGGGCAGCCAGATCGTGCCTGGATCATTAACGTATGTGTTGCGATCAATGACTTCTTCCTCCAGAGCGCCCAGTGCTGTGACAATCTTGAAAGTCGAACCGGGGGGGTATACTCCGCTGGTTGCATGATTCAGGAGGGGGTGAAAAGCGTCCTTTGTCAGGCGGTTGTAATCATCCACAGAGATTCCACCGATGAAGAGGTTGTCATCATAGCTCGGCAAGGAAACCAGCGCCAGGATCTGTCCATTTTGAGGATTCATGGCAATCACGACGCCCGATTTAGAATGGATGGTAGCCATCTCTTTGCGCAGCGCTTCCGCAGCCACGCGCTGCAGGTCCAAATCTATCGTGAGGATCAAGTTGTGGCCGGCGGCCGATGGGACTTCGTTGATCATCCGCACTTCACGGCCGACTACGTCTACTTCGGTTTGCCGTTGGCCTTTGTGCCCACGGAGTGTGTCCTCAAAAACATACTCCACGCCGGAAAGGCCCACGATATCCTGAGGCACGTAGTCGCTGTTGGGTTGGCCAACGTAACTATCCACCTGTTCTGCGGGGATACTCCCGACAAAACCGAGTACGTGGGACAGCAACTCACCTTCCACATATTGGCGCTGGGCACGCACGGTCACTTCTACCCCCGCAAGATCCTTATGTTTTTCCATAATGGCCAGGGCAATGTCACGCGGGACGTTATCTGCTATCACAATAGGTTGGTAGGGATTGGTCTGCCCTTCCTGAAGCTGTTTGCGGATATCTTCGATGCGCAGATTCTTTCCACTTGACGGACGGTTGGATGATGAAGCGCCGGCGACCTCCCCGTTCAGCATGGGAATCAGGCGCTCCAAGACCTGTTCTCTGGCAACATCATCAGCCATCGATTTTGGCAATAGGCGAACGCTAAACCTGGGCATATTCCGAGCCAATACTTTCCCTGTTCGGTCGTAGATCACGCCACGAGGCGCATTGGTCGAAACGACATCGTAGCGGTTTGCGTCTGCCCGCAGTTGATAGTGTCCCCCTTCGGCGATTTGAAGACGCCAGAGGGGTATGGCCAAGATAACGAAACTGGCCACGATCGCAGCCTGAAATAGCAGAAAGCGCAGTCTTCTGTTTTGTGCATTCACGTTTGATACCCCGAAATCACCAACTTAGCTCTTTTTGTCCGGTAAAACGTTGTAGATTATGGACAAGGCGGTGGATCAACGGTATGCTGAGTGTGTTGAGCAGAGCAATGGGGATTACGACCGAGCCAAAAGTAGCCAGCCAAGATACGGACCACCCCGAAACCTGAAGTAACAGCATTGAAACAACGTAGTACACCACAGAAGCCACCGCAGTAATTCCCAAAGACAAGAGAAGGTTCTGTCGAAAGACATTCCGGCCACCCAAGCCACTGATCACGCCGACCAAGATCATGGCGAAGGCATGGATGCCGAATGGAGCAGCGGACAGCAAGTCCACCAACGCTCCGCCAATGAAACCCCAAATCATCCCTTCTCGCATACCCCGAATCAGACTCCAGGAAATGACGGTCAGGAGAAGCAGATCGAGTCGCAAACCAACCACTTCCAAGTGTGGCAGAATCGTAGATTGCAAAAGGGCAACGAACGGCAATACGAAAATGGGAAGGTACAGGTTGGTTTCGGATATCATGGCTGCACCTGAAGCGGCGTGAAATCTTGTAAGACAATGACCAGCTCCAGGCGCGAGAAATCGACGAAGGAGCGAATTTCTGCTTCCTGGAACATGTCTACGTCTCGCTGTTGAACGTTTTGCACCTGGCCAATGACCAATCCCTTGGGGAGATAACCGCCAAGTCCGGAAGTAACCACAATGTCGTTCGGAATGATCTCCTCTCCCTGTGGAACATAGCGAAGGTAGAGTTTGCCCTGTCTACCGGTAACGATTCCGGTGGCGCGGCTGCTTTGCAACAACCCGTTTACCTGGCTATTGCTGTCGGTCAAAAGTAGGACTTTCGACCAGTTCAAGTCTGCCTCTGTGATTCGTCCCACCAGGCCGCGGGCAGTAACAACGGCCTGGCCCTGCCGTACGCCGTCAGCCGTGCCCTGGTTCAGGAGAAGCGATTGCACCAGATTGCTTGGATCATGGCCAATCACGGTGGCCGGCGTCGAACGGCCAATTACTTCGGTCAACTGCACGGTGTAATCCGGGTTTTTCTGCTTGAAGTCCAACAGTTCCCGCAATTGCAAGTTCTGTTGTTCTACTTCGGCCAGGTGTACCTTGCTCAACAACAGATCATTTATTTGTTGACGCAGTCGTTGATTTTCGGTTTGCAGGGTTCCAAGTTCGTGTGCCGTATCGAGCGTCTGCTGAACACTCTGCCCAAGGTGAGTGAACATAGCTTGCGCAGGTACGAAAGCGCGCAAGACCAGACCTTCTGCGGGCTGCAACTTCTGGTTTTGATGTAGGGCCAGGGCTATGAGCGCAACCGCAGAAAGGGACAAAAAAGTCAGCACGTTGCTGCGTACGCGTATCGTCAACAGTGACTTCCCTTCCAGCGACGAATGAATTCGCCACCTGAGACTGCGAAGTGCGTTAAAACGCACTGTTCCAGCACGACAGCAACCTGTTTCAACAGGTTTCGCAATTATAGGCGGGCAATTCATTGCTTGCCGAAGCCGGTCTGAGTAGTAACGATCAGCTATGAATTATCCGCAAAACACGAGCGGAAAGAAATAGTTTGGTCAAGGCACAGGTAAAGGTCAAGATGGAATGCCGGCACGCTGCGTGGGAGCCAACACCTTTCGCAAGGTATCCAGCTCTTCTAACACCATTCCCGCCCCCCTGACGACCGACGTGAGGGGGTCATCTGCGACATAGACGTGCATCTTGGTTTCCTCGGACAATCTTTGCGCCAGTCCCAAGAGCAACGCGCCGCCGCCGGCCAAGACAATACCATGTTCCATGAGGTCAGCAATCAATTCAGGTGGAGTTTCGTCCAGCGTGCTTCGCGTTGCGTCCACGATCATGCCCACCGGTCCGGCCAAGGCTTCGCGTATCTCCACACTACTGACGTTGATCGCTTCCGGCAATCCTGTAATCAGATTTCGCCCCCGAAGGGTCATGGTTTTTTCTTCTTCGAGGGGGTAGGCAGACCCAATTTCGAGTTTTGTGCGTTCGGCCATGCGTTCGCCAATCAAAAGGTTGTATTTTTGACGGGCAT
>CAZFFM010000275.1:0-4546 GCA_964517425.1 uncultured Ardenticatenales bacterium | reverse complement strand
CAAAAAAATGACGGACACCCCTTACCCAGGCAACGCGATTCATCCGCTGCCGGCCAAACGCAAAAATATGACGGACACCCCGCGCCGCACCTCCTTTTGGCAAACTATACGGGTTGTGGTATACTAGCCGGATGGAGAAAGACGGAAAAGAACCCCAGATAGATAGAGCCTGATGGTCTCAGTGCAAGCGTCGTTACAGCGTTTTTCCTGGAAGCTGGCACGTACCCTCGACACGATCCAGCCTCCGGAGCAACTCATCCTTACCTTCTTGGCTATCTTAGTGGGTTTAACCACCGGGGTAGTTGCTGTCCTGTTCCACAAACTGATTGATGGGGTACACGAAATCTTATTTGGGGGCGCCCATCATTTCCTTTCGTCCCTCGGATCATTCCAGATACTGCTCCTGCCTGCGCTCGGAGGACTGCTCGTAGCTCTTGTCGTTCGCTATCCGCTGCGTGGCCGGCGCGGACACGGCGTGGCCGGCGTCATGGAATCGGTCGCCTTGTCCGGTGGGCGCGTTCGTCCCCTGCGCAGCTTTCTGCGTGTGTTTGCCTCAGCCATCACCCTCGGATCGGGCGGTTCCGCCGGCCCGGAAGACCCCAGCGTGCAAATCGGTGCGGCCATTGGCTCAGGTACCGGCCAGGCCTTGCACCTCTCGGACGAGCGGGTCCGTACCCTGGTCGCCTGCGGAGCGGCCGCCGGCATTGCTTCTGCTTTCAACGCGCCAATCTCCGGCGTGTTTTTTGCTTTGGAAATCGTCTTGGGCCAGTTCACCACCGCCGCCTTTGGCGTCGTTGTTCTGTCGGCCGTCGTCTCTGCGGCGATCACCCAAGCGATGGTCGGTCGTCAACCGGCGTTCCAGATACCGTCGTACTCTTTCGTTGGTTTTTGGGAACTTGGTCTCTATTCGGTGCTGGGAATTCTTGCAGCCTTTGTCGCTGTCGTCTACATTCAGGCCCTGGAACGGACCAAGAACCGCTTTGCCCTGGCTCCCGGGTCCCCGATAGCCAAAGCCGTAGTCGGCGGCCTGATTGTCGGAGGCATCGGCGTAGCCTTCCCGCAGATCTTCGGCGTCGGCTACGAAGCTGTGGGGGCCGTGTTAAGTGACGGGGGCATGGCGGTGAAGCTGCTCCTGGCTCTGGTCGTCATCAAGATCGTGGCGACGGCCATTACCCTCGGCTCCGGAGGCATCGGCGGCGTGTTTGCGCCCTCCCTGTTCCTGGGTGCTATGCTGGGAGGAGCCTTTGGACAGCTGGTCAATCAGCTATTCCCCGGTTACGTCGCCGCTCCTCCAGCTTACGCCCTCGTTGGGATGGCCGCCGTCCTGGCCGGCGCCATTCGCGCACCGATCACAGCCATCATGATCCCCTTCGAAATGACTCAAGACTATCGCGTGATCCTGCCGCTGATGTTTGCTACCGTGATCAGTACCTTCCTTGCCGAGTTTCTGCACCGCGAGTCGGTCTATTCGCTGGAACTGCTCAGTCGCGGGGTGCGTCTGGAACGGGGCCAGGATATTGACGTGATGAAAGGGGTGTCCGTTTGGGAAGCGATGACCCGCGACGTGGACACTGTGCCTGACGATTTGCCCCTTACCGATCTGGAGCTGGTCTTCGTCCGCAGTCACCACCACGGGTTCCCCGTACTGAACGAAAAAGAGGAACTCTCTGGCGTAGTGACCATCCAAGACCTGGAGCGTGCCAAACAAAGAGGCCCCATCGACAACCTGGTTGCGCGCGACATTGCCACTACAGACATCTTAGTGACCTTTCCCGACGAACCGGTCTGGCAAGCCCTGCGTCGGTTGGGCACACGCGATGTCGGCCGCCTGCCGGTGGTTGACCGCGCCAACCCGAAACGCTTGCTCGGAGCCGTCCGCCGGTACGACATCATCCACGCCTATCAGCGAGCTATCATCCGCAGAATCGAAAAACAGGATCAGACGGAGAAACTACGTCTGGGCAAGCTCACCGGCACACGAGTCGTAGAGATCGAGATTGAACCGGGCGACCACGCTGTGGGCTGTTCCATATCCAAATTGACTTTGCCTGAAAGCGGCTTGTTAATCACTGCGCACCGGCACGGCAAAAGCGTCATGCTGCACGGCAACATCTGTCTTCAAGCAGGGGATCGTGTCACTGCCGTGATTGCGCATGACAAGGCAGACGAACTGATAGCGGTGTTGAAATCTGGCCGGTTGCCTTCAAAACAGGAGACCGTCGAACCTCAATGAGAGTCGAAACCGCCCTCTCTCAACCGGCACAATTCGCGTCCCAACCGCCCCTTGCCACCCGTCTTCGGCATGGAATCTCCCGCTTCTCAGAATATGTGCGCATTGCCCTGGACCGTTGGCAGCCCCCCGAAACCGGTATGCTCATCGCCACCGCCATCCTTGTCGGGATCGGCACAGGTATCATGGCCGTCATTTTCATCCGGCTGATTGATCTCTTCACATACTTCTTTTTTGAGCAATTACAGCCGATGTTCGGGGGATTGGGAATCCTCTCCATCGTTTTGATCCCGGCACTGGGCGGCCTGCTGGGGGGACCGTTGATTACCTTCGTAGCCCGCGAAGCCAAAGGGCACGGCGTGCCTGAAGTGATGCAAGCCATCGCCTTGCAAGGGGGGCGAATGCGCCCTATCGTCGCCGGCGTGAAGGCGGTCGCCTCGTCCATCTGCATCGGCAGCGGCGGCTCGGCGGGACGCGAAGGCCCCATCGTGCAAATCGGAGCGGTACTCGGCTCTGTGCTGGGGCAGGCTTTTCGCCTGTCGGACGAGCGCATCCGCAACCTGGTGGCCTGCGGCACGGCCGCCGGCATCGCCGCGGTCTTCAATGCCCCCATCGCCGGCAGCCTCTTTGCTCTGGAAGTCATTCTCGGCGAATTCACCACCAGCTACTTTGGCAGTGTGGTCGTCTGCGCCGTCGCAGCCAGCGTGGTCAGCCGTCACTTCTTGGGGGTAAGTCCGGCGTTTGTCGTTCCCGCCTACACGATGGTCAGTGCTTGGGAAGTCTTGCCGTATGCTCTGCTGGGACTTTGCGCGGGCGTGGTCGGTTGGGGCTTTGTCACCGCGCTCTACGGCGCGGAGGACATCTTTGATAATTGGCGCGTGCCGGAATACCTGAAACCGGCTGCGGGCGGCCTGCTCCTTGGCCTGCTGGCCATTTACCTTCCCCAGACGTTAGGGACCGGCTTTTCCGGCATCGAGCAGGCCATTCAAGGGAAAGGCACCGTTCTTTTCCTGGGCATCATGGTCCTGGCCAAAATGCTTGGCACTTCCTTCACCCTGGGATCGGGAAATTCGGGTGGAGTCTTTGCCCCGGGCTTGTTTATGGGCGCAATGTTTGGCGGCGCATTTGGACACTTCCTGCATCCCTTGTTCCCCACCATGACCGCCGGCGCCGGCGCGTATGCCCTGGTGGGCATGGCCGCCGTCTTTGCCGCCGCAGCGCATGCGCCGATCACCGCCATCCTCATCGTATTCGAAATGTCCGGCGATTACCGGCTGATCCTGCCGCTCATGCTGGCGACCGTCTTGAGCTCGCTCGTCTCCGAGAAATTGCGCCGCGATTCGATCTACACGCTCAAGCTCTCTCGTCGCGGCGTACACCTGGAGCGTGGACGTGACATAGACGTCATGCGCGGCGTGCTGGTCGGCGAGGCCATGAGTACCGACGTAGACACCGTCACGACCGAAATGACGCTGGCCGAATTGCGCAAAGCGTTTTTGGACAGCCACCACCACGGCTTTCCGGTGCTGGATTCAGATGGCAAGTTGTTCGGTGTCGTTACCATACAAGACCTGGGGCGCGCAGAGCAACGGCCAGACGTAGACAGCTTGCACGTTCGGGACATCGCCACCACGAACATCCTGACGGCCACGCCGGATGAACCGGTCTGGCTGGCCCTGCGCCGGCTGGGCACACGAGACGTGGGCCGGCTGCCCGTTGTGGACCGGTTCGACCGCCGGCGACTGTTGGGCGCTGTCCGTCGCTACGACATCATCAGCGCGTACCAGACGGCCATCTTGCGTCGTGTGGAACTGCAAGAGCACACCGATCAACTGCGGCTCGGGCGGCTCACCGGGACAGACATCCTGGACATCTTGATCCATCCCCAATCACAAGTCGTCGGGAAAAAGGTCTGCGACGTAGAATTGCCGGAAAACTGTGTCCTGATTTCCGTTCGTCGAGGCCAAAATGTGCAGATCGTCAAGGGCAGCACGATCATCGAGGCCGATGACCGGGTCACTGCGCTGGTCGATTCGGCCCATGCCGATGAATTGAGAATGGCCTTGAATTCCGGGCTGCCGCAACCGCCGGACGTTTCGTCACCGCGGTAATCCGATGACCCTGCCGCACGTCATGCGTCGTCTGTCGCGCCCCCGTGACACGTGTAAGCGTTTAGGGGCTAGCCTGGAAATACCTGATCAATCTCCTTTTTGCCACGAATACCACGAATTTTCACTAATTTTTTGCTTTTTTGTTACCACTCACTCACTATTCGCGTAATGGCGGCAAGTATGTTGAATTATGTGCCAGTGATAG
>CAZFFM010000274.1:0-4598 GCA_964517425.1 uncultured Ardenticatenales bacterium | reverse complement strand
TTTATCTTATTCGGGGGATGCTCTTCCTATATCAGCATACCACGGCCGACGACCCCTTATTACCTACGCAGCTCACACTTTCACTACACGACGCTCATCCACTCACTTTAGTACGGACGATGCGCGCGCAACGGCCAAGGTAATCGAGGAGACGCTGGCCAGTTTTGGCGTACCGGCGCGTGTTGTTGAAATCAACTCGGGACCGGCAATCACCCAATTTGGCGTGAAGCCCGGATATACGGAGCGCAAGGACCGGTCGGGAAATGTCACCCGACGCAAAGTGAAAGTCAGCAAAATCACCGCCCTCGCCGACGACCTGGCGTTGGCTTTGGCCGCGTCCTCCGTGCGCATGGAAGCGCCTATTCCCGGTCGTCCGGTGATCGGCATAGAAGTCCCCAACAGCGACATCTCTCTCGTGTCGTTGCGCAGAGTGATGGAATCGCAAGCCTTCCGACGACTGAAATCCCCGCTGCGCATCGCCATGGGTCGCAACGTTTCCGGCGCACCGGTCGCCGCTGACCTGGCAACCATGCCCCACCTGCTCATCGCCGGAGCAACCGGCTCCGGTAAATCTGTGTGCATCAACAGCATCATCGCCGCCCTGCTCTTCAAGCATACGCCGGAAACATTGCAGCTCTTGATGATCGACCCCAAAATGGTCGAACTCGTGAATTTCAACGGCATTCCGCACCTGATCGCGCCAGTCGTGGTTGAGCTGGAACAAGTGATTGGCGCACTCACCTGGGCCATGCAGGAAATGGAAGATCGCTACAAACGTTTTGCAAAGGCCGGAGTACGCAACCTGGCCACCTATAACGAAAAAGTGGCCAAAAATAAGGAGGAAACGTTGCCCCACATCGTTATCCTCATTGACGAGTTGGCCGACCTGATGATGTCCGCGCCCGAAGCCGTGGAACGAATCATCTGTCGCATCGCCCAGATGGCACGGGCGACCGGCATCCATCTCGTTGTCGCCACGCAACGCCCCAGCGTGGACGTTGTTACCGGCCTGATTAAGGCGAACTTTCCGGCCCGCATCAGCTTTGCCGTGACCAGTCAGGTTGATTCCCGTGTGATTCTGGATATGCCCGGGGCCGAGAAGTTGCTGGGACACGGCGACATGCTGTTTCTGCCGCCGGACGCACCCTCGCCAGTCCGTCTGCAAGGGTGTTTCGTATCCGATGAGGAGCTGGATACGCTTGTCGAATACTGGATTGCCCAGGTGAAGGATGAAAAAAGTGAAGTCTCAGGACAGGAAGAAGTTCCCTGGCGGGACATCGAGGTCACGATCCCCGGTGACGGTGCGGACGAATTGTTACCTCGAGCGATGGCCATCGCCCGCCAACATGACCAGATTTCCGCTTCTTTTCTGCAACGAAGATTGCACATCGGCTACAATCGCGCCGCGCGATTGGTGGATGAGTTGGAAGCGCAGGGCATTGTCGGGCCAGTGCAATCCGGTGGCCGACCCCGTGACGTGCTTCTTTCTTCTCCCAAAGAATCGACAGCTACCGCAGCGACCCCATTGCCGGGGGAACCACTTGCCGGGCAGGAACCGCCGCCAGAGTCGCTGCTCCCCCCGGTGACAGAGCCAACTCATGCGGAAGGTAAGCCGCAGATCCCGGAAGATGTCCCCGAAAACCCACAGGAGGCCGCCACCAACGAATCGGGAACCGATGCCGGCGCGGAAGCTGCGCCAGAGGAGGACGCCGATCAGGCCGAACCGTCTGGCCGCGTGGTGATGTGGTGGGATGTTGATAACGACGATAATGGCAACGACGACGATTGGGAGGACGATGAATGACCTCCGTCACCACAACCATTGCTCATGTACTCCTACCCTAGGCTCTCCATTTCAAGCAGGTACCGCTTCCGACTTTACTTCCCTTTGTTCCTGGCCGTTCTGGCCGTCTACCTGCGTACCCTGGCCCCCACGATTGCCACACTCTTTGACGACAGCTTGGAGTTTCAGCTCGTAGCCTTTCAGCCCGGGATTGCCCACCCCACAGGCTACCCGCTCTACACGCTCTTGGGCAAGCTCTTTACCTGGCTGCCCGTTGGAGATGTGGCCTACCGCGTCAATCTGCTCTCTGCCGTAGCGGCCGCGGGAGCCGTCACGCTGTTGGCCTGGCTGCTCCACCAAATCGGCCTCCACTGGGTTGCCGCTATGAGCGGTGCGCTGGCCTTCGCCTTCTCCCGCACCTTTTGGTCACAGGCCACGATTGCCGAAGTCTACACCCTCCACGCCCTGTTCGTCGTACTCTTGCTCGTGCTGACACTCCGCGTGTCACGGGCCACCGCCTGCGAACGCCGCGTCTGGTATGCCTGGGCCTTCGTTCTCGGCTTGAGCCTGACCCACCACCGCACAATCCTGCTTTTGTGGCCGGCAATTTTGGCTTATCTCTGGTGGACGCGCCGCGTCTGGTGGAAGTCTCGCCCGCCCTGGCCGGCCGTTTTGGGCAGCGCGCTGGTTCCCCTGCTCCTCTACCTGTACATTCCTTTGCGCGGATTGTTCATCACCTCATTGGATAGCAGCTACCAAAACTCGTGGGCCGGCTTCTGGCAATGGGTCACGGCCAGTGGCTACGGGAGCTTCTTTTCGGCGAACCCTCTGGCGGTGCATTATACCACCGGTGATTATCTAGCCTTGGCCCTCCGGCAGTTTGGGCCACTGGGGTGGGGACTGGCCGGCGTGGGCATCCTCGCTGCTTGGCGGCAGGATCGCGGCCGCGCAGGCTTGTTCGTTCTGGCCGGTCTGGGCAACCTGCTGTTTGCCGTGGCTTACCGGGTCTCCGACGTTGAAGTCTTCTTCATTCCGGTTTTCTTTATCGCCACTGTTTTCATTGCGTGGGGCGTGCAATTGCTGGTGGGGTGGGCAACGCAGCTTCGCTGGTTACGCGCCGACGTGGCTGGGGGCGTTCTCCTGGCCCTCGTGCTGCTGGGAATGCTGCCGGCTTGGGCAGCTTCGTTCCCGGCCGTGGATCGCAGCGGGCAGTGGGCCGTCTACGAAGACGGCCTGGACGCAATGCGCCAGCCCTTGCCGGAAGGCTCGGTCGTAGTCGGCATTCTGGGCGAAATGACCCGCCTGCGCTACTTCCAGCAGACCGCCGGCTTGCGCCCCGACCTGCGCACCGTTGCCGCCGACCGCGAAGCCGACAGGCTGGCCGCGGTACGCGAAAACCTAGCCGCCGGACGCCCCGTGTACCTGACCCGGCCCTTGCCCGGCGTCGAGGTGCGCTACGCGCTGGCCGCCGCCGGCCCGCTGATCCGCGTGCTCCCCGCGCCGTTGGTCGAGCCGCCTGCGAACGCGCTGCGCCTCGACCGGCCGATAACCGGCGACCTCGTCCTGCTGGCCTACCAGCGCGAGCACCTGACCCGTCGCGACGGCAACCGGTTGCGCCTGGCCCTCTATTGGAAGCCGGTTGGGCGACTGCCAACCTCGCTGAAAGTGTCAGCGCGGCTGCTGGATGCGGCGGGAGAGATGATCGCCCAGCAGGACAGCCTGCCCGTACACAACGCCTATCCCACCACCGCCTGGCGCGCCGGCGAGGTCGTCCGCGACGTGTATGACCTTCCGCTGCCGGAGGGCTCGGGGGGAGGCATTCGTGTTTTGGTCATCGTCTACAACCCCTCCGACCTGCACGAAATTGGGCGGCTGGCGTGGCCGTTAGATTGACAAAGAGGGCCGGTTGTATTACAATGTGGGACATCTGTTCGTCATAAACCATTCTTCAGAGAAAAGGAGTCATCATGTACCAAAAAATTATTCTTGTTGGCCGCTTGGGACGGGACCCCGAAATGCGCTATACCGCCGACGGCTCACCGGTTACGAATTTTAGCATGGCGACTGATCGCAAATGGACCGGTCGGGACGGGGAGAAACGCGAAGAGACCACTTGGTGGCGGATTTCGGTGTGGGGCAAACAGGCCGAGACCGTGAACGAATATCTCTCCAAGGGACGGGCTGTGCTGGTCGAAGGAAGAATTGCGGCAGACCCGCAGACCGGCGGCCCCCGAATCTGGACGGGGCAGGACGGCCAACCGCGTGCCTCCTTCGAGGTGCGTGCGCTGTCGGTACGTTTCATTGGAGGACGCGGGGATACGGCTGCCACGCCCGGTGCCCCTGCCGGAGACGTACCCGCCGAAGGCGAAATCTCTGGGGACGAGGTTCCCTTTTAGGCATAAGAGTTGAATCATCTCAATAACTGGAGTATGGCGAAAATCATTTTGACCGTATAACACAGCATTTTCAGCCACAGATTTTCATCTATTCTCTCTGATTTTTCCGTGAAAATCCGTGGCAAAAACAAAAAACGCCAGACCTGACAGGTTTCACCGACAGCATTGCAGCACCGGTACGCTACAGATCAGGCCGAAACCTGTTCCCTCGCAGGCAGCGGTGGAAACCTGTCAGGTCTTCAGTCTCGCGCTGCCAAGGGATGAAAAACGCGTCGAGCGGGGAGCGGAGAGCGTCGAGCGACGAAACACGTAACACGTTCTGGCTACTGACAGCTAGTTTTCATAACAGTCCCCATGCGCGGCTGCGCGCCACCAAGGATGAAAATGGCGGGGCGCAATGGTCAATGATCAACGGTCAA
>CAZFFM010000273.1:0-4611 GCA_964517425.1 uncultured Ardenticatenales bacterium | reverse complement strand
ACTCTCGGCTTATGACGCCGGCGTCTTGACCGCCGACCGCGACATTGCCGGGTTCTATGAGCAGGCCGTGGTAATCGGGGCCGAAGGCGAGACCGCGATCACGCCAAAAGTGATCGGCAACTGGGTCACCGGCGAACTTTTCCGCCTGATGAAAGAGGCAAACGCCAGCATCGAGAATCTGAATTTCACGCCAACCGCATTGGTCGGCCTGATCCGGTTGGTGCAAACGGGCATCATCAGCGCCAACGCCGGCAAGAGCGTGCTGGATGAGATGTTCCGCACCGGACATTCGCCCGAGCAAATCGTGGAAGCCAAGGGGTTGGCACAGATCAGCGAGGTGAACGCGCTCGCCGGCGTGATCCGGCAGGTACTGGATGACAACCCCAAACCGGTGGGCGAATACCTGGAAGGCAAGAAGCAGGCACTCGGGTTCCTCGTCGGTCAGGTTATGCGCGCCACACGCGGGAAAGCCAACCCGAAAGTGGTCAACCGCTTGCTGCAGGAGGCGCTGCGTGAGCGAGGGAGGAGTTAATGGTCAATTGTCAATTGTAAACTTTCAATGGTCAACGCGGGAGGGCAAATGATCGTCTATAAGGCCATGTACAAGGTTCTCAATGAAGGCGTACACGGTGAGGTGCTAGATTTTCCGGGCGTCATCACGTGCGGCCCAAATTTGGAAGAGACTCGCCGGCTGCTGGCCAGTGCACTGGCGGACATGGCAGAGACCAACTTGCTGTATGGTGAATCACTGCCCCGCCCTGATCCCAACAGCACAGATCCTGACGCCGACCTGGAGGAACCGATCTATCTAAAGACTAAAAAAACTCGGCACGCTGGGGCCATGGTGGCCCGATTTGTGCCCAAACTCAATGAGGAGGTATTACCATGTCTGACCGAAAAAATCTTAACCCCTTTGAAATGGCACAGTCGCAGTTCGACTTGGCCGTGCAGTACCTGGACATAGATGACGGTATCAAGGCCAAGTTGCGCTTGCCCAAACGGGAGCTTACCGTCAACTTCCCGGTGCGCATGGACGACGGCAGCCTGCGCATGTTCACGGGACATCGCGTGCAGTATGACATCACGCGCGGGCCGGCCAAAGGGGGTATCCGCTACCATCCTGACGTTACGTTGGACGAGGTGCGCGCCCTGGCCATGTGGATGACCTGGAAGTGTGCCGTGGTCAACATCCCGTATGGCGGCTCCAAGGGGGGCGTCGTTTGCAACCCCAAAGAGATGTCGGAACGGGAGCTCGAACGGCTGACCCGCCGTTTCACCAGCGAGATCATCATGTTCATCGGCCCGGAATCGGATATTCCGGCGCCGGATGTAAACACAACACCCCAGACCATGGCCTGGATCATGGACACCTACAGCATGACCAAAGGGCACACGATTCCGGCCGTGGTCACCGGCAAGCCGGTGGAAATCGGCGGTTCCCTGGGCCGGCGGGAAGCGACCGGACGGGGCGTGATGTTCGCGGCCCGGGAAGCTGCCCATCATCTGGGCGTTGACCTGGGCGAGGCGCGGGTTGCTGTGCAGGGTTTTGGCAATGTCGGTTCCGTCGGTGCCGAATTGATCCAAAAAGAGTTGGGAAGCCGCATTATCGCGGTGAGCGATTCGCGTGGCGGGATCACCAATCCGGCCGGCCTGGACTTGCAAGCGGTCCGGCAGCACAAGCGCGAAACCGGCTCCGTCATCGGCTATCCCGAAGCGAACACCATCACCAACGAGGAATTGCTCGAACTGGAATGCGAGATTCTGGTGCCGGCCGCTTTGGAAGAGGTAATCCACGCCGGCAACGCGGACCGCATTCGGGCCCGCATCATTTCGGAGGGGGCGAACGGTCCCACAACGCCCGAAGCAGATGCAATCCTCTACGACAAGGGCGTTTTCGTCGTGCCCGACATCCTGGCCAATGCCGGCGGGGTCACCGTCTCCTACTTCGAGTGGGTCCAAGACCTGCAGTTGTTGTTCTGGGAGGAGGACGAAGTCAACAAGAACCTGGAACAAATAATGGTCAAGAGTTTCGCCGATGTGCTGGCTGTTTCGCAAGAACGGAACGTGGGCATGCGCACCGCGGCCTACATCCTGGCCATCGGCCGGGTGGCGAATGCTACCGCTTTGCGCGGCGTGTATCCGTGATTCGTTGGAAACATAGAGGGTAGGACAACGCAACAAGAGGGAGGCAGCGCGCCCGAAGCGCGCGCTGCCAAGCCCCCACGCCTGCTCCCCCCTTACTCCCTCCTGTGGGGAGAGGGGGGAGCAGGCGGACGAACGCCCTCCCCCCCCTCGCACGGGCTGTAGCCAGCATAACGCCGACGCTTCCGGGGCCTTGCCCCGCAAAATCATGACAGACGCTCATGAAGAATCGCGGTCTTGACATACTGTCGGAACTGGAATATAATAGATGAAGGTTGAACAAGTTCACCAATCTTGGAGGCCGGGTTGCTGATGGAGTTGTGGTGTGTCCCAAATCCGATCAACGATGGTTGTTCCTACGCTCTTACTACATTATCCCCTCGCCGGATGAATGGTTTACCGGTACACCAAATGATGGTCTCGTTTGTTGCCAACAAGGGCTAACGACGGGGCTGTTTTTTTTCGCAGCAATGAGCGTATCATCTCAATAACTTGGGGAACACCCCCCGGGGGCCTAATACGGGAGGAGGTGATATAGAAGGAAAACAGGTTTTTCTTTGAAGCAAGATAAGAGTGTTTGCGTATTTTAAGACAGGGCTTCCTGAGAAAGCGTTTGATAGTAGGAGTACGTGGAAATCATGGAAACGGACTTAGAAGGAAATCTACGGTCTCAAGACAACGAAGGTTATTGGCAAGCCGTTTTGCAACAAGGTTATCTGGCTACCCCCCCCTCTTCTCCGCCACCCTCAACAGCCTGGCCTGCGACATCCGGCCTCTCGGTTGGCAAAACGACGACATGGGATAACGGGGCCCGCAGTGAGGAAGGTTCTACTCCGCAGAACGGCATGAAAGAATGGCAATCCCTGGAAGAACATTACAATCAAGGCGACCTTCTACAGTTGACCGTAGAAGGTTGTAACCGAGGGGGTCTCTTAGTACAATGCCATGGCATCATGGGCTTTGTACCAGCGTCACAGTTGGTGGTGGTGACTGAAGATCGAATACGTGCAGGGCGCGATTCCTACTTGAATGGCCGGGTTGGCGAAGTGTTGGCCCTAAAGATTATCGAACTTGATCCCGAATCAAAACAAGTAATCCTCTCTGAAAGGGCAGCCAAATGGGAAGGGAAATGCCCAGACAAAATACTCCAGTCTATCAAACCGGGTGACGTCTACAAAGGCCGCGTGAGCAATTTGTGTGATTTCGGGGCATTCGTAGACCTGGGAGGCGTAGATGGGCTCATTCATGTTTCGGAATTGTCGTGGAATCGAGTAGATCATCCCCGTGACCTGCTTAAGCCGGGCCAAGAGGTTACGGTACACGTAATGGACGTGGACTTCCACCGAAAACGAGTAGCGCTCAGCCTCAAACGATTGCGGCCAGACCCCTGGGCCGGCGTCGAAGAGCGTTATCATGTGGGCCAACTGGTTTCCGGAACAGTCACGAACGTCGTGGATTTTGGCGCGTTCGTGCAGATCGAAAATGGGTTAGAAGGTCTGGTACACATCTCCGAGCTGGCAGAAGGAAATTTCTTGCATCCGCGCAATGTGGTGCAAGAAGAAGAGGTGATCACAACCCGCATACTACACATCGATAGCGCTGCCCATCGTTTGGGATTGAGCCTGCGCCGAGTCTATGACCAGTCTTTGAATGCAGAGTTGCCCGATGGAGATGTCTTCCCAACCGCCGGCTGACGAGGTAATCAGTCAAGAGCAGCCCACTGTTCCCCTTGGCCTTGATGCGCGCTGGGATATTGTGGGCCTGCTACTCGTTGCAGCCGGAATCCTTTCGCTTCTAGCGCTATTTTCGATTACTCCGGGTACATTGAGTTCGCGCTGGGCTGCGATCCTCCAATTCTTTTTCGGATGGGGTGCATATTTTCTGGCTCCCGTGATCGCGCTGGGCGGATTGGCCCTTATCGTTGCCCGTCGCAACCAGGTGCCGCACCTGACCGCGCGCAAAATCGCAGGGGCAGAGATTCTCCTGCTCACCTTCCTGGGCTTACTACACCTGATCGCCCCCGGGCGCGACTCATACCTTTTGGCCAGTCAAGGCCGGGGCGGCGGAGTCATCGGCTGGGCGTTGGAAAGTATTCTGATTGACCGCTTTGGCGTATTGGGCAGCCTCGTCACCTTGCTCGTCATTACAGGCATAGGCATGATCCTCGCGTTTGACATCACATCCACCCAGATTGGAAACTGGCTGGAGCGACGCGCCGACAGTGCGGCAGATTTGGCTCGCCGCCTGCGCGCCTTGCGGCTCCCCGAGTTGGACGAAGAGATTGTGCCATCCACGTCGGTGGAATTCATCGCAGAACCCCAACCGCCCGCGCCGCCGGCCAAGCCAGGATTAGCGGTTTCGCCGGTTGCGGAAAAGGCACGGGCGGATGCGCCAGGGCAAAAGGCCCCGCCGGCTCCGCAAGCTGCACCGGCAACGCGAGCACCGGCCAACGCCACGCGCCACAGACCC
>CAZFFM010000272.1:0-4626 GCA_964517425.1 uncultured Ardenticatenales bacterium | reverse complement strand
TCCAGCCGACACAGGCATACGAGATTTCTGAATATGACTGGCAATCTGACGTGTGCACTTCCGATCTTACAAAAATCTGACTGTAGCTCTATAGACCACGAAGACCAAACGCTCCGAGAGTTACCACCTATTCTCACGCCTTCGCCCGAATGCTGGCCGCCCAAAGCCGCATATACATTGACGTGCTGATCGTCTCCGAGTTTATCAACACCTATGCTCGCCTACAATGGAGAATCCTGGCTCCGTCTTACAGCAACTTTAAGCAATTCCGTAGAAGCGGAGAATTCCAACCCATCGCCCAAGAGATCGCCGACCAGGTGAAGCGTGTACTGGGCGGCTGTACGAAGATAGCGAGTGGCTTTGAAGCGGTGGAGATTGAGCTTTTGCTAGATACGTACGCATTGGGCGATTCCGACTTCAACGACCAAATCCTAGCAAATCTGTGCCAACAAAGAGGCTTGAAGTTGATAACAGATGATGGCGACTTCGGAGGACGGGGAATCCCCGTCATCACCGCAAACAGACGGCTGCTGGCTTAATTATGGTGCTTCATCCCAAGTTCCACGACTCCCCCCGCGCCATCATTGAGCCGGCCATCCGCTGCTTGCCGCAACTTCGCCGCGAGGCGCAGGAGTGGCCGGACAGTGGCTATGATGATTGAGGTACAGGTGTGAACAAAACCGATGCGATTGTGTCCATCGTTTTGGCGCATTACCCCGACGCTCAGGCGATCTATCTCTTTGGAACGTACGGCACGCCGGACGAGCGGGCCGATAGCGATGTGGACCTCGCTGTGCTTCTCCCTCCGCAACAGGCAAGAGCAGCCAAGCTTTTGGCGCTGAGTGATTTGCGTTTCGAGCTGGAAGCCTTAATGGAAAAAGAAGTGGATTTGATCAATTTGCGCAGGGTGCCCACTGTTCTCCAAAAGGAAACCATCGCCGCCGACCGACGAATTTACTGTGCCGATGAATTTGCCGCCGACGAATTTGAAATGTTGACGCTTTCTTATTACCAAAGATTGAACGAAGAAAGAGCCGAGATCATCAAAGATGCCCTGGCGACCGGGAGGATTATTGCCTGATGGATGACATTGTACTGAACAAAAAAGAGAGCATCGAACGGTGCGTCAAACAGATCCAGACGTATTATGCGATGCCCCGTGAACTTCCATTTGAATCAGACCATTTGACCCAGGATGCGATTGCCGCAAACTTGCAGCGCGCGTGTGAGCAGTGTATTGACTTGGCCAATCACATTGTCAGGATGAGAAAACTCGGTCTTCCCAAAGAGTCCAGAGAAAGTTTTCGTCTGCTTGCCCAAAATGGCATCATTCCCCGTGAACTCGCGGCCAAGCTCGAAAACATGGTCGGTTTTCGAAACACTTTGGTACATCAATACCAGGACCTCGATATTCAATTGATGGTGGATGTCGTCGAGAAGCATCTGAACGATCTGATTGACTTTACGAATCTTGTTGTAAAGGAATTTATTGATGGCCCTACATAAAGACTTCCCCGACTCTCCCTTCGCCATCCTCGACCCGTCCATCCGCTGGTTCCCGGCCGATGAAGCGTTGCGCGAGAGCAGCATGGAAAAACTTATGCCGCCGCTGGTTGCCGCACTGCGCAAGAAGGTCAAAGCGTGGCGTGACAGCGGTTATGTGGGCGCCAGCGGTACGAGCAAGAGCCTGCTCAACTACTGGTTCAACACCCCGCACCTGCTCCCCCAGGCCTATCTCCCCTCCCCTATTTTTGGGGGTGGGGGCCTGGCCGAGTTCCAGTATTACTTTGCCCAGCGCGAGGCGCTGGAGACCATCATCTATCTCTACGACGTGGCCGGCGTGCAGGACAAGTACGACCTGATGCGCTTTGACAGCTCCGGCGCGGTATCCACCGGCATGTTCGATGAAAGCTGGCGGCGCTTTGTGATCAAGATGGCCACCGGATCGGGCAAAACCAAAGTGCTCAGCCTGGTGCTGGCCTGGAGCTTTTACCACAAACTGTATGAGCCGGATTCGGATCTGGCGCGCAACTTTCTGGTGATCGCCCCCAACATCATCGTCTTGGACCGCATCTACAAAGATTTCCAGGGACTGCGCATCTTCTTCGAAGACCCGGTCATCCCCGACAACGGCGTGGATGGACGAAACTGGCGCAACGACTTTCAACTGACCCTGCACGTGCAGGACCAAGTGCGCATCACCCACCCCACCGGCAACATCTTTTTGACCAACATCCACCGCGTCTACGCCGGTGACGACATCCCCGCCTCGCCCGATGATGAAGACATGCGGGATTATTTCCTGGGCAAGCGCCCCACCGGCGCGACCACCGATTCCAAAGTGGATTTGGGCATGATCGTGCGCGACATTGACGAACTGATGATCCTCAACGATGAAGCCCATCACATCCACGACCCACGCATGGCCTGGTTCAAGTCCATCGAAGATATCCACAACCGACTGAAGCAAAAAGGAGCTGCCCTCTCCCTGCAAGTGGACGTGACCGCCACGCCCAAACACAACAACGGGGCCATCTTCGTGCAGACCGTGGCCGATTACCCGCTGGTGGAAGCCATCTCGCAAAACGTGGTCAAGCACCCCGTGCTGCCGGATGCCGCCAGCCGCGCCAAACTGGTAGAGCGCCAGAGCAGCAAGTACACCGAGAAATACGCCGACTACATTCACCTGGGCGTGATCGAGTGGCGCAAGGCGTATGCCGAACATGAGAAACTTGGCAAAAAAGCCATCCTGTTCGTGATGACCGACGACACCCGCAACTGCGACGATGTAGCCGAGTACCTCGAAGGCCACTATCCCGACCTGGAAAGTGCAGTGCTCGTCATTCACACGAAGAAGAATGGTGAGATTTCCGAAGCGCGGTCGGGAAAGAAGCAGGAAGAACTGGAGAAACTGCGCAAACAGGCCAACGCGATTGACAGGCCGGAAAGCCCCTACAAAGCCATCGTCTCGGTGATGATGTTGAAAGAAGGCTGGGACGTGCGCAACGTCACCACCATTGTCGGCCTGCGCGCCTATTCTGCCAAGAGCAATATCTTGCCCGAACAGACTCTGGGACGCGGCTTGCGCAAGATGTATCCTGGGGGCGTGGAAGAATACGTCAGCGTGGTCGGTACGAATGCCTTCATGGATTTTGTCGAATCGATCCAGGCCGAAGGTGTGGTGCTGGAACGCAAGCCGATGGGCGAAGGCACGCAGGCCAAAACCCCGCTGGTGGTGGAAATTGACCACGAAAACGCCAAAAAGGACCTTGACGTGCTGGATATTGAAATCCCGGTGCTGGCGCCGCGCATTTATCGGGAATACAAGAGCTTGTCCGATCTGGATGTGGGGGCGTTGGGGCATCAGCGTGTGGCGTACCTCCTGTTTACCGAAGAGGAACAGCGAGAGATCGTCTTCAAGGACATCACCACCGGCGAAGTGACGCACACGACCATCCTCGACACGACGGGCATTGCCGATTACCGCTCTGTGATCGCTTACTTCGCCCGAACCATCATGAAAGAGCTGCGCTTGGAATACCGTAAGGGATCTACTCCTCGTGGCTATGACGTGCTCTACAGCAAGGTCAAGGCGTTTGTGCAAGAGCAGTTGTTTGACCGCCCGGTCGACCTGGAAAGCCCAAACACCCTGCGCAACCTTTCGGTACCGGCCGCTACCAAGACCCTGATCGAGACCTTCAAGAGAGCGATCAATGCCCTCACCGTGCAGGACAAAGGTGACGCCGAAATCCGCGACACCATCAAACTTCGGCAGACGCGCCCGTTCGTGGCCAAAGATCAGGGCTATCTCGTGCCCAAGAAAAGTGTCTTCAACCGCATCATTGGGGACAGCCACTTTGAGCTGTTGTTTGCCAGCTTTCTCGAAGGCTGCGACGACATCATCTCTTATGCTAAGAACTACCTGGCCGTGCATTTCAAACTGGACTACATCAACGCGGACGGCGACATTTCCAATTACTACCCGGATTTTATTATCAAGCAGTCTACCAAGCGAATTGTGATTGTCGAGACCAAAGGTCAGGAAGATTTGGATGTGCCCCCAAAAATGGAACGCTTGCGCCAATGGTGCCAAGACATCAACAAGGTGCAAGATGAAGTGACCTTTGATTATGTTTACGTGGATCAAGAGAGTTACGAGAAATACAAACCAACTTCGTTCCGGCAATTAGAAGATGGTTTTCGTGAGTACAAGGAGTAGGTTTCTCTGTGAGAATCTGTGTCCTACAGAAACACAGACAAGCCTTCGTCGCTCCTGACATTGTGTGCGCCTATTCTTTGCCGGCGCTTACGTATCATCTTAATAACTTGGGGAACGCCCCCCTGCCCCCAATTCTGGGGGAGTACATTCCCCCTAAAGTTGGGGGGTTAGGGGGGCATGACGTTCTGATCACCCCGAATTATTGAGAAGATACCGAATTCACACGAAAAAAGGTATCTTCTCAATATTCCGGGGCGAAGAAGCGAAGAAGCCACCAAGACGACGAATGAATTCGCCGCCTGAGACTGCGAAGTGCGTTAAAACGCACTATTCCAGCACGACAGCAACCTATTTCAACAGGTTTCGCAATGATAGGCGGGCAATTCATTGCTTGCCGAAGCCTAATT
>CAZFFM010000271.1:0-4664 GCA_964517425.1 uncultured Ardenticatenales bacterium | reverse complement strand
GTGGCTGAAAATGCTGTGTTATTTTGTGCCTTCGTGTCTTCGTGGTTCATTTGAGCCAGTTGCCACGCAAAAATATGACGGACACCCCCGGACCGGCCAAGATTTGACGAATTGCCCTACATCGTTTATACTTACGAAAATGCCGAAGTGGCGGAATTGGCAGACGCGCGCGACTCAAACTCGCGTGAGGGTTCCCTCTTGTGGGTTCGACTCCCACCTTCGGCACTCTGCCCATGGCAATTATAGCAGGTTTTTGCCCGAGACGAAAGTCTGCCGGTGCGCTGAATTGAAACCGCTGTTTGTCCGGTTCGTTTGGGCCGTGTGCAAGAGAACGCCGAAATGAATTGCACCTTATAGCTGAGAAGACTTTTTCAAGGCGGGTAATTTGCAAACATGGGCATTACCCAAAGCAAGGCGATACTCGTACTGGGTCTGGGCATTGTGGCAGGATTGCTCTTGGGCCTTACCCTTGGGGGGAAAGTGTGGCCTGTGCGTTATGTGAACGTTACACCGGCAGACCAGGATGACACTTTCAAGGGGGATTACGTCTACATGGTAAGCGCATCGTATGCGCGTACCGGCGGCCTGGCGTTGGCGCGAAAAAGGTTGCAATCTGTTGGGTTCGGACCGGACGAGGTCAGAACGCTTGCTGCACAGGTCGCTGAACAAGGGGGAACGGCCCACAAAGTGCAGCTACTGACTCAACTGGCCAACGCCCTGGAGCCAAACAAAAAGGGCATCGAACAGTCACCGGCATCTGGATTACAGCTAACCCCACATTCTGCCGGCGCATTCAGACCTCTCTTCTCTCCGAATTCCCTGCTCATGGCTTTTTAGGGCCATGATTTGTGGTGTCAGGAGATGGATACAGGTCGGGATCGCAAGAAGAGTTGGCAACGAGCAGTTCGCATTGCCCTGATCATTTCCGTAGGGCTGACGATGGGTGTGACTTTGGGGTTGGCGCTGGCCTGGCAATGGGTTCCTTTGCCATTTATCACAGTTTCGCCTGCCGATATGGCTGTGGAACACAAAGAGGAATACCTGCGGCTGGTAGCCGAAACATTCGCCGAGGATGGCGACCTGGGGGCAGCGCAGGCACGATTGGAGCGCTTACATGCCGGTAATGCCGGCCAATGGGTTGCAGAACTGGCGGTTCGTGCGTCAGAGCAGAATGACCCAACCGGTCGCGACTTGGCGCACTTGGCTGAGGCTCTAGGCATTTCGGGGGAAGGTCTCCCCGGCGGTCTCCCTGCGCCAGCGGAGACGGTTACGCCGGCAGTGCCCGTGACGCCGACACCGGCGATTCACTATCGGGTTCTGTCGCAACGGAGTCTTTCCTGCCGGGAATTGCCTGGGCCTGCACGCATTCAGGTCTACGTACGAGATGAAGCGGGTGCCGGCCTGACCGGTATTCCGTTGCGTATCGCCGGAAATGGGCACCAAGAGACCTTCTTTACCGGATTGAAGGGTGCCGATCCCGGTTACGCCGACTATGATGTACAGGACAAGGGCACATATACCTTGGTAGTGGATGTGCCCGGAAGTGAGGCGGTCTCTGGTTTACGTGGAGATGAACTAACCATGGTTTGTCCGGCGCGTGGCCAGAACCTATCGCATGGCTGGGAAATCGTTTTCCAGCGAGAGGGAATGACTGCCGAATGATTTTGAAAGACGAAAAACAACTCACTACCAGGAGGTGAACTGGACATTGAAGAAACGTTTTTTGGAGAATGCACCCGTTTTCTCGGCATTGGAAGAAGAGGAACGTCGTGTAATCAGTGAGCGAATGGAAATCGGGCAATTTGCCAGGGGGGCGGCTCTCTTTGAGCAAGGCGAACCAGGTAAGGCGATGTATCTGGTCAAGTCTGGTCTCGTGCAGTTGGTGGAATCGTCTCCGCGAGGCGAAGTTATTCTTGCCAACCTGGGACCAAGCACACTGCTCGGCGAACTTGATCTGTTGTTGGAACGACCTCATACCATCGGGGCCAGAGCATCCACCGATGTGGATGTCTGGATATTGCGCAAGGACAGCTTTCATGAGTTGTTGTCAACCCGCCCCGCGATTAGCTTTAAGCTGAGTCTGGCCGTTGGCAAACGAATCGCCCACATAGATTCGTACTTAACGGAACATCGGCTCAAACCCCTTTCGCTCTTTGCCGACTTGGGAGACGAGGAACTTCTAGCGACAGCGCAAAAACTTAACTTGCGCTCTATTCACAAAGGGAGCCTGATCTATCGCGCCAACACGCCGCCGGAGGCCATGTATATTGTCGAATCGGGTGACATCAGTTTGGTTTCTACCGAAGCCGATGATCCCGATCCTTTCCGGCACGTCGGCCCCGGCGAAATCTTTGGGCAAGAGGCTTTGCTGTTAGAAAAGCCCTACGAAGAGGTAGCCCGCGCAACAGAGGATACCCAATTATGGGCGCTCTCCGAGTCTGATTTTCAGGGTCTGACCTATCGTTACCCCGCTATTCGGACCGCTTTCAGTCGCGAATTGGCCCATTATTTGCGAAAGGTTGATCGCGACCAGGCGCGGGTACGTCTGCGGCAGGTGCCATTCCTGGCTTCGCTGCCCGAAAATGTCATTGGTGAAATTGTTGAACGACTGGTTCTACGGCATGTCGCCGCCGGTGAGGTGATCTATCAGCCCGGCGATGCCGGCGAGGCGATGTACCTGATTGACAGCGGGCAAATCAAGATCGTTGACGAAGACACGTCCATTGCCCGGCTTGCCGAAGGGAAAGCCTTTGGCGAGATGGCGCTACTCACAGGCAAGCCGCGCTCTGTCACGGCGCGCGCAATTATGAATAGCAACCTGTGGGCACTTTACAAGAACGATTTTGACGCTCTCGCTGTGCAATATCCCGCGCTGGGCGCGGAAGTGAACCGGGCGTTGGGCCAACGGCTGGAAGAGGGCGTTCCGGTTGTTCCCGGCCACGCCGACCTGCGTCGCATCGCTTTGCTGAATGTACTCACGCCGGCCCAGCTCGATGATCTTGCCGGGCGATTGCGCTCGGTGAGCTATCGTGCCAACGAAATGATCTATGCAGAAGGGGCTCTCGGGCAGGAGATGTACCTCCTGTTCGACGGCCAGGTGAAGCTCTTCGCCAGAGTTGGCAAGCAGTCTTTCATCCTGGATATGGTCCGCGCCGGTAGTTTCTTTGGGGAGATGTCGTTGCTGACGGGCAACCCGCGCCGCTCTACGGCGCAAGCGGTCACCGACATCAAGGCCTGGGCCTTGAACAAAGACGATTTCGATGTGCTGATGGCCGGCTATCCCCATTTGGCCGTTGCCCTCAGCCGCGCCCTGGGAAGACGCCTGGAACGAGCCAACGGACGTTGGGCGGCACACGCTGAGCAGGAAGGGCCACCGATCGCCGCACCCGTTTTGCCGGCGACAAAAGAGGTGGCCGTCGCCGCGCCCGCTGTGCCAGAGCCAAGAAGAGTGGCCGCGCCGGCAGCACCGGTTACGCCCGTTGTGGCAAGACCGGCGCCCGCGGCTACAACAGCCGTTCCTCGCCGCCCCAGTTACGTTGAACCTGCGGGCATGGGTTGGGGGGGCCGCATCCAGGAATTCTTTGGGTGGTATACCGAAGCCAGCACAGGGGTCAAGCTCCGCTTTGCCTTGCTGGCATTGGCGGTGATGTGGATCTGTGGAGTCTCGATTCCGGCCATGCTCGTCTCGGCCACGGGCGGCGAGGGATTGGTGGACAACGCCGTGAGCGGGGCGATCGCCCTGGTGCGCAGCCCCACACCAACGCCGACCAACACCCCCACACCGACCGCCACACCGACTTGGACACCGACGGCCACGCCGACGAATACGCCGCTGCCCACGGCGACCTTCACGGCCACGCCGGTGCCACCGACGGCCACACCAGTGCCGCCGACCGCCACAGCGGTGCCGCCCACGGCGGTGCCGCCGACCGCGAAACCTAAGATTGCCGTGGCCAGCCCGCCGACCGCCACGCCGGTGCCCGCAGCCGCTGCGATCCCCCCACTCCAAGTGACGAAACTTGACGGTTCGGCAGGGGACTATGGCTGGGTTCAGTCGTACTACGGCTCGGAAATTCAGCGTGCTCAGCCCGGCCCCGGCGGCCAAGTTTTCCGTATCGTCAAGATCATCGAACGCAAGGGGCCGGCTGTGGTCGTCATCCAGGTCCTGGACCAGAACGGTGCGCCGATGGATCATCAGGCTACCATCCGTTACTGGCCCGGTGCAGATGAGCTGACAATTCCTTCCACGTCTAAGTGGTACAACAGGGGAAATTTGGGGTATACCAACGGGGACGGAGAGATGGGTTTTGCTCTGGGGCGCGGCGACTACATTACCGCACCGGGGCAAGGTGTCACAGCGTTATGGGTGGCGCACCCCTCGATCCCCAGCGATCTGGCCAACAAATTGGGCATGATCGCCGGCACAGAGCATCAGCGGCTTGATTTCGTGTTCCAACTGGTTGGCCCGTAAATGCTTTTCGATTTCCCCCGCTCCCACGCCGATTGAAGGCTTGGGGGTGGGGGAAACGCACACCCCATGCCGCTGAAAAGTTTGCCGAAACAGGCAATGTGTGGTACACTGTAGATAGTGAGCCCCCGTAGCTCAGAGGATAGAGCACCGGCCTCCGGAGCCGGGTGCAGGCGTTCGAGTCGCCTCGGGGGTA
>CAZFFM010000270.1:0-4665 GCA_964517425.1 uncultured Ardenticatenales bacterium | reverse complement strand
ATGGGCTACGAGGCGATCATGGTCAACTGCAACCCGGAAACGGTCAGCACCGACTACGACACCTCGGACCGGCTCTACTTCGAGCCGCTCACCCTGGAGGACGTACTGAACATTGTGCGCACGGAATCGGCGAATCAGGACATCGCCGATTCATTGAAAGGGGTGATCGTGCAGTTCGGCGGCCAGACACCGCTCAAGCTGGCTCTCGACTTGCAAGCGGCCGGCGTGCCGATGTGGGGCACCTCGCCGGACGCCATTGACCTGGCCGAAGACCGCGAACGGTTCGAGGCGGTGCTGCGCGAGCTGGGAATTCCCCGCCCGGCCAACGGCACGGCGATGAGCCTGCCCGATGCGAAGGCGGTCGCCCGTGAGATCGGTTATCCCGTGTTGGTGCGTCCCTCGTATGTGCTGGGCGGGCGGGCAATGGTCATCGTCTATGGTGAGGAGGGGCTGGAGCGATACTGGTCAGAGGCGGTGCGCGCTTCGCCCGACCATCCGGTGCTCATTGACCACTACCTGGAAGATGCCTACGAGGTGGATGTGGATGCCGTGGCTGACAGCAAGCGGGTGGTCATCGGCGGAATCATGCAGCACATCGAGGAAGCGGGTGTGCATTCCGGCGACAGCGCCTGCGTGCTGCCACCCTACATCATCCCGCCGCACCACCTGGAGACGATCCGCGAGTACACGCGCCGGCTCGGCCTGGCGCTCGGCGTCGTCGGCCTGATGAACGTGCAGTACGCCATCAAAGGGGGCGTGGTCTATGTGCTGGAGGTGAACCCGCGCGCCTCGCGTACCGTGCCCTTCGTCAGCAAGGCGACCGGCGTGCCGCTGGCCAAGATCGCCACGCAGGTGATGGCCGGCCACTCGCTGGAGGCGCTGGGGTTCACGGAGGAACCGAAGCCGCCCGGTGTCTTCATCAAAGAAGCGGTGTTGCCCTTCAATCGTCTTCCGCCCGCCGATGCGATTTTGGGACCGGAAATGAAGAGCACCGGCGAGGTGATGGGCGCGGCGCGCGGTTTCGGCGAGGCGTTCGCCAAGGCGGAGTGGAGCGCGGGCCAGCACCTGCCCTTCGACGGCGGCACCCTACTGGTTACGGTCAACGACAACGACAAAGGGCCGGTGGTCAAGATCGCCCGCGATTACGCTGCGCTCGGCTTCCGGCTGATGGCCACGCGGGGCACGACAAAGGCGCTGGCGCAGGCCGGCCTGGAGGTCGAAACGGTGCTCAAGGCGAGCGAAGGATCGCCAAACATCGTGGACCTCGTTCACGATGGCCAAATTGACTTGATTTTGAACACACCGTTGGGCCGTGTGGGCTTCACCGACGGGCGGCAAATCCGTGTTGCCGCGACGGCCCGTGGGGTGCCGCTGATCACGACCCTCTCCGGCGCAGCAGCGGCCGTCCGCGCCATCCGCGCTGTGCGGGAAGAGCGAGTCACGGTGAAAAGTTTGCAAGATTATCACGGAATCAAGGTACGGAGAGAACCGGCGAAGCCTACCCTCTCCGCACCTGCTATCATCCAGCGTAGAAGAAAGGAACCCATCATGGAACACAAGATCAAGAAAGCGGTGCTGGCCTATTCCGGCGGGCTGGACACCTCGGTGATCGTCCCCTGGCTGCGAGAGAATTACGGCTGCGAGGTGGTCGCCTTTTGCTCGAACCTGGGGCAGGGAGACGGGGAGCTGGAGGGTCTACGCGAAAAGGCGTTGGCCAGCGGTGCCAGTCAGGTCTACGTGGAGGATATGCGCGAGGAGTTCATCACCCAGTACATCTTCCCCACGTTGCAGGCCGGCGCGATTTACGAACGCAAGTACCTGCTGGGCACCTCGTTCGCCCGCCCGCTCATCGCCAAGCGGCAGGTGGAGATCGCCGAGCTGGAAGGGGCCGACGCGGTCGCCCACGGCTGCACCGGCAAGGGCAACGACCAAGTGCGCTTCGAGTTGACCTTCAAGGCGCTGAATCCCAAGCTGAAGGTGATTGCCCCGTGGCGTGAATGGGACATCCGCTCGCGGGAAGACGCGATCGCCTACGCAAAGGCGCACAATGTGCCGGTCGCAGCGACCGAGAAGAAAATCTATAGCCGCGACCGCAACCTCTGGCACCTCAGTCACGAGGGGGGCATTTTGGAAGACCCCTGGGAGGAGCCGGAGCCGGACATGTACCGGCTGACGGTCTCTCCGGAAGATGCGCCGGACGAGCCGGAGTATGTGGAGATTTCGTTTGTAGCCGGTGTACCGAAGAAGATCAACGGCGTGGCGCAAGGCCCGATTTCGTTGATGGCGCGGCTGAACGAGCTGGGCGCACGGCACGGCATTGGCCGGATCGACATGGTGGAGAACCGGCTGGTGGGCATGAAGTCACGCGGTGTGTACGAGACGCCGGGGGGCACGTTGCTCTACACCGCCCACCGTGAGCTGGAATCGCTCTGCCTGGATCGGGAAACGCTGCACTACAAGGACCGGGTCGCCTTGCGCTATGCGGAGATGGTCTACTACGGCCAGTGGTTCACGCCGCTCAAAGAGGCGTTGGACGCCTTCGTGCAGGCTACGCAGCGGAACGTGACCGGCGTGGTGCGGCTGAAACTCTACAAGGGCAACTGCATTCCGGTGGGGCGCAAGGCTCCGCACACCTTGTACCGTGAGGATTACGCCTCGTTCGGCCAGATGGACGTGTACGATCAGCGCGACGCCGAGGGGTTCATCAACCTATTCGGCCTGCCGCTGAAGGTGAAAGCGTTGGTGGACATCGAGGGGTACGGGCAATCGGAGTATCGTGCGCCGGACTACAGCAAGTTCAAGCGGGATTGATCACCGGAATGGGGATTCCGGCGCTACGGTCGGACGTAGCCCTGGAATAATCGGAGGAGTTTTTTCTTTCCGCACAGGCAGTGTAGAGCGCACAGGTGGGAGAATAAGCGACCTGTGCGCTCTGCGGTGTGGTTTGAATGTTAAGGAAAGTGGGCGAGAAGGGACTCGAACCCCCGGCCTCACGGATGTGAACCGTGCGCTCTGACCAGCTGAGCTACTCGCCCAATAGGCAACTGCGATTATAGCATCCTCCAGTAATTTGCGCAAGTTTGTTGCGCCGGCATGGGTTCTTGTCCATGTTCTTTTCAATCCGCGTGAGACCGCCCGGCGACTTCATCGCCGGGCTATGTGGCCGCGCCCCCTACGGGGGCTTTCGTACGCGGCAGCGGGGTGCCGATCATGCCCACCGCGGACGCAAAACACCTCCACACGAATTTCCACCGAAAGAGATACACAACCCCCAAACACGAGCAGTGGACAAAACAGACTGAACGGTGTATAATCAGACGGTTTTCATAATCAAAGGGGTTGCATAGTCCGATGCAATCCCTGCCGGCAACTCAATCCTCGGAGCGCAAAATGCAGATGGACATCCTTACCGTATCAGAGGTCACAAACATTGTAAAAACAACCCTCGACGAGCAGCCAATACTGCGCGATTTCTGGCTGGAGGGAGAAGTTTCCAACTTTACGCGTGCTTCTTCCGGCCACTGCTATTTCACTTTGAAAGATTCGGCGGCAACAATTCGCTGTGTGATGTGGAAAACGAGCGCATCCGGCTTGCCGGCCTTGCCTCGCAACGGAGAGGCGGTGCTGGCCCATGGCCACGTGTCGGTCTATCCGGCCCAGGGGGCCTACCAGTTCTACGCGAACAAGCTGCAAACTGCCGGCACCGGAAACCTTTTCCTACAGTTCGAAGAACTGAAACGCAAACTGGCCGAGGAAGGGCTCTTTGATGAGGAACGCAAGCAGCCGATTCCCCCCTTTCCCCGACGTATCGGCGTGGTCACATCACCGGTTGGGGCCGCCCTGCAAGACATTCTGAAGGTGCTTCGGCGACGGTACCCGGTCGTGGAGGTCGTTCTCGCCCCGAGCGCCGTACAAGGTGTGGGGGCAGCCGCACAAATCGCGGCCGCAATCGAGAAGCTAAATCGGCTGGAGGCGGTTGATGTCATCATCGTGGCGCGCGGGGGCGGCTCGTTGGAAGACCTGTGGCCGTTCAATGAAGAGATCGTGGGGCGGGTGATTGCTGCCTCTGCTATTCCGGTGATCAGCGGTGTGGGGCACGAAGTTGACTTCACCATCGCCGACTTTGCCGCCGACCTGCGCGCGCCCACGCCGTCTGCCGCCGCGGAACTGGCCGTGCCCAACGCCGGCGATCTGGGGGCCGGCATCGCCGAAATTGCACAGCATAACCAGCAGGCGATGCAGCAGCTACTGCTCGATGCGCGCCGGACAGTTGATTCTCATCGCGAACGATTGCAACGAGCCTCGCCTCGCGTGCAGATTGACTTGCTCAAGCAGCAGGTGGACGACACCGGCCGGCGCGCCGAAGCACGAATCAGCCACATACTCCAGATGCACGCCTGGCGCGTAAAAGGACTGCGCATGCAACTGGAAGGATTGAACCCGGCGAAAACAATCGAGCGGGGCTATGCCATCGTTACCCACCACGCCACCGGGCGGCTGATTCGTCGGGTGGGCGATGCCGCACCCGGCGACACGTTGGACGTGCGCGTCCGCGACGGCACATTCCCAGTGACCCGGGGAACCGATTGACAATTTGACACGAACGCGCCGTATCTTCTCAATAAAACGGGGTGAGCAGAATGTCGCGCCCCCCTAACCCCCCAA
>CAZFFM010000269.1:0-4667 GCA_964517425.1 uncultured Ardenticatenales bacterium | reverse complement strand
TCAACTGACTACTGACGACTGGCTACCGACGACTGGCTACTGACGACTGACTACTGACTCCGTTTTTGCAGGGTCACGCGAAGTTGTGGCGGGGTGATGGCAGCCAAGCGGTAACCCCACGGCAATTCGACGCGGGGTGCCAGCAGGTAGGTGCCCGGCCCTCTCCCATGGACATCCAATATGCCCCGAATGTCGCTGGGGCCGAGTTTGCGCACCGACAGGGCCGGCCCCTTCACCGTGATTGTCACCGTGGACGGCGTAAACCGGATCAACAGGTCCGTCCCTAATCCTTCCCAACTCGGTTTGATGACAATCTTCTGCGAATCGCTGACTGGGCCAAGGACAACCTCCGTTTGAGCGGGATTGATCGCCTTTACGGATAACGTTGGAGACAGAGAAATGCCAGGAGTCACCATGTGCATTCCGGGGCCAATCCCCTGCAACGGAAGCGTGGCGATGACGGTGTCCGTGATCAAGGATTGCAGTTCGAGTACCGGCCCGGCAACCGTCACCGTGACAACTTTGGGCGATATCGCACTTTCCAGCGTATTGCTCTGTCCTGCGATGCGCAGGGGCACGGTGACATCTCGTGTACTCATGGCGACATCTACCGTCACCTCGATCAGGGCCGGAACAATGGTTTGCACCTGCAGCGGGGGCGGCACGCTGACCGTCGGCTGGAGTTGATAGGTTCCTGCTCCCCGTTCGGTCAGGTCCACGATCACCTGCACTTGATCAGGATTCAAATCTTGCAGGGCATTGAGAGGGCCGGAGAGAATGATGTCTACCAGACCGGGAGAGGTTTGCGCGGTCAAGCCGGGTCCAATCCCCTGCAAAACGGGTTCTTTTTGAATTGTTTTGCCGCCCGATACCGGCGTTATCTGAACCTCTACGGAGACGCCCTCTTCCCCCAAAAGGGTTACGCCCTCCGGAAGTACCAGGCCGATTTGTCGGGAAATCGTTTTCTGGGCATCGGAGACGTCAATCGGTTGCGTGCCGATAAAACCGGATAGCTGCGCTACGGTCTCGGGGTTGCCCACCACGGTCACAGTCTGTGGCTGCACGGCGATGTTGCTGATCCAAAACCCCGCAGCGACGGTCCCAGAGATGGACGCTCGGACGGAGACTTCGCGGTACCCGGTCCGTTGGCCAATCGGAACTTGTATGCTTACGCGGGCAGGATCGCTTTTTGGCCCGTCAACGACGTTGCCCGACCCGTCTCGCAAGATGATGGGGCGCATCTCGGTCACCGGGGATTTGGAGCCTGAAATGAGTACGGTAGCTTCTGCCCTGACGATTTGCTCCACTTGCGTACGCGGCCCGCGGACAGTGATGGTGGGCGGCTCACTAACCGGGAGCTGCATCACGTAGCCCAAGGGGACGCTGGTCGGGTCTATGATCTCCACGTGTACAGGCAGAACCTTTTCAGTCACGGTATCCAGGCGAACGGCCACCCGGTCGGGCAGTTGCCTCAGGATGCTGATCTGCGGGTCGGCGAGTTCTACCTGAACTTCCACCTCGTGCAGGCCTGGCCCCAAGTTGGAAAGGTCTACGAAGGCGCGCGCGTCGGCCACTTCCAGGCGCTGCCAACTGTCGGCCGGCGCTCTTAACTCCAGAACTTCTCGTTGTTCCAGCTTGTTCACCAACACCAGGTTTTCTGGAATATTGGTGACTTCAATGGTCAGCCCCGCGTCGGGAAAGTTGCCAATGCGCAGGGGGTTCTGTTGGTTCACGGCAACCACCCAAACGATGGTGGCCAGTAGGAGTGAGAGTACCAAAGAGCCCAGTTGATCAACAAGGGTTTTGCTGCGCTGCGGCATGGTTTTCTACGCTTCCTTTCTACGTCCCAGAATATCCAGGGACAGATGGGAATGCGAGGCATAGAACGTGTGCAGCAGGCGGTTGAGTCGTCCATCATCGAGGTGGCGAATGATCCGGCCACTATACGCCAGGGAGATATCACCGGTTTCTTCGGAGACAATCACAGATACGGCGTCGCTCGATTCGGTGACGCCCACGCCGGCGCGATGGCGGGTGCCCAGGCGGCGGTCTCGCAGATTGTCGGAAAGGGGGAGTACGCAGGCGGCGGCTACGATGCGCGTCCCCCGGATGATCACCGCGCCATCGTGCAGGGCGGTGTTGGGGAAGAAGATGGTCGTCAACAGTTCGGTGCTAATCAGGCTGTCGATGGCTACTCCCGTGTTGATGATTTCCGTCAAGGGCACGTCGCGCTCCAGGACAATGAGCGCCCCAATCCGTTGCTCGGAGAGGCGTTGTGATGTACGACAGATATGCGTAATTAAGCGGGTCACTTCTGTCTGTATGACAGGATTGCCAAACAGGTGGCCGGGGCGGCCCAGCCGTTCAAGCCCGCGGCGAATTTCCGGATGGAAGATAACCGGAATGGAAATCAGAAAAGCCGGCAGCAGGTTGCGCATGAGCCAGTTGAAGGCGGTGAGTTGAAAGAAGTTGCTCAGAAGGAAGAGCAGGATGCCGGCCACCAAAGCTCCGCGGAGGAGCAGGACGGCGCGCGTACCCTGTACGAGGTAAAGGACGGCATAGATGATGGACGCAACAAGAAGGATGTCTACGACATTCAGCAGGTCAAGACGTGAAAATGTGAGGAGAATATCTGTTAGATCGGTCATGAGGCGATTCGCTTTACAATGTGGCCAGCAGCTTCTTGTAGGCTGAAACGTTGGGGGGATTGAGCGCAATGATACGGCGAATAGTTGCCGACGCTTGCGATCTTTGCCCTTTGGCCAGTTGCAACTGGAGCGCTTCCGACCAGGCATCCATAGCCAACCTCTTGCGTCCGGCCTTGCTACAGAATTCGCCCAGGTAAATACGCAAATCAATGTCGTCTGGCGTCTGCTCGGCCTCTTCTTCGAGGATTTCAATGATGGCGTGTGTGTTCTCTTGTTTCTCGTATAACTGCACCAGGGTCTTTACGATCCCTCGGGCTTTTGATTTGTTGTCGAGTTTTCTGTATAGTTCCAGGAGTTGGACGAGAATCTCGTGGTCACCCGGTTGGTGGGCCAGAATGTATTCGTAGCCTTCGACCGCTTTTTCCCAGTCCAGGCGTTGCATGTAGATGTCGGCCAAGCGCCGTTGAATGCGAACCTCCCACTGACGGTTGGGGGAACCTCGGGGGGCCAGGAGCAGGGCTTTCTTATACTGTTTGATGGCTTCGTCCATCTCGGCCAGTCTATAGTGGGTGTCGGCCAGGGAAAGGTAATGTTCCAGGGCTTTATCGAGTTCTCCTTGTCCGATCAACAGTTCTATGAGGCGAGTTTGAACATTTGTGGACATGGGGGCGATTTCAAGCGCTCGCTCACAAGTGGCGATTGCTTTGCCCTGTTGGCCACGTACCGCATATACCTCGGCGATCATCCGGTGCTTTTCGGTGGCGTCTTGCACCCGGTCGGTGCTGGCCAGGATGTCGGCCAGTTGCTGGTGCAGCGGCAGATAATCGGGCGCTTTGCCCAGCACCCAAAAGCAGACGTCCGTGGCAGCGGCATATCGTTTTTGGGCGGCCAGTTCTTTGCTGCTGGCCAGTGCGCTGAGGACTTCGTTGGTTCCCGGCTTTTCCAGGATTTCGGCCAGACTGATCGTTTCTCCTTGGGAAGAAAGGATCTGCATACGATGTCTTGCTTCCAGCGCTTTGTCCTCCCAACCTTTCCCCTGAAGGAAAGTGGACAGTGCGCCGGCAAAGGCCATCGCCTTTTTGGAATCTCCTTTTGCCTCGTAACTATCGGCCAATTGTCCGTATAACTGGATCAGATCATCGGCCTGGTCGCGGCCAACGGTGCGCAGGTCGACGATTTTGACCGCCTCAAGAAAATGCTCCAAGGCCTGGTCGAATTTTCCTTGCAGTTGATAACATTGGCCCAGGGACAAGTGGCTGGCCATGGCGAAATCGGGTGTGTCTTTTGTGCGGGAAAGATAGGCAATTGCTTCGTCCAGGCGCAAGGTCTCCTGGTAGAGCTGGCCCAGGTTAAAGAGTACTTCCGGCGCTTGTTGGCCGGCATTAATGATCGCTTCATAGTATCGAATGGCTTCTTCGGCGAGCCCCTGTTTCTGACAAGAGAGCGCCTTGGCGATGAGGGCGCCAATTTCCGTTCTAGAGGCGGTGTCTGGTGCCGTGGGTTCCGCTTCCTGGAAGACGCGCTCCGCGAGCCGGGTTACGGCGCGAGCCGTTGCTTCTTGGACGAGCGTATGTTCTGTCTCTTCCTGGTCATCAGGTTCGCGTGTGCTTTCGTCGTCTGCTTCGTTATTAAGCGCCCCTCCCCGGCGCAGTCTTTCTTCCACTTGCTGTACGTGGACGTTGTGCGGAGCAATTTCGCGCGCCTGGCGGCATACGGCGATGGCCTGGCCAAGTTCTTGATTCTCCTGGTGTATTTTGGCCATGCTCAGGAGCGATTCCACAGCCAGGTCGGTGTGTCCCATTTGTAGGGCTGCAGCAGACAGGTTCTTGTGCGCTTCGTACAGGTTTGGGGAAAGGCGTACGGCCGCTTGCCACGCGGAAATGGCCTGTTGCACGGACCCTTCGGCCTCGTAAAGTTTGGCGAGGGTCAGGTAGGTTTGGGCAGCCGATTCATGCTGATCGAGTTGTTCGTAGAGTTCCGCGACCTTGGTTTTGGCTACGGGGTCTCCGGTTTTTAGTT
>CAZFFM010000268.1:0-4670 GCA_964517425.1 uncultured Ardenticatenales bacterium | reverse complement strand
CGGATTTTGGATTTTGGATTTCGGATTGTCCTGCACCGTCCAAATCCAAAATCGGCAATCCAAAATCGGAAATCAGAACGTCGGTCACCTCCGGTTTGCCCTTGGTGATCGTCCCCGTTTTGTCGAATACGATGATCTGCACATCCTTCAAAGTCTGGATGGCCGCCCCAGAACGGATGAGAATCCCGTTCTCGGCTCCCAGGCCGCTGCCGACCATCAGCGCCGTGGGCGTAGCCAGTCCCAGCGCGCAGGGGCAGGCAATGACCAGCACGGCAACCGTGGAGACGATGGCCAGGGTGATCACGCCCAGGTTTGCGTTCACCCAGGGCAAGAACGTGCCGGCCTGTACCAGCGGGCGCATCGTATCGGGAAGCAAGAACCAGCCCACCAGCGTGAGCAAGGCAATGCCAAGGACGACCGGCACAAAGACGCTGGTCACCCGGTCGGCAAACTCTTGAATCGGTACCTTGGACCCCTGGCACTCGTCAACCAGCTTGATCACCTGGGCGAGGAAGGTGTCCTTGCCGATCCGCGTGGCCTCCACGTGGAGCAAGCCCTCCTGGTTCACCGTCGCCCCGATGACTTCGTCCCCCGGATGTTTGTTGATGGGCATCGATTCGCCGGTGGCCATGGACTCGTCCATCGCGCTCTCCCCCTTGACGATGACCCCATCGGTGGGGACCTTCTCGCCGGGCCGCACGACCATGATGTCGCCTACAGCCACCTTTTCGATGGGCACCTCCACCTCACGCCCATCCACGAGCACACGCGCCGTCTTGGCCCCCAGTTCCAACAGTTTGCGGATCGCCTGGGAAGCGCGCCCTTTCGCCGACTCCTCCACGTAGCGACCGGTGAGGTGGAAGGCCATGATCATGGCCGACACGCCCGCGTAGTTCGCCACCGGGAAGAAGAACGTAGCCGGCCCGGTCAGCAGCGAGACTCCCGTCCCCAGAGCGATGAGCGTGTCCATGTTCGCGTTGCCGTGGCGGACTGAGGCCCATGCGCCGGTGTACGTCTTGCGGCCCACCCAGAAGAGCACCGGCAAGGCCAGTACGATCATGCCCAGGTCGTAGATCGTTTGGTTGGGCCAGACAATACCGAAGAACATCTCCGCGAACATCCACAGGGTGATGGGTCCGGTGAACGCCCATGATACGCGCATCCGGAATCGAGACGCACGCATCTTCCGTTCGACTTCGTCCACTTCTTCGCCTTCGGACACGGTCCCTTCAGGCGTTTCCAGCACCTCATAGCCCGCGCCGGCCACGGCCTGACGCATCTCCCCCAGTCCCACAACGCCGGGAATGTAAGTAACGGTGGCCTTTTCCGTAGCCAGGTTGACGCTCGCTTTGATCACACCGCTTGCTCTGTTCAAGGCGCGTTCCACGTGCCCCACGCAGGAAGCGCAAGTCATACCGTCGATCGGCAGGGTGACCGTATCTGTCGGCACCTCGTAACCGGCGTCGTGTACCGCCGCCACCAACTGGCCAACCGGCACCTCCTTCGGATCGAACGTCACGCTGGCCCGTTCGGTGGCCAGGTTGACGCTGGCTTTGTGCACGCCGGCGACTTTTCGCAGTGCCCGCTCGACATGATTCACACATGAGGCACACGTCATGCCCTCGACGGGCAAGGTCAATTGCATTATAGCCATATCATCATCATCCTCCTCCTACATCATAATCCCTAACCCGGACAAGCCGGAACCAAAAAGGATTCCCGCCACGAATTTCACGAATTAACACGAAAAAAGGTATCTTCTCAATATTTCGGGGTGAGCAGAACGTCGTGCCCCCCTAACCCCCCAACTTTGGGGGGAATGTATTCCCCCAGAATTGGGGGCCGGGGGCGTTCCCCAAGTTATTGAGATGATACGAAAAAAGCAAAAAAATTAGTGAAAATTCGTGAAATTCGTGGCAGAGATTTTCTCATTATTCTTGGTTTTCAATCTGTGTCATCCGTGAAATCTGTGGTTCATTTTCTTGCTTTGTGTGCAAGTTTACGTTTCCCGTCTTAAATTCAGATGAAGGAACGGGCAATCTCCCGGCGATCGCAAACAGGTCCAGGATTGTTTGCCGGCTCGTTTCCGTCGTCTGGGTGTCCTTTCCCTCGATGTAGAAAAGGCAGTGCCGCAACCGGTCGTATAACAGTCTCGCTTGCAGATCGGAAAGTAGCTCTTGTGCGGCACTGGTTTCGTGCAGAATCTGCTGGCATGGCGCTTCCACTTCAACAAGTTCCCGTGCTCGTCGTACGCGTTCTCTGGACTCTTTCAGCCCGGCAATGACCTGGTCTTTCACGGAGCAAACCGGCTGACCGTTCATAGGCCGACCTCGCTGAGAGAGGCTGCAGGAACGGCCAGCGAGGCTTCGACCAGCCCGCGCAGCAACGCGTACTCCGTCGCGCTGGTGCCGCTGCCCGCGTCTACTGGCGCTGTCTCGAGCGAGGAGACAGTGAGGAACGTTTCCGCGTCCCGTGTATGAACGGTGATTGTGCAGGGGCACGCGCCACCGTTCTGTACGCCATACACGAGGATCACCGTGTAGCGACAGGTGCAACGCTCCGTGCCGTGATGGGGGCAACTGCATGCCGGATCGGCCACGTCCAAGGCGCTGGACAGGTCAAAGCTGCGCACGACGCGAAAGCCCTGCTGTTCCAGCACCGTGGTGACGAGGGCCACCGAGTCCTCGAATGGAGCTCTGATTTTGATCGTATAGCCGGACAGTACAGTCACCCGTATTGCGTGGTGCGTAATTCGTAAGGCCGTTCGTTGTGAAGTCTTTACGCATTACGTTTCACGCTGTTTCTCATTCCACATTCATCGTTTCAGAATCGCTCCACGCTCTTCCCATCGACTCCCAGTATACCAGGGTGTAGCAAAAATGAACAGCGCCATTTGGCGGGTTTGCTACCCCGCCAAATGGCCTGTTTTGAAAACCAGATGTCAGTCGTCAGAACGTGTTGCGTACTGCGTAAGGCCGTTCGTCATGCAGTCTTCACGCAGTACGCTTCACGCATTACGTTTCACGCCGTTCATCATTCATCATTCATCGTTCTAGAGTCGCTCCCCGCCCCACGATTTTCGTCCTTGGTGGCGTGCGCCGGACGCACTCATGGGCATTTTCGTGAGGGGGTCGAATGTCGGATAAGGATTGTGGGGAACAAGTTGTCTCATGTGGTATAGCTGCGTGAAGGGGGGACTTGACAATCTGAGGGCTGGAGGGTGTATAATATCCGCATGAAACCGGAGCCGATAACAGAGACATTGCAAGTCAAAATCGGGGGGATGTCCTGCTCTTTCTGTACCGCAACAATCCGCAGGGCTTACGACCGCATGGATGGGGTGCAGGAAGTCCACGTGAGCCTATCTCATGAGGAAGCGCTGATCCGCTATGAACCCCAGAAGGTCACGCCGACCGAGCTGCGGGACACGCTGCGCAGTCTGGGCTACACCGTGCGGGACCCGCGCAAGGTCCGCTCCTTCGAAGAGCAGGGGGAGGAGCTGCACATCGAGCGCAGCCGCCTGGTGCTGGCGGGCATTTTCACCGCTACCAGTGCCGTGCTGATGCTGTTCGCATGGCTGGGAATCGTTCCTCGGGGACTGCAACCGGCCTTGCTGATAACCATGCCCTTGCTGGCCACAGCGACTGTCTTTGGGCCTGGCCTGTATATCCTGAAGATGGCCTACCATTCCCTGCGCCGGGGCATTCTGAACCAACACGTGCTGCTGGAGCTTGGCGCTTTCGCCGGCCTGACCGGTGGGACACTGGGACTGCTGGGGCGTTTCCTCGATGTGCCGGCGCTACAGTTTCCGGCCGCCGACTTCTTCGCCGTGGCCACTTTTATCACGACGTACCACATCCTCTCCGGCTACACCTCGCTGCTGGTGCGCACACGCGCTTCCCAGGCAGTGCGCCAGTTGCTGGACCTGCAACCGGCTACGGCACGGGTGATCGAGGCGGGCCGCGAAGTGGAAGTACCCATCGAGGAGGTGACCCCCGGCGACCGGGTGCGCGTTCGGCCCGGCGAGGCAATCCCGGTGGATGGCCGAGTCGTGCAAGGCCGCTCGGGCGTAGACGAGAGCCTGGTGACCGGCGAAGCGATGCCGGTGGAAAAAACCCCGGGCGATGAGGTCATCGGCGGCTCCTTGAACCAGTCGGGAACGCTGGTGATCGAAGTGACCCGTGCCGCGGAAGAGGGTTTCTTGCAACAAGTGGCCCGCTACATCGAGGAAGCACGGGCCATGAAGCCGGGTATCCTGCAAGTGGTGGACGTGGTGCTCAAGTATTACGTGCCGGGCGTGCTGGCTTTCAGCGCTCTCAGCTTCTTGGCCTGGACCGCCGGCGCCTGGGCCGTGACCGGCCAGACAAACCTGCCCCGCGCCATCTTTGCCATGCTGGCAGTCTTTGTGATGGGCTATCCCTGCGCCCTGGGGATGGCTACCCCCCTGGCCATGATTCGCGGCGGCGGCGAAGCAGCGCAGAAGGGTATCTTGATGCGCTCCGGTGAGGCTTTCCAGGTCTTCAAAGATGTGAAGACGGTGGTGCTGGACAAGACCGGGACGATCACCAAGGGCAAGCCGGAAGTGACAGACGTTCTGATTTCCGATTTTGGATTTCCGATTTTGGATTTGGACGGTGCAGGACAATCCGAAATCCAAAATCCAAAATCCG
>CAZFFM010000267.1:0-4681 GCA_964517425.1 uncultured Ardenticatenales bacterium | reverse complement strand
CTCGGTAGGGGCGGCCACCGTCTCATCGGTCAGGGCAGCCAAATCATTCCAGAAGAGGTGTTGCAGTTGGTCCAGGGCCTGAACGACATTGATGAACACATCGGCCGGATGACTTTGCAGCAGATACCGGGCGGCGGCTTCATGCTGCCCCATCCAATATCGGAACTCCTTGACGAGTTCCAGCCCGGGGCGCAGGGGATCGTAGGGGTCGGGTTCGTAGGGACCTACGGCTGCGCCGATTTCCTCGCGCAATGCGGGCGGGCAGGTATAATCCTTCGCTGCGGCGGGGGTCAACAGACCGGAGACGACATAGCCCTTCACAACCGGCGGGGGATACGTCACCGGCACGTTGACCACACCGATTTGTTTGCCTTGCCGGCCGAGGATGTCCCAAATCGCCTCGCCCTGAATCAAGCGGCTGTTGACGAAGGCACTCTGTCCGCGGTCCTCCCCGGCTTCCCAAAAATCTGTGACGCCGTGCTTCGCCGGATTGCGGCCGGTCATCAAAGAGACCCAGGCCTGTGCGCTGAAGGGGGGCACGGTGGATTGCCATCCTCCCCAGGCACCGGCCTGTCGCGCTTCGGCCAGACGCGGCATCGTGCCGTCGCGGATGAAGGGATCGAGTATGCGCCATGTGGCCCCGTCAAGGCCCAGGACGATGATTTGTTGTGTCATATAGTCCGTTTCAAGTCTGCTGAGAGTTGCGCTGCTGCTTCACTCCCGGCTACCCAGTTCGTAATTCGCATAACGTCCTATCATAGCATAAGTGGGCAGGTATGACAAGTTTTGACTGTTATGAAAACCAGAGGTCAGTCGTCAGAGGTCAGTCGTCAGAACGTGTTCCGTGTTGCGTGCCGCTCGCCCATTAAAAATTGAAAATTGACCGTTGATCATTGACCATTGCGCCCTGCGATTTTCATCGTTGGTGGCGCGCGCAGCCGCGCATGGGGCCTGCAATCCAAAACGCGCTCAAGCGCGTTAGCGTGGTGCGCCGAGAATAGCGTGGCCGGGAACCTGCTTGAGCAGGTTTTCCGTAGCAGTAACAGCCGTCGAATTCATTCGATGGCTGTTTTGGCAGAAAGTCAGTTGACAAGTGTTGGGCTTTGTCTTATAATTGTCATCATGCAGAGGCACGGGAGAAATTAGGTGGATAGCGAATCCGATATTCCTTTATGGCGTAGCGGGAGTCAGGATTCCCGTTGCAGCCAGAGCCAACCGCTCTATCGGGCTGCCGGCACCGCCGGGGTATTGCTTGGGTAGCGCTTTGGCTGAACGCGAATTTGCCTTGCCGGCCTCTGTGACTCGATTCAGAGGCCGGTTTTTTGTGTCGCGTCGCGACGGTTCAACCGGTCCGTGCGGGGCAGGATTTTTTGCCAAAACAGGCCCCACATCGGAGGGAGGAAAACATGCTGGACCGCGCATCGCTACGTAATCTGGAAAAACAAGTACTCGATGGCTACGAGCGGCACGCCACTGCGGCGGTGCAGTCCCTTCTAAGGGGGGTGCATCCGGCAGACATCGCCGACCTGCTCGATGCCCTGGACGATGAGGCACGGTCGTGGGTCTTCAGTCTGCTGGACGATCGCATCGCCAGTGAGGTACTCGATGAAGCCCTGGACGAGTCTACACTCGACCTCGTAGAGTCCGCTCCCGGCGAACGGATTGCCGATCTCCTCGAAGAGCTGCCCTCGGACGATGCCGCAGAGTTGCTCAGCGAGCTCCCTCCCGATCAAGCCGAGGCCCTGATTTCCCTCATGGAGCCGGAGGAAGCCTCGGAAGTCGCCGAGCTGCTGCGCTACGACGAAGATACGGCCGGCAGGCTGATGACAGAGAAGGTCGTCCGTGTTCGGCGGCGCTGGACCGTGCAGGAAACGCTGGACTATTTGCGCACGATCGACCCGGAAACCGAGACCCTCGCTTATCTGTATGTCGTGGACGACGACGACCGCCTCGTTGGCGTCGTCCCCCTCCGCACACTGGTTACCGCGTTCCCCGGTGCCTTGATTCATGAGGTTATGCAACCGGGCGTTATCTCGGTAACGGTGGACACTGACCAGGAAGAGGTGGCCCGCCTCGTCACGCAATATGACTTCCTCGCCGTCCCCGTCGTAGACCGGCAAGGCCGCCTTACCGGTATCATCACCCATGACGACGTGCTGGATATCTTGCAAGAGGAATTCACCGAAGACATCCAACGCATCGGCGGTTCGCAGCCCCTGGATCGCTCTTACTTCAGCGTCAGCGTCATGGAAATCGGGCGCAAGCGGATTGGATGGTTGCTGCTGCTCTTCCTCACGGCCACTCTGACCGGCACGGTGATGCGCCTTTTTCAGAACGAATTGGACAAGGTTGTGGCCCTGACTTTTTTCGTGCCCCTGCTCATCGGCACAGGCGGCAACGCCGGCTCCCAGACAACTACGACCGTGATTCGCGCGTTGGCCGTTGGCGAGGTGCGGTTGCGTGATGCTCTTCGCGTCCTCTTCCACGAATTTGGCGTGGGCCTGATTTTGGGGGTGGGCATGGCCGTAGCTGCCTTTGTTCGGGCGATCACGTGGCACACGGGGATTGCGCTGGCCATGGCGGTCTCCGCCAGCATCCTGGCCATTGTGCTGTGGGCCACCAGTGTCGGTTCTCTCTTGCCCCTGCTCGCCGAGCGGTTGGGCATTGACCCCACGCTCGTCTCGGGGCCGGCGATGAGCACCCTGGTAGACGCGACAGGGCTGTTCATTTACTTCAGCATTGCCCGGCTGGTCCTGGGGATGTAAAAGATGAAAGGTAACCGTTCAGCACCCCCTAAATCTGCCACGAATTGCACGAATTACCACGAAAAAAGCAAAAAATTAGTGAAAACTCGTGGTATTCGTGGCAAAAAAGAGATTGAAGCAGGTGTTTCCAGGGTAGTCCCTGAAATCCTTGACGCCCCAAATTCTTTACAAACGAGTCAAGATTCTGAACACAGATTCTCACGGATGAACACGGATAAAGCTTTTTTGATCTGTGCCAATCTGTGCAAATCTGTGTCCCATCAACTTGTCGGTTTGAGGCGAAGCTTCGTTAGACGCTTACGATGAAAGTTCTCTTCCTTTCGGTAGAAGTTGCTCCGCTGGCTAAGGCCGGCGGCTTGGCGGACGTGGCCGGTTCCTTGCCCGTGGCATTGCGCGCCCTCGGCCACGACGTGCGCGTGGCCATGCCGGCATACAGTTTCATAGACCGCGCTGCGTTTGGCCTGGAGCCGGTGCGCGAACACCTGCACGTCTCCTTCGCCGGCGGCACGCAGGAAGCGCAGCTCCTCCGGGGTGCCATCGGCAACAAGCACCCTCTCTCCGCTTCGGGGGAAGAACAGACTTCCGAAGTCTCCGAAATACCGTTGATTTCGCGGCACCCTTCTGCAGACTTCGGAAGTCTCCCTCCTTTGTATTTGGTAGACCAACCGGCTTACTTTGACCGGGACAACATCTACGGATACGACGATGACGCGCAACGTTTCCTCTTCTTCTGTCGCGCGGCACTGAGAGCCGTGCAAGCCCTGAACTGGGTTCCCGATGTCGTTCACTGCAATGACTGGCATTCCGGCGCTGTCCCCGTGTGGATTTCTGACGATAATTTCGCCGGAAGTTTTTTTGCGCGCACGGCCACGGTCTACACCATCCACAACCTGGCTTACCAGGGCGTCTTCCCGGCCTCCGTGTGGGATGTGACCGGCGAGCCGGCAGTGGACCCTGGCGAGTTCGTAAATTTCATGGCCCTGGGCATTGGCCACGCCGGTGCCATCACCACCGTCAGCCCGACATACGCGCGGGAAATCCTCACCCCGCAGCGCGGCGAGGGCCTGCACGATTTGCTGCGCAGTCGCCTGAGTCGTTTGCACGGCATTCTCAACGGCCTGGACGTGACGGTCTTCGATCCGGCGAACGACCCGGCGTTGGTGCGACAATTCGATGCGGACCATCTGGAAGATCGTGCGGCCAACAAACACGCGCTGCAGAAACGGCTTGCGCTGGTCGAGGGGGACCATTTCTTATTGGGTATGGTCTCTCGACTGGCCGATCAAAAGGGGTTCGATCTCTTGATCGAGGCCTTGCCCAATCTGCTCAGCGATACGGAGGTCCAATTTGTGCTGCTTGGCGCCGGCGACTCGGACTACGCAGCCCGGCTCACGGAGCTGGCGCATCGTTTCCCCCGGCAGGTCTCCATCAATCTGGGATACGACGCAATCTTGGCGCAGCACATCTACGCCGGCAGCGATGCCTTCTTGATGCCCTCGCGGTATGAACCGTGCGGATTGGGGCAAATGATCGCCTTGCGCTATGGCTCGGTACCGATCGTGCGGGCGACGGGGGGGCTGGCCGACACGGTGCAAGACTTCGAGCCGGCAACCGGCGAGGGCACCGGCTTCGTCTTCCGGCCCTACGAGGCCGGGGCCCTGCTCGATGCTATCCGGCGCGCACACCACGCTTCCGGTGACCGCAACATTTGGCGGGCGTTACAGCGACGCGGCATGAGCGCAGACTTCTCGTGGGATTCGTCTGCCAGAAAATATGCAGCAGTGTATGAAGAGGCATCACTACTCAGGTAGGGCCCGTGCCGGATAAAATCGGCACTGGGTTGCCCCGCCAAGCCGCTAAAAGCGGCTGAATTCCCGCAGGGCAGTCGCTTCAGCGACTTTCTTGCACGGCCAGTG
>CAZFFM010000266.1:0-4705 GCA_964517425.1 uncultured Ardenticatenales bacterium | reverse complement strand
CGGGCGTGGCGTTCGCGCCGCATCGTCGTCCACTCGTTCAGCGTGCCGAAGAACAGCGCCTTGGTCGAGCACTTCGTCGCGCAGGCCGGCCACAAACCACGGTCCACGCGGTCCTTGCAATAGTCACACTTGATGACTTTGTTGTCGCGCGGGTTGAACTGCACCGCGCCCCACGGACAGGCTTGCAGGCAAGCCTTGCAGCCAATGCAGGCCGGTTCATCCACCCAAACGATACCATCAGCCCGTTTGCGCATCGCGCTGGTGGGGCAGACGGCCATGCAGGGCGCATCCTCGCAATGGAAACAGCTCATGTACACCCAATCGGTCTGCAACTTGCCGGCCACAACGGCCGGCCCCACCTGGATCATGCGGCACAGTCGCGGCCCCACCGGCACGTCACGTTCCAGCTTGCAATGCACTTCGCAACCGAAACAACCGATACACCGCTTGGCATCGAAGAATATATGGTGCTGTTCGGTCATGCCGGTCAAGGTGACCCGTGCCGCGCGCTCTTCCTGATAGGAACGCTGTTCTGCGAACCCCTCTTCTGCCTTGTAAACAAAATCGCTCATTCTCATTCTCCTCTAGCCATCAGTGAACGGCAACACATTGCCATCTTCAGCGGCCTCGCCCTGCCACATCACCTTCTTGGTCTCCGCGTCCCAATGCGGGGCGCCTTTCCAGGCCACATCGTTCGTATACGCGCCCAACTCCTTTGCCATGTCCACATCGTAGTCGGGGAACTGCTCGAGGAACTCGTGAATCTTGCGACGGGCTTCCTCTTTGTCGCTCCCACGCTTCCAAAGCAGCACCAGTTGGGATTTGAACTCGGCCTGATTATAGACCGGATCGGTGACCACATCGTCCACCAGCCAACTGACGTTGCGGTTGGTGATTCCGGGGACGAAGGGCTGGTACTCGTCGGTCGAGCAGTAGCTCCACACCTGCCGCGGGTCCGTTTCCTCGGTGACCCAGGCGTAGCCGTCTAGCTCGGAGACCGCACTTTCCAGCTTGACGTAATCGCCGTCGCTAATGCCCAGCACCTGCGCAAGCTGCGGATGGACCTGGATGTAGCGGTCCGGCTCCAGCTCATCGCACCAGGGCCACCAGTGACTCATCTCGTGGAAGCTGGAGACCGGCCGGCCGGTGCAAAGGATCAGCGGGTGCTTCTCGAAGTCCATGGGGTTGCTGACCGGCGAGTGACTGCTCTCGCGGTGCTGCGGCAGATAGTCCCAGCCAATGTCGGCCAGTGCCTGCGAGGCGATCTCGATCTTGCCGGACGGCGTGGGAAAGCGGCGGCCCTGCGGATCCTCGGGATAGGTGTCTTCGTACATGATCCACTTGCCCCGGATCGTGGCATCGGGGAACTCGTACTGCATGGCCTCTTCCTTCGTGAAGGCCGGCCACATCACGCCCCCCTTCGGCGTAGTCTCCGGGTCCATTGTCTCCTTGACAATGCCGTAGGTGAAGGACTCCTGCTGCTGAATCCAATCGCACATGGCGGCCAGGTTTACGAATTCGGGTTTGTCGTCCCGCCGCCAGGGGAACCACTTCAGGCCCTCTTCCTTACCGAAAATGCGGTCGAAGAGACCGACGACCACGTCAATGTCGTTGCGGCATTCCCAATTCGGTTCGATGGCCTGGTTGTACCACTGGCACAGGCGATTGTTGCCGTGGTGAACGACCCCTTCGCGCTCCACCCACGAGGTGATAGGCAAGGAAACGTGGGCATGGTGCTGCGTAAAATTCGGATGGAAGGAATTGTGTATAGCGATATCCACGTTCTTCTTGAAGGCCGCGGCGTACTTTTGCGTGCCCGGCATCTGGGCCAGCATGTTCCCATTCCACCAGACCGCCTTGATGGGATAGGGCTTCTGTGTGAAGATAGCGTTCGGGAAATTGGCCGCACTGACATCGGCCCAGCCGATCAGCTTGTCGGAGATGATCGGTGCTTTGATCGGTGGAAGCTCAGCCAGGTCATGGCCGGAGCTCATCGGCGGCCGGCAATTGTGCAGCCAGTTCCAGCCACCGCCCCGCACGCCGATGTTGCCGGTGATGGCCACCAGAGCGGCGTAGCAGCGATTGATGTTGATGGCATTGTACGTTTGGGCGGTTCCCAGGCAACCGGTCACACAGGCCGGCTTGCTGGTGGCGAAGGTGCGCGCCGCCTCGATGATCGTCTCTTCCGGCACCCAGGTGATACTGGCCGCGCGCGATGGCGGCATCGCTTCGATCAGTGGCATCCACTCGTCCAGGCCATGCACCCATTTGTCCACGAACTCATGGTCATAGAGATCCTCTTTCATGATCACGTGGATCATGCCCATGACCAGGGCCGCGTCGGTGTTGGGCCGCAGACGGATGGGGACGTCGGCGTGGATCATGGTCGTGTTGAAACGAGGGTCGATCCAGATGATCTTCGTCCCGCGCTCCTTCGCGTCCAGCAGCCACTGCATCTCTACCGGGTGGTTGTTGGCCTGACTGGAGCCGGCACCCAGAATGCAGCGGCTGTTCGTCCAGTCAATGACCGGGTTCATCAGGCGGCCCAAGTCCTTCGCGCCAAAGACGTAGTTCATGGCCACCCCCGGCGACTCGCAGCAGATGGGGCCTTGGCCCACCACATTAGGCGTGCCGAAAACGCGGCCAAAGCGAGCGCTTCCGGATTTCCACAGCATGTCGGAGCGCCCTGTGCGATGGATCATCACCGCTTCCGGGCCGTACTCGTCGCGCACCTTCATCAGTCGCTCGGCGGCAAAGTCGAGCGCGTCGTCCCACGACACGCGCTGGAATTCGTCATCCAGCGTTTTGCGAATCAGCGGATACTTGATCCGCAGCGGGTTGTAGATATGTTGGAAAGCACCGCTCCCTTTGGGGCACAACGCACCCCGGTTGACCGGGTGTTCCGAGTCGCCATAAATATCTACCACCCGCCCGTCCTTCACATAGATCAACATCCCACACCCCGCCTCGCACATGTTGGAGCAGGTTGTGGTCACCACCCGGTCATATTCCCGGATGGACTCGGGCAATGGTTGTAGGCCCATAGTGTACCTCACTTTCTGTAAGTCTACCATTCCTACAAACGAACAATCTCAAGAAGATACTTGCTGCAAACGCCTCACCCCCTTTGCCGATTTTGGATTTGCGATTTTAGATTTTGGATTGATGTGCTGCGTAATACGTGTTGCGTGTTGCGTACTGCGTGTTGCGTATTGCGTATTGCGTAACCCGACGTTCTATGCTTTTTCTCTATCTCTATCTCTATCTCTACCTCTACCTCTACCTCGCACCGTTCATCATTCTGCATTCATCGTTCCAGAGCCGCTCCCCGCTTGACTCACTCCGCTCCACGCTATCTGCTTGCCAAAAGTACAGCCTTGCGGTACAATTGCTGTATCCCGATGATCAACACGCAACACGCAACACGCAACACGCAACACGCAACACGCACAGAGAGGTGTCACATGACTGTACAAATGATCTCAAATGATGAAGTGCTCTCCCGTCTAACGATGCTGGAGAAAACAGTTGTCCGGTTACAAGCTCGTCTGAACATGCTCCTTCCCAATCCCCGGCCGGTCGATCCGTTGGCCGAGGATGAAGAAGAATACATCCCCCTCGACGACCCTGTCGCCGAGAAGGAACGTACCATTGCCTGGTTACGCAGGATCGGCGCTATCAGCGAGCCTTCCCCGTACACCCGGGCCTGGGCTGCGAAATGGGAAGCCCTTTCGGAGGAGGAGAAGAAGGCCTTTTGGAAAGAAATCCGCTCCCTGCACCTTGACCCTCCTCTCTCCCAAATTGTCTTGGACAACCGACGGTAACGAAACATGTATTTCTACCATGTGGCAAGTAATCCGGACATACAATACTGCTATCTTGATACCAGCGCTCTCGTCAAACGATATGTAACTGAGCCGGGCAGCACGTGGACGCAGCACCTGCTGGAAAACCGTGATCTCTTGCTTTCCACAAGCGAGATCGCCCTTGTTGAAGTTTCCACAGCGCTGTCTATCCAAGTGCGCACGGGACGTTTGAGTCACCGTTTGGGCCGGCTGGCCTACGCTGTATTCCAAGAACATGTGGTAAACAATGAATACAACATGATTCCTGCTGATCGGGTGATTATTGACAAGGCCGCTGCTCTGGGGCGCAAGCACCCTCTCAAAGCCTATGACGCGATTCATGTGGCCACCGCTCTTCATTTGCGTGACCTGCTGAAGATTCGCGACCGTTCTCTCGTCTTCGTCTGCGCAGACAGCCAGGCCCTGCGCGCCGCCACTGCCGAGAGTCTCCTTACCGAGAACCCCCACGATCATTTCTAATTGTCAATTGTCAATGGTCAATTTTCAAGTGGCCGTTGACCATTGGCTCGTTCCCAGGTGATAGACGACCATCCCGGCGACAAACCCCACGGCCATATTCGTAAGCACCGAGGCCGCTGCCGTCAGGGCCAACACCGCCCAGTTGAAGCGACCGCGCACGTCCTTCGCCATCGCCGCCAGGCTCCAGGCGACGATAAGCAGCATCGCCCCCACAATGCTCATCGGGAAGACGCGGAACAAGCCGACAATCGAACCGGCCAGGAACACCCCCAGCCCGACTTCGATCAATCCCTCCAGAATGTCCGCGCCACCGGTGCGTGCGCCAAACGTATATTGCCCGGCCAGCCCGCCGGCGCCGTGGCACATCGGCATCCCGCCGA
>CAZFFM010000265.1:0-4715 GCA_964517425.1 uncultured Ardenticatenales bacterium | reverse complement strand
GGGGGGGGGGGGGGGGCCGGGACAGCCCCATGGACCTTGGCGACAGTCACATCGTTGGCGCATTACGCAACAACGCCGGTCGCCCGGGGGGCCATGTCCAGATCGTGGCCACGTTCTACGACCGCTCCGGCACGGTGTTGGACAAGATCAGCGGCAGCACACTCCTCGCTGTAATTCCCGGGGGAGACGCGGTGCCGTTTCACCTGACCCTGCCGGCGCTGGATCAATTGTGGAACTACAGCCTGCGGGCCACCGGACAGCCAGCGGTGCCACAACTGAATTCTCACGCTGTCGTCTTGCACGACCGGATGTACAAAGACGAGCAAGGCTTCATCCACATCGTCGGGCAGATCGAGAACCGGGGGCAGAGGCTGATCGAATTTCCTCGCGTGATCGTCACCCTCTACGACCCGTGGGGAGCCGTGGTCAACAATGGCTTTGTCTACACGGACCCGAGCAGTCTGGCTCCCAGCGAAAAGGCGTCTTTCGATGCGTACTTCGCCCACTTCCCGCAAGTCGAGAGTTATCGCGTGCAGGTTTGGCAACGCTGATAACTTGACAAGTTTACTTAAGTTTGCTATAATCTAATGCGTGGCAAGCGAAGGCACATGGGGAAGGATCAATTCTACTGAATGTGAAGGAGATAGGTATGCTTACTGGTATTCGACAGAAAACGGTTGTAGGAGAAGGCGGCAAGATCGAATTCTTATCCCCTGAGTTGCCTAGCGGTATGCTCGTTGAGGTAATTGTGCTGGTAGAACCCGAGGAGCAAGATACAACGGAGTACTTGCTGTCAACGGAAGCGAACCGCCATCACCTGCTTCAGGCTCTGCAGGATCTCAATGATCCTTCCTGCTACATCTACACGAATCCTGCGGAGCTATGAAACGAATCGCTTTTCTACCAACAGCTTTTGACGACTTTAGCCGATGGGCTACAGACAACAAGAGGGTACATGCCAGGATCGTCAAGCTCATCAAAGACATTGAGCGCGATCCGTTCGTAGGACTTGGCAAGCCTGAGCCCTTGAAACATGACCTTGCAGGGCTATGGTCACGGCGTATCACGGACGAACACCGTTTGGTGTACAAGATCACTGAAGCAGAAATCGTCATTGTCTCGTGCAGATTCCACTACTGAGGGGCGAACGCATCACGCAATATGCAATACGCATTACGCAATACATTTTACGTCTAACATAGCCTGAACGATAAGACCATTCTTCTATGAGGAAGGACAAATTTAGAAATGGGTTCTGAACTTAGGATCAGCGGCTTGCGGGTGCAGATCGAGGACAAAGAGATTCTCAAAGGCGTAAACCTGACCGTCCGGCAGGGCGAGATTCACGCTATGATGGGGCCGAACGGATCGGGCAAGAGTACGTTGGCCTACACGTTGATGGGACACCCCAAGTACACCGTCACCGGCGGCGAAGTTTTCCTGGACGGGCAGGACATCTCGGGGATGGGGCCGGACGAGCGGTCGCGGCTGGGCATGTTCCTGGCTTTCCAATACCCGACGGCGATTCCGGGCGTGAGTGTGGCCAATTTCCTGCGCATGGCGGTCAACGCGCACCGCACCAATGGCGCGCGCAAGATCACGCCGATGGCCTTCCGCAAGCTGCTGATCGACAAGATGGCCTTGCTGGAAATGGATCGCTCGTTTGCCGCGCGCTACCTGAACGAGGGCTTCTCCGGCGGAGAAAAGAAGCGCGCGGAGATATTGCAGATGGCCGTGTTGGAGCCGAATATCGCCATCCTGGACGAGACCGATTCGGGCCTGGACATTGACGCCCTGAAGATCGTCTCGCAGGGGGTGAACACGCTGGCCGGCCCCAACATGGGCGTCTTGGTTATCACCCACTACCAGCGCATTCTTCGCTACATCAAGCCGCATTTTGTACACGTCTTCATGGATGGACAGATCGTGAAGTCGGGCGGGCAGGAGCTGGCAAACAAGTTAGAAGCCGAAGGATACGAATGGGTCCGTGAGGAAATCGGCGCATAGGCAGCACCGGCATGCAGCGTACTTGTTTTTGAAGGCCAAAATGCCTTGCACCGAGGCGGAGTATTTTTCCTTTACCATAAAGGCACCAAGACACAAAGCAAGCACAGAAGTTCGCTCGTGTCTTGAATGATCAACCTTGTTTTTCTTTGTGCCTTTGTGTCTTGGTGGTGAGTTTGAACATAGAGCGAGACGGCAAACAATTGCACAATACGCAACGCCCACAACCGTCTACGGCTAGAAAGAGACAAATAAAGTGGAACAACCGACGCTAGGAATTGAACGGTCGGAATACGATGAAAAGTACGGATTTCGGGATCGCGAGAACTACGTCTTCAAGTCGCGCAAGGGGCTAGACCGCAAGATCGTCGAAGAGATTTCCTGGATGAAGGGCGAGCCGGAATGGATGCGTAAGTTCCGTCTGCGCGCCCTGGACATCTACAACCGCAAGCCGATGCCAACCTGGGGGGGTAATCTAAGCGAGCTCGATGTGCAGGACATGTACTACTACATCAAACCGACAGACCGGCAAAGCCGCTCCTGGGACGATGTGCCGAAAGACATCAAAGAGACCTTCGACCGCTTGGGAATCCCTGAAGCAGAGCGGAAGTTTCTGGCCGGCGCGGGGGCACAGTACGAATCGGAAGCGATCTATCACAACCTGAAAGCGGAGTGGGAGAAACAGGGCGTCATCTTTACGGACAGCGACACCGGATTGCGGGAGCACCCGGAGATCTTCCGCGAATACTTCGGCACGGTGATACCGCCGGCAGACAACAAGTTCTCGGCCATGAACAGCGCCGTTTGGAGTGGGGGGAGCTTCGTGTACATCCCCAAGGGTGTGAAGGTGGATATCCCCTTGCAGGCCTACTTCCGGATCAACGCGGAGAACATGGGCCAGTTCGAGCGCACGCTGATCATCGCCGACGAGGGCAGCCAGGTGCACTACGTCGAAGGCTGCACGGCACCTACATACAGCACCGACTCGCTGCACTCCGGCGTGATCGAGATCATCGTCAAGAAGGGGGCACGGGTACGCTATACGACGATCCAGAACTGGTCCACGAACGTCTTCAACCTGGTCACGCAACGCGCCGTCGTCCACGAGGACGCGGTCATGGAGTGGGTTGACGGGAATTTGGGGTCTAAGCTGACGATGAAGTACCCCTCGGTCTATCTGATGGGCAAGGGCGCGCGGGGCGAAATCCTCTCCCTGGCCTTTGCCGGACGGGGCCAACATCAGGATACCGGTGGCAAGGCTGTCCATGGAGCGCCCTATACCTCCTCGAAGATCACAGCCAAGTCGATCAGCAAGGACGGCGGGCGGGCCGGCTACCGCGGACTGGTCAAAGTGTACCCGGGGGCGCACAGCGTCAAGGCGAACGTGGTCTGCGATGCCCTGATCATGGACGAACAATCCCGTTCCGACACCTATCCGTACATGGAGATTGACGAAGAAGATGTCTCCATCGGCCACGAAGCCAGCGTCAGCAAGGTCAGCGAAGAACAGCTTTTCTACTTGATGAGCCGGGGACTCTCGGAGGCCGACGCCACACTGATGATCGTGGCCGGCTTCATCGAACCACTCGTCAAGGAGTTGCCCATGGAGTACGCTGTAGAGATGAACCGCCTGATCCAGTTGGAGATGGAAGGTTCGGTGGGATGATGGAGACGACATGACGACACCAACTGTGCAAGAAACGGGCACTCTCCCAACGAACCAGACAGGATTTGGGCGAGACGCGCTCGATGCCCTGGCCAGGCGCAACGACGAGCCGGACTGGATGCGGAATCGGCGGCTGGAAGCCTGGCGATACTTCGAGGAAACGCCGTGGCCCACGTGGCCGCGCACCGACATCAGCAACATCCCGTGGGAATCGTTTGCCGCTGTCCCCGCGTCGGGGCCGGCATGGTCATCGGTGACCGACCTCCCCCTTCCCTTGCAGAACGTCCTTTTGCCCCCGCATGAGCGCTCCGGGTTGCTGGTTACCCTCCAGGGCCAAGAGGCTTGGGCCGAGCTGGATGAGGCGTGGGCCGGCAGGGGCGCATACTTTGCCGGCCTGCACAAGGCATTGCGCGAAGCCCCAGAACTGGTGCGGGAAAACTTCATGGCCCGTACAATCCGGCCGGACGAGGGAAAGTTTGAATCGCTGGTCGGTGCGCTCTGGAACGGCGGGCTGGTGATCTACGTGCCGGCCGGCGTGGAGGTGGCACTCCCATTGCAGGTCTTGCACTGGCTGCAGGAACCGGGCGTGGCCCTGTTGCCACACACGCTGATCGTTGCCGAACGGAACAGCCGGGTGACGATCACCGAAGAGTATATCTCACCACAAGAAACAGAACCGACCCTGCACGTGGGCACCACGGAAATCTGGCTTGGCGACGGCGCGCAGGTCACCTACCTGACGATTCAAAACTGGAACGACCGCGCCTACCACTTTGCCACCCAGCGAGCCCTCCTTGGCCGGGATGCCACGCTGAACTGGACTTCATCCCAGCTCGGGTCGCAACTGAGTCGTGTGCGAAACGAAGTTATCTTGCAAGGGAATGGGGCGACAGCAACACTTCAAGGGCTCTACTTTCCGGACGGTAAGCAGCACATTGCCCAAAACGTCTTGCAGCACCACGAAGCGGTCGGGACGACCAGTAACCTGCTCTACAAAGGCGTACTGCTCGATCGCGCGCGGTCTGTCTACGAGGGATTGATCCGC
>CAZFFM010000264.1:0-4742 GCA_964517425.1 uncultured Ardenticatenales bacterium | reverse complement strand
AAAGTGCAGGGGTGCCGTTTTGTCGATTATTACCGGGACATATCTGTGTCCCATTTATTCTTTCTCCGACAAACTGCTAGACAGCAAGAAGGCCCCCGTTTGCCACAGGAGCCTTCTCACGTGGTGACATCACCGACAGCTAGTCTACACGACTACCTTCCGGTGATGCCTTGTACGATAAACCATCCATGGGCATCACCTCCTTATTAAAATAATAGCAGGTACTCCAAAGTAATCGGTGACATCTCTTATTATGCCACAAATGGCCCAGTTTGTCAAACGGGGTATGCCCTCTGGGTATAGCGCAAGGCTGTGGAGAACTGTAGGGGCGAGGCATTTCCGCAGACCCATGAGGAGGGCAAGTCCCCTTAGCGCGCCCTAGAGAGTAAGGAAGAACGCTGCCAAGGGGAATATCTCGCCCCTACAAGGCGGTGCCCATACTTTTGTGTTACCCCCATGCCCCCTATTTTGCCAAGATGGGGCAAAGTATGATATAATGTGTATGATGTTTTGGTAACATGCCGGGCCCTTAGCTCAGCGGCAGAGCAACCGGCTCATAACCGGTCGGTCGCTGGTTCGAATCCAGCAGGGCCCACTTTCGGACTGATGTGCCGCGCGCATCAATGCACAGATACGAAATGCTTGCTGGGGCAACAAGTGCGATAGACATTCAGATGACAATTTGAGGGAAGGCCAAACCTTTTTCCGAGTGCCTACGAGTGAGGTGACCCTTGGTGGAAAAGCGAATTCGTATATCGTTGAGGCAGTTGGCTTATTCTGCCTTGCTCGTTTTTGTGGTCGTATCCGTTTCCAAATTTGCATACATCACGGTGGAAAGCTATCGCCTTCACCAAGAAGTCGACAGGCTGGCAACCATCATAGAAAGTGACAATAAAGTATACAAACGCCTCCAGGAACAGAAAGAGTATGTGACGAGTCCGGAATACGTAGAGCGCGTGGCACGTGGTGAATTTCAAATGATCAAAGAGGGGGAGATCAACATCACCCCGATATTTCCGCAGGGCACGGACGTGTCAATTTGGGATGAACCCTTGTCCACCGTCCAAGGAGAACGGCCTGAGCAGCCAAATTGGCAAAAATGGTGGGATCTGTTCTTTCCCTCTGGATAACATCCGTGATTGTGATCTGCAACATTCTTGGCAGTTTCAAACGAATTTCACGATCCTGGCAAACAGTGGAGGTTTCGTCAAATGGCAAACGTAGCCTTTCAAAATGTGACTAAGCAATGGGGTGATGTGATAGCTGTCAACGATTTGAACCTGGAAATTCACGACAAGGAATTTCTGGTACTTGTCGGTCCTTCTGGATGTGGAAAATCAACAACGTTGCGCCTTCTAGCCGGCTTAGAAGAAATCAGCAACGGTGAAATCTATATCGGCGACCGTGTGGTCAACGATGTACAACCGAAGGACAGGGACATCGCCATGGTTTTCCAGAGCTATGCCCTGTACCCTCACATGACGGTGTTCGACAATATGGCCTTCGCACTAAAGTTGCGAAAGACACCCAAAACCGATGTCGAAAAACGCGTACAAAGAGCTGCCGAAATCCTCGGGATCGATTCTTTGTTAGACCGCAAGCCCAAGGCCCTGTCCGGCGGGCAACGACAACGAGTTGCCCTGGGTAGAGCCATTGTGCGAGACCCAGAAGTGTTCCTGCTAGACGAACCACTATCCAATCTTGATGCAAAACTGCGTGTGCAAACTCGCGCCGAGCTAAGCAAGCTTCACAAACAACTTGGAACCACGTTTCTCTATGTGACACACGATCAAACCGAAGCCATGACCATGGCAGACCGCATTGCCGTTTTGAAAGATGGACTCCTGCAACAGGTGGACACCCCGCAGAACTTATACAACCACCCGGACAATACCTTCGTGGCCAGTTTTATCGGCAGTCCGGCCATGAATTTCTTCGATGCTACCCTCGTACAAGAAGACCAAAAACTTTGGGTAGATACCGGCGCGTTTCGCCTGCTAGTCCCTCCTGAAAAGGCCACGACCATCCTGCCATTCAGTGGCCGGCAGGTAACCTTTGGAATTCGTCCGGAAGACATCCACGATTCTGACTTCGTGCCACAAGAAGTCCGTGGAACTTCCATCGATGCGAAAGTGGACGTGACCGAATTGATGGGTAATGAGATATTCCTTTATCTCGTGGTTGGTGATCGTTCCTGCATTGCTCGTGTCGATCCCAGAAGTACCGCGAAACACGGAGATCACGTCAAGGTGACATTCAACATGAGCAACATACACTTGTTCGACCTGGAAAGCGGTCGGAACCTGTTCCGCAATCAGGCCGATTACAATCAGGCCTAAGCTGCGCCGCGTGAGCAGAGAGAACGCCCCGTGAGTGACCAACGGACTGTGGACGAGCTGACCATCGAAGAACTCGAACGCATCCTATATACGAAACGGCGCGCAACTCGTTTGGCCCGTGTACGTTACCAGAAATCGCAAAGCGACCGGCCGGCCGACAGATCTCGAAAAGCCGACGTTCCGCCACCGACTCAGACCAGGGAGGCGGTGCCCCCCTCGTCACACCAGAATTCCGCGTTTGCGCCGGTGCAAGTGGCACGTGCTGAGAATTCATTCGAGAGTGCCATGGCCGGCTCCCTTACAAGAGGAGCAAAGGTCTGGCATCATATCGGAGACCGGGTCTTGCTGCTCGTTGAATTGGTTGCACTGATCGGGCTGGTGGCTGTTGTGACCACCTTTCTTGGCGACATCCAAACGTTGAATCGCGAGGCTTCCCGTGCCCAAGCGAACGCCCTGGCCATAGGCCCAACGGCAACGCCACAACCGGCATATTTGCCGGGTGGAAGCACCCCGCCGTTTCAAAATGCCGAGATTCCGGACCCCTTCCGCGATTTGGTGCAGGCCGGCCCAGCCGTTGCTATCCCTACACCGGGGCCACAGGCAGCCACACGCATCGTGATTTCGGCAATCGAAGTAGACGCTCCCGTGGTAGAAGGAGATGGCTGGGAAGAACTGAAATTAGGTGTCGGCCACCATATCGGATCAGCAAATCCGGGTGAACGCGGCAACGTCGTCCTTTCTGGACACAATGATGTGTTTGGAGAAGTTTTCCGTCACCTGACAGCGTTGACCACAAATGATGAAGTGCAAGTCTATGACTCGGCTGGACACAAATACCGCTACAGAGTGACCACCCAGCGGATTGTCCCGCCGACGGAGGTTAGCGTGATGGGCTCGGCACCTGCCCCGATCCTGACCCTCATAACTTGCTATCCCTATCTGGTAGATTCACAACGACTGATTGTAATCGCAGAACTTATCGAATAAGTGGAGGTCTTAAACCAAATGGCAAAAAAATCAAGAAAGAAACGCTCGCGTAAGGGAAATGCCCAAGTACGTCGCCCCGCACCAGCCGCGAAACGCTCAGCGCCACCAGCAGATTCGCCTGCTTCTGGTGAGGCGGCCGCGAAGAAGACAAAATCCAGAAGGGCTGCGGCCTATTCGGTTAATGCCCTACAGCGCAAGGCGTCTCCGCCGAAGCAGGCTGCTACGCGCACGTCCGCTCCCGACTATGCTGCTGAATATGCCTACGTGTACCAGGATTTGCGTCGAATCGCTCTGCTGGCAGGGAGTTTCCTGGTCGTAATGATTGCACTTACCTTCGTGCTGCACTAGCAGTCTGTCGGAGAGGTCTACCTTTTTTGTGAGGCCACAAATTCTCACAGAGAAACACAGATTTTCAGGCCACATCATCGAAAACTCTATGCTTATCCTGTAAATTTGTATCCCATGATTCTTTCTCCGACAAGCTGCTAGTGTTTTATTAAGATGTTTTTGATGAAGGTCGTGTATCTTCTCAATAACCTGGGGAACGCCCCCCGGCCCCCAATCTTGGGGAATGCCCCCCGGCCCCCAATCTTGGGGGAGCAAACTCCCTCCAATGTGGGGGGGGGTAGGGGCGCGCGCGATGTTCTGCTCGCTCCGGATTATTGAGAAAATACAAGGTCATGACGAATAGAACGACGATACACGCTTTCATGCTCGATTTGGATGGAACGGTATACGATGGCGGCAATCCAATCTCCGGTGCGCCGGAAGCTATCGCGCACTTGCGGCAGATGGGCTATGCCCTCCGTTTCGTGACGAACACGACGAGCCGCGACCGGGCCGCGCTGGCGGATAAGCTAAACAGCATGGGGGTGACGGCAACGGCGAACGACATCTTTGCCCCGCCGTATGCAGCCGCCCGTTATCTGCGTGAAGAGCAGGCCAGCGCCATGCTCCTGCTGACCGAGAGTGCCCGGCAGGAGTTCGGCGATGTGCCAACAGGGGGAGGCCGGCCCGATTACGTGGTCGTAGGGGACATGGGTGAACAGTGGACATTCGACGCACTCAACCGTGCCTTCCGCGCTCTGATGGACGGTGCAGGGCTGATCGCCTTGGGCATGAGCCGCTATTGGCGAACACCAGACGGTAATCTTTCGCTCGATGCCGGGCCGTTCGTGGACGCGCTGCAATTTGCCAGTGGAACGACGCCGGTTGTGCTTGGCAAGCCGGCGCGCCCTTTCTTCGAGATGGCCCGGCTTGACCTGGGCCTGGAACCGGACGAGATCGCCATGGTCGGAGATGACATCGAAGGGGACGTGGGGGGCGCGCAACGTGCCGGCATGAGAGGCGTTCTGGTGCGCACCGGTAAGTTCCGCGAGGAAGACCTGCGCGGTGAAGTGAGGCCGGACATGGTGT
>CAZFFM010000263.1:0-4770 GCA_964517425.1 uncultured Ardenticatenales bacterium | reverse complement strand
GAAAAGTGGATGTAATGATCACCCATCAAGACCAGGGCATGGAAGGCACCAAACCCCAGGGCCGCTAACGAAATCTGCTCATGCCAGGCAAAAACGGTCGGTCGTCGTACCATTCCATCCAGCACTTTTGTGCTGATCACCAGCCCCCAAGCTACAGAAGCCCAAAGCAAAAGATACCCGACGATCCCGGCCGAGCGTGACATATACCAAAAAGCGGAAATCCCCTTGCCATCTTGAGAGACAAGCCCCCACAACGCGGCTTCCCGCACCAGGACGTTCGGGACATGGTTGGCAAGCTGTTGAGCTCCGCTCACGAATCCAGAGAATGACAGATGTCCCGCAGGAAAGAAAACAAACCCTGCAAGAATAGCAACCAGGGCGACGACCCCTCCAAATAGGTTTCCCAACATGATGAGTAAGAGATTATTCGTTACCTGTTGTGTAGCGCCAGATTCGTGAATCATCGGTGTACGTTCCTCATTCCTAACCCGGACAAGCCGGAACCAAAAAAGCTAACCACAGATCACACAGATTTCTCAGATTATTCTTGGTTTTTTACTCTGTGTCATCCGTGAAATCTGTGGTTCATTTTCTTGTTTTGTGTACAAGAATTTGACGGTTAAGCGCCTAACATGTACGATTCCATCGTAGAAGTCAAAAGTATCTTTCCATCTTCCGTTACAAGCAACCCGGCTACGCGGGGCTGTCGTTCCAGATACTCCAATCCTGCCGCAGAGCCAAGCAGAAAAACGACCTTCGTGTAAACCTCGGCGATGGCCACGCGGTCGGCGACAATCGTCACGGAGATGAGATCGCTTTGCGACGGGCGGCCGTAGCGTGGATCCATCAGGTGATGCTGACGCTGTCCCCCCGTTGTCCAGCATCGCTTTGTGCGGCTGGAGGTCGCGACGGCGCGGTCGCGCACGGCCAGCGTGGCAATTTGGCGCTCATCGTCGAGGGGATCCTCTACGCCAACCGTCCAGGCCATATCCCCCGGCGGCGATCCGTGGGCATAGAGGTCTCCCCCCGCGTTTACCAGACATGGGCCAAGTGCTGCTATTTCGTCCATGACGCGGTCCACGGTCCACCCTTTGGCAATGCCGCCCAGGTCCAGGCGTACCCCCTTGGGCAAGTAGACCATCGGCTGTGGCCTGCCGCGCCAGATGCGCATCTGGCGGAACCCTCCGCCGAGGAAGGCCCCGTCCCCGCCGGTTGGCCGGGGCTGCGCATGTCCCCCACTGGCGACCAGTTCATCGAACGAGCGGTCGTAGCCGGCCCCTTCCACGGCGTTCAACAGCGTAGGATCGAAGAGGCCGCTGCTCGCTTCGGCTGCGGCCAGGGCCAGCTCAACGACTTCGTAGAGCGTTTCCGAGACGGGGATTGCGCTGCCTGCCGCGTTGTTCAGCCGGCTAAGCTCACTGGCACGGTTGAACCGGCTCATGCGACGTTCGACAGACCGGAAGAACTGTTGGGCTGTTTGCAGCGCATGTTCTCCGCGGTCATTGCTATACAGCCACACGAATACGGTCGTGTTCATCGCCCAAAACGAAAGGGTGTGCCAACGGACAGTCATAGCTACGAGCCTCCGGTACTTGTGCCGCCGCCGCCACCGCCACCGCCGCCACTCTGGTGATGACGTTGCCTGGGGGGAGGCGGAGGTGGGGCTGGAATGTCGGGCAACGGAGCGAATTCCGGCATGGCCGGCAAATCGGACATCGTGGCCAGAGGGCGAGCCGCCGGCAAACCCGCAAGTTTCGGTGCGCCTGTCCCGCTTCCCGAACCGGCGGGAACGGCGGCTGCCAACAAGTCTGGGGGCAGCGTCGGCACCGGCTCCAGCGGTGTCAGCGTTGGAATTCGTGGCAGCACCGGCGCGGGAGAAAGCATTTCGGATACGTCCAGAGATGGCATCGTCTGGGCCAACTCCCCGATGGCCGGTGGGGTCTCCAGAGCGGCCGAAGCCGACTCTGGAGACTGTGTTTGTGTGTGGCCAATCCAGGCCCACCCCATGGTGAATAACCCCACGGCCCCGGTTGCCAATGCGAATCTCGCGCGCTCCACTTCCTTGCGTCCCGAAGGCTTCTTACTGGGCCGTGCCTGACCGCTTTTCGGGCTTGCGTTCGGATCGGGAGACACGCGCGGCGCGCCCGAATGACGCGGTCTAGTCATGGTCGTGTTCGCCTCCGTTATCGTGGCTCTCGTGGTCGTGGTCGCTTTCATGACTGTGGTTTCCACCGCCATTGCTTTGGCTCACTCGTGGTTGATCCCCACCGCCGCCGCCACCGCCGCCGCCTTGCGGCTGCATCTGGGCATAGTATTGTTGGAGTTGGGCATTGGCCTGTTCCAGTTGTGTGCGATATGTGGCATCCAATTGTTTCATTTGATCATAAGCTTCGGTTAGTTTCTGCTTAAGCACTTCCTCTCTCTGTTGGTACTGGGCCTGCAAATCGGCGATCTGGTTCTGATAGGCGGTTTCTTGATCCTGATACTGGGCCAGAGCTGCCTGTTGCTCCTGTAGTTTCGTTTCGGCCTGCTGCAGTTGTTCCTGGTAGGCGTTTTCGCGTTCCTGCAACACCTTTTGCGATTCGGTTAGGCGATCCTGGTACGTCTGTTCCCGGTCTGTCATTTGCTGGCGAAGATCGGTCAATTGGTTTTGCAATTCTACGACCTGCGGGTCAAACGCTGTCTGGTCTGTGGTGTTCACGGTTTCCGTTCCTGGTGTACGGTCTCCGAAGAAACCGGCCATAGCTCCCACAACCGTCACCGTGACTACGATGAATGCGGTCAGAGCACTGGCCATGAGTAAAGCGGTGGTTCGTTGCATGATGGTCTCCTTTTGTTCATTACCTCGCCAATGGGGTACATTGACGAATAAGCGAAACGTCAGGTTGGAATGGACAGGTCTTTCTCAGTGCTGTTGTTTGTTTCATTTCTTGCCCTCATTTTAGCAAAGATGTGTTCCCAGCTGGTTGCACAAAGGTTAGGTACCTGTTAAGAGAACGTTACGATGAGAAAAACGTTACGGGGAAAGCAAATTTGACCTTCTGACCAGATACGAGTACAATGGAGGGAACATTCCGTTGCTGCCCTATGTTGGGGGAGATTGGCTTGCCAGGCAGCAATCTACGACGACTGGCTGTGAGGGGCGGACGCGCGTCATCGTCCAAACGTATGACCGGTTACTGATGAATGTTTTCCATCCGGAAGGAGGAGGGGATCATGCCACACGAAGAGGGCAAACTGTTTCTCATTGTCTTGCGTTCAGGGATTGATCAGCCGGGGCAGGTACGTGCTGCGCTCATGTATGCCGCGTTGGCAGCGGCAATGGACCAGGAGACCGTGGTCTATTGTGTGCAAAATGGCGCCGACGTAATGGTCCAGGGAGCGGCGGCCAAGGAGAATGCGAAGCCGGGTGCGCCAAGTATTGCCCAGCGTCTTTCTGAGGCGCTGGAGATGGGTGTGCGCATGGAGGTTTGTGAACAAACGGCGAACGTGCGGAACATTCGTCGCGAGGATTTGATCCCCGAAGCGCGTCTCATCGGCGGAGCAAAACTCATTGATTACGCAATCACAGCGCGTGGCTCGCTGACTTTCTAGCGACGAAAACACCCCCGTACCACGACAGAAAAGCCGTTCACAGCCGGCCGTTGCGACAGTACCAGAAAGGAGGGGATGCGTAGGAGACCAACAAGCAACTTGTTGCACCCTGTAGTTTGTGTTGTTCCATATATATAGTCAATGATGTCTATCCAGGGAGGGATAACAGATGGCTACACGAGCCGAACAAGCCAATCAGTACATGAAAGACAAGATGGGTTTCACACCCCGCATGTTCCAGACCATCAACCAAATGGCCCCCCAGGCCGGCGAGACCTTCGCCGATTTCTACGCCACAATCTTTGGTGATGGTAATCTGGACAAGAAAACGAAAGAGTTGATGTTCATGTCTATCGGTGTGGCCTACCTATCGCCACGCTGTATTATCCACGTGATTCCGGCGATCAATGCCGGCGCAACCGATGGGGAAATATTCGAGGCTGCTGCCGTAGGCATGATCGGGGCAGGTTTTGTCCCGAATGGCCCGGGTATCCCGTATGCTTTTGAATATGCAGCTAAGTGCATGGATATCGCTGCCAAGTTCCGCGCCGGCGAGGATTGGGAGTATCTGGCGCCGCCGAAGTTCGACAAGGGCGTATTCTGATCTGAACTCTTTGTAGGGTGGAAACCGTTGGGGCAGGCCCTCGTGCCTGCCCCAACGGCACAAGAATATCTCACCACGAAGACGCAAAGACACGAGGGCACGACGGAAAGGCCTTCTTTCCTTCTTTGTGTCTGGGGGTCTTTGTGGCGAGATATCCCGTATGGTTCTGGCGTGTCCGGATGATGAGGAAAGGGAACCGCAATGGCAAACACAAAGCAAGCGATCCTTGATGCTTTTGAGAGAAAGCCGGCCGCTTCCGTGCCGGCGACGGTATTTGGTGGCGGCATGTGGACGCTGCGGCGCTGGGAAAGACAATTCGGTGAGTTGATTCAAGATCCTCGTGCGTACGCCGATATTATTATCAAGACCAACGACGAGGTGCAAAGCCCGATTGTGTATTTGGGCTCCGGCTATAACAATTACCTGGCCGCTGCCATCGGTGGCACAATCAAGGAACGAAAAGCCGGCGCTCCCGATTTGACTGCGCCGATTGTTCGGGAACATGCCGATGAGCTGGACGATTTGGACGTGACCGCGATCCGGAACGACCCCGTGATCCAAAATCTCTGGGA
>CAZFFM010000262.1:0-4780 GCA_964517425.1 uncultured Ardenticatenales bacterium | reverse complement strand
GCAATCTGTGGCTGAAAATGCTGTATACTTCGTGTCTTTGTGTCTTGGTGGTAAGAGCAGGGCGTGAATGATTGCAGATGCAAAACCTTGACGGCCACCCAAAAATCGAAACTCTTGTTGACATCCGGTAGTCGTTCTGCTATAATTTACGAAACGTTACAATTCGAGAAAAAGCGACGAATGAATTCGCCGCCTGAGACTGCGAAGTGCGTTTTAACGCACTATTCCAGCACGACAGCAACCTGTTTCAACAGGTTTCGCAATTATAGGCGGGCAATTCATTGCTTGCCGAAGCTTTCACGCATTACGTTTCACGTTTAACGCAGATTCTTCCTGGCGCCAAGACTCAATTTGTCAACCTGCTTTCATGCCATGCTGAACCATGCCGATTTCTCAGATTATTCTTGGTTTTTCAATCTGTGTCATCCGTGAAATCTGTGGCTCATCTTCTTGTTTCGTGTACAAGAATTTAACTGTTACGCATACTAAAGGGGGGCTTTTCTCCGGTGAGCATGAAACTGGACATGCTGGTTACGCAACTGGATCAGATGGGTGCGGAACTGGCCGGCCGGCAACAGAAGCAACAAAGCGCCATCGGTCAGGCGCGTCGGTGGTTGCACCAGCACGCGGAGGACTTTGCCGAGCTCTCGCAGATTGCCGGCGACTATCATGTGCCCGCGCCGCACGGGCCGATTGATCGGACGTATCCCGCGCCGCCTGCCCCGGCCCGGTTCACGGTCATCGGCTCGGACGGTTCCACCGTACCCCCGGACCGCCACAGCGCCGCGCTCTACTACCTGATCAACGTCGGCGGGCTGATCTTCCGCAAAGGGAGCCACGAAGCGCCCGTTCCCTTCCAGACATCGCTTCTCGCCTACGCCCAGTCCGAACTGTACGAAGGGACGCGCCTGGTGGAAGGCAATCTCCTGGACGTGCGACGCGACCAGGCAGAATTGCACGCGCTTGTCACCTACGCGGAGAACGAGGGCGAGGCCAACGGTGAAACGCCGTTGGTGACCCTGGCCGACGGGACCCTGTTGCTCTGGGTGCTTGAAGAAAGCTCGGCGGCGAACCGCCAGGCCCGCATCGATGCCTACCTGGACGAGCTCGACCACCTGGCGGCCCTGCGCATTCCCATTGCCGGCTACGTCAGCCGCCCCCGGTATCGCGCTGTACTCCGCCTGGTGTGGATGGCTCACCTTCGGCAGACGGGAAAACTGGGAACTGCTCTCCCTCCGGAGGACCCATTTCTGGGACTGTCGGATAGACACCTGTTTGCGAGCCTGCCGGCGGGCGCGCGAACGACTCTTTTTGTCAGTCCATCCTCGATCAACACGTTCTATCATGCACGCCAGCATCGGGTGAGCTTCTTCTACCTGAATGTTAGCACCACCAACGAACCGGAGATCGCCCGCCTCGAGGTTCCGGAATGGGTAGCCAAAAACGAGGACTTGTTGGGGCTGGTGCATGTGGCCGTACTGGACCAGTGCCGTGTCACAGGCGGATACCCCTACGTGTTGGCTCGCGCACACGAACAGGCCCTGGTCACCACCGCGGAACGGCGGCACCTGGAACAGCTCGTGATTGGGGCTTTGCAGCGTCACGGTCTGGCGCGTCAATCATCACCCAAAGCCTGGTTGAAGGAACTCACCGGAAGTCCGCGAAGGAGACATCATCTATGAACGATACAGGCCCGGTAGTGGGGCGCGTTTTACGCTCCAGCACGCAAGGCTTCACCTTTGGCTGTCGCGTGATGGAGCCGGAAACCCCCGCGTTTGGCGCGTTTGTCAAAGTTGCCCTTGATTCTGGTGTGGACGTTATCGGCCTCATCTACAACGTGGCCCTGGAAGACGACCCTCTGGTGAGGCAGATGCTGATGACCGAGGACCTGCCACCGGAATACATTTTGGATCAACGGACGCGACAGTTGCCCATCGAAGTAAGCGTGCTTTCGGTCGGCTACCGGCAAGATGGCCGCATAATCCAAGCGCTGCCACCACAACCCCCCCTTACGCTGCACAAAATCGTCGGTTGCAGCGACGAAGAGATTCTGACCTTCACGGAATCGTTTCACTTCTTTCGTCCGGTTGTCGAAGCGAAAGATATTCCGGGAGACGAGTTGCTTTCTGCGGCGTTGTTGCAGGGCGCATCGGTACGTGGTGGCGGCCCCACCGGGCAGGCCTACCTGATCCGCGCCGGCCGGGAGCTGGTGAAACTCCTCGGCCACGACCTGAACCGGCTGCAAGGCATTCTCGATAGGTTGCGCAGCGAGAGACAGACCCCATGATTTGGTTGGTACTGACGGCCCTGCTTCTGTTCGCTATCTTGCTGTGGGTGGTCTGGTGGAGACGGGAAACTACCGGCCAATCCTCCTTGCGGGACGCACCGGTCGGGCCAGACGAGGAAGAAAGCCGGCACCTGGATTATCGTATGACCCAAAGCGCCGGCATCTTTTCCAGAGGGGAAACCAGGCACTGCCCAAATTGTGACGCAACGCTGCCCACGGTGCAAACGGAGGATGGGTTTTTCCGCTGCGCGAGTTGCGAATCGCTTTTCGTCACACCCGACAGCCCCTTCCAATCGCCTCTTCCCCTGCATCACCAGCATGTCGTGGGGATCGTGCAACAAACCAACCGCTCGCTAATCCGGATCAACGGGCAAACGTACAACCGGCTGGAGGACATTCTGGACCCGGAGACACGCAGGGTGGCCGGATGGGCCTTGCAACGAAACTTCGCCCGCATGGATGCGGACCTGAAGGAGCGCGAAATGCTCCTTTTTCCGGCAGACGCCCGCTTTGCCGTCGAGGTCGAAAAACTCGTTCGTGACCGGCTTTGGAAAGATCCCCTGCTTCGCCACAAACAAATATCACTGCGAAATGCCCCCGATGGCTCCTTGCTCATCGACATAGATGGACAAACGTACACCGCTGTAGACCATATCCCGGGCAGCCGTTTGCGGGAGATGTTCCACGAATCAATCCACGACTGGGAGAGCAGACACTGAGGGTGCTTCCGCGTCTCCGGTTTGCTTCACAGTTTGTTATGAAAACCAGATGTCAGATGTCAGTAGCCAGTCGTCAGAACGTGGTGCGTATTGCGTATTGCGTATTGCGTGCCGCTCGCCCATTGAAAATTGCAAATTGACACTTGATCATTGACCATTGCGCCCCGCGATTTTCATCGTTGGTGGCGGGCAGCCGCTCATGGGCACTCCCCCCAGAATTGGGGGGCCGGGGGGGCTTCCGACGCTCCACCCCTCCCCGACACGGAGAGGGGAGAGCTGTTGTGAAAATAGCGGTCACTCGAAGGACCGCTGAACCCGGCAAACGTTTACAAAGTTTTTACAACTCCCTCATGACCGGATAACACATTTCACGTATCATAGTTAGCATAGCATGGGAACGGGAGTCGGCGGCTCGGGTAACTTCGGTGAGAATGAGTAGATGCCCTCGCCCTCCCATTCGCAAGCGTAGCCGCACGGCGAGCTACAATCGATGTCAAAAATGTGACAAGAGAAAGGAGCAACAAGAGATGTTACGAAGAAAGAAAGTTTTAGCCAGCATTATTGTGGGAGCGGCCCTCCTGGCGCTGGTCATCGGAGGGACCGCATTCGCGCAAGGCCCGGATCCGTCTGCACCACCGGCGGGGCAAAAGACCCCGATCATGGAGACGTTCTGGCAATCTCTGGCCGATCACTTCAGCGTGTCGGTTGACGAGATTCACAATGCGGTCGCCGATGCGGCAGCGGACGCCATCCAGCCGCTGATTGACGATGGCAAGATTCCGCAGGAGCGCGCTGACGCGCTGATCAACAACATTCGGGAAGGGAAAATGGGGCCGTTCTTCATGCCGCGCCAGCGTCCCGCACAAAAACAACAACAACAGAAGTTCCGCATTGAGCAGCAATTGCTGAAAGCTGCTGCCGACCAGCTAAACATGGAGCCGCGAGAAGTGCTCGGTGAGATGGTGGCCGGCAAGACGCTGGCACAGGTCGTCGAGGATCACAATGGCGATGCCAGCGCGGTGATGACCGCCGTGCAAGAAACAGCGAATGCCACCATAGACAAAGCGCTTGCAAACGGGAACGTAACGCAAGAGCAGGCCGACAAAGCGAAAGAGAAAATCCAGACTTTCCTGGACAAGAACGGCCTGGATATTACCGCCCGCCAACTGATGGCCCCATTTCGGCGACAGGGGCAACAGGGCCGGCGTGGGCACCAAGGTTTTGGCCCGCAGGGACGTGGTCCCCAAGGCCCTGGCCCGCAGGGTGGCCCGCAGCAGCCTGAAGGACAACCGCAGTAACATAACCCCGCCGGCAATTCACCGGCAAAACGGAGGCGTTGCTCCCCAAATTTACAGGGGGGCAACGCCCTTCTTTTTCCCCGATTTATCCGCGCGCAGCGCACACCACCAAGGCACGAAGAACAAGCAGATTGAACCTTGTAGGGGCAAGGCTTTCCCCGCACCAACTAACCTTACCGACAGGAAGTAGCCTCCCTACGGTGCGTTGCCATGGAAACAGACTCTGGGGAATGCCTTGCCCCTACCTGCACAAAATGCCGGACGCACATTGTTTCCCCCGGCCGGGTTTCTACCGAATCGTATAGACTACCCCCGTGCCCGTACCCGACTTGTTCTTCTGGGGAAGGTGTTGTACAATTATACCACCATCCAGTCTCGGCCCAGAGATGGCCGGCACACGACATCGTGACCTACACTATACCCTGTTATGAAAATAGCTACCAGTAGCCAGTCGTCAGATGTCAGTCGTCAGACGG
>CAZFFM010000261.1:0-4798 GCA_964517425.1 uncultured Ardenticatenales bacterium | reverse complement strand
TTTGTGTCTTGGTGGTAAGGGCAGGGCGTGAATGATTGCAGACGCAAAACTTTGATGGCCACTCCCCCTCAAGTAGGGCTATTGACAATGCGCAAGAATTAGTGTATACTGATTTCAGCGTACAGACCATTGACGGTTTCGAGGTTATCGTATAGGCAAAGGTGCTAAGAAATGCGAACAGAGAATCCCTTCGTCCCTACCCCGCCTGCTTTGCAGCACAAAGTGATGACAAACCTGGATGTAGAATTACGTGACCTTGCTCCCGACCCCCGGGAGGAGTGGCAACGCATGTTGCGGTTCGTCGGTCTCACGGCAAACGATAAGGCGGCCATGTCCCGTTCCGTAGAAGTGCTCTTCCGTCGTGGTACGGAACTGGTGGTGAACACGTATGATTATTTGCGCTCGGTCCCCGAAACCGCTGCCATTTTGGGATGGGAAGACCACGTGGATGAGGCGCACCTGGAAGAGCGGAGACGGTTCTTCACCGTTTGGTTGGGCCGCGCGCTGGGCATGGATACCAGCGACGAGTTTGCCCTCTACCTGTTCTACGCCGGCAAAGTCCACAACGGACACGGTCCCCGGCACATCCACACCCCTCCTGCCTACGTGACTGCCTCCATCGGGCTGGTGTTGGCCTCTTTTGCCCGCTTCATGTCCGAGGCGCATCTGCCTGCAGAAGTGATTGCCGAAGCGATGGCCGGCTGGAACAAATATCTGGCGGTGCAACTGAACCAGATGTCGCTCGGCTACCGGGTGGCTCAGGAATTGGACAGAGGAGATTTCCCCGTGCAAATCACTCTGTTTGGCCGCCTGCGACCGCTTCTGGGCATACGAGAGACGCAGGTGCATGTCGAGGATGGTGCCACTGCGGCCGATGTGCTGCGGAAATTCTTCAGCTATTACCCGCAAGCTCGCCCTGTGGCCTTGCACCACGTATGGCATTCCGAAGAGAAGCGCGACGCCCTCTGGATGGAAGTAAATACGGCCTACGTCCCGCGTCCGGGATGGCGCGTCCTGCTCAACGGTCGCGACCTGAACTACGCCGGCGGGTTCGGAAACAGGATTCATGAGAGCGACGGAATCGCTGTCTTCCCGCCGGGGAGGTGAAGGGATTTTGAATGTTGGATTGCCAAATTGGGTTGGCTAAATGAGTCCGAAAGTACTGGAGGTAGGGGCACTCGTGGGCACTCGTGCCGCCCATCCCCCAAATTTTTTTGCAAACGAACTAAGATTAGACTCACGGATAGGCGGAAATTCTTCAGCTATTACCCGCAGGCTCGTCTGGCAGCCCTGGACCAATAAGGGGACTTTGGATTTCAGATTGCCGATTTTGGAGTGCTCGCCCACCGTGTCTATTCGCAAAGTACTCAGCGAAATGGGTGGCAGATGTAGAAGGAGGTGGTGTGTAGTCAGTTAAACCCATCTTTGTTGATCCGACGAGAGTCAGCTAGCGTTGAGAAAGGAGAACACCATGTCATTTGGAGGATACGCCAATCATGTTGCCCATGTCGATCTGACGGTAGGGGAGGTAGCGTACAAACCGATTCCGGAAGATTGGGCACGCAAGTACATTGGAGGACGTGGGTTGGGGGTTCGCTACGTGTTTGAGAATGGCCCTGATGTAGACCCGCTCTCCCCTGATAACATTTTGTGTTTCATGAACGGCCCCCTCACCGGCACCGAAGCGAATATGAGCGGGCGAATGGCCGTTGTGAGCAAGTCACCACTCACCGGCACTGTCACCGATAGCCACCACGGCGGCTGGTCGGCGGCTCGCCTGCGCTGGGCCGGTTTCGATGGCCTGATCTTCAAGGGCAAGGCCGAAAACCCGGTCTATGCCTACGCGCACGACGGTCAGCTAGAAATCATGGATGCTTCAGAGGTCTGGGGCCAGGGCGTCCATGACACGGTGAAGTTTTTCCAGGAGAAATATGGCGCAAAGGACCTGAGCGTGATCACCATCGGCCCTGCCGGCGAGACCCTGGCCCGCCTGGCCTGCTGGATTAACGAAGACGACCGCGCCAGCGGCCGGGGAGGCACCGGTTGCGTTGGCGGAAGCAAACAATTGAAGGCCATCGTCATCAAGGCCGAGAAGCAAATGCCTTCACCTGCCGACCGGACAGCCTGGAAAGCAGCCCACGATCGCGCTCTGGCCACCATCATGGACGAGAAAAACATCACCAGTCCTCGTAAGGGTGGCCTTTCCGTCTATGGAACCAACGTGCTCATGAACATCACCAGCAACATGGGGGCACTCCCCGCCCGCAACAGCCAACTGGCCTCCTTTGGCGAGGGCGCCGAATCGATCAGCGGCGAATACGTCAAAGAGAACGTTCTGGTCAACGACCCCACCTGCCATGCCTGCCCCGTGGCCTGCAAGAAAGAGGTCAAAGTCACCGAAGGAGACTACAAGGGTTTGCAGATGGAGAGCGTGGAGTACGAATCGGCCTGGGCATTAGGGGCGAATTGCGACAATGCTGACATCAATGGCGTCGCTCAGTTGATTGACCGGTGCAACGATTTTGGCTTCGATACCATCGAGATGGGCAACGTTCTTTCTATGTACATGGAAGCTACCCAGCGTGGTTACACAAACGGCGACGGCGGGTTGCCATGGGGTACGGTGCCCGCTATGCTGGAGACCATGCGCAAGATGGCCTTCCGCGAGGGCATCGGTGACACACTGGCCGAGGGCACAGAACGCGCCGCCACACAATTCGGCCATCCTGAAATCGCCATGACCGTCAAGGGCCAGGCCATCCCGGCCTACGACCCGCGCGGATTGAAGGGCATGGGCATCGGCTACGCCACCAGCAATCGTGGCGCCTGTCACCTGCGTGCCTATACGCCGGCCAGCGAGCTCAGCCTGATCCCCCTGCCGTCCGACCCGCTGGAATGGAAGGGCAAAGGGGAACTGACCAAACTGTTGCAAGACATCCACGCCTTCTCCGACAGCCTGGATTTGTGCAAATTCAGCGCCTTCGCCGAAGGGGTGGACGAATACGTCGCCCAGTACGTGGCTATCACCGGAATCCCGCTCACCGCCGACGAGATGCTGAAGACCGGAGAGCGTATCTACAACCTGGAACGCTACTACAACAACCTGGCCGGCTTCCGGGAAGGGAGCGATACCCTGCCGGAGCGATTCCTCAAGGAACCCTCCACCGTGCCCGGCTCCGAAGGTCAAGTCTGCGAATTGCCGGAAATGCTAGAGGAGTACTACAACGCCCGTGGTTGGGAGAACGGTGTCGTTCCGGAGGCCAAACTCAAAGAGTTGGACATTTTGTAACGTCTCGATAGGGGAACAGACTTCCGAAGTCTCTGGATGCAGACTTCGGAAGTCTCTCCGCTTTTTTCGCTCGATCAAGGCCATAATTCTGTAAATGTGCCTGTAGGGGTATCTCGTGCCTGAAATAGCCCGTTTTTTTGGAATTATCATTCGTATGTACGCCGAGCCTGGCGTGCCGCACCATCGTCCCCATTTCCACGTGTATTGCCAGAACGACTCTGCGGTTTACGATATTGAAACATTGGAAATAATCGCCGGTGGGTTGCTACGCAAACAACAACGATTGGTGGAGGCATGGGCAGAGTTGCATCAAGGTGAACTTAGAGAAAACTGGGGAAGATTACAATCTGGGCAAGTGCCGTATCGAATTGCTCCATTGCGGTGATGAAGAGGGAGAAAGATATGTCACATCCAATATGTCGGGTGATTGATTTTGAGATAGTGGGGCCGTATAAAATAAAGGTAGAATTTGATGATGGGACAGCACAGTCGATAGATTTTTCGCCAATATTAGCAGGGGATCTATATGGCCCACTTCAAGATATAAAACTATTTGAAAGCGTTGAAATAGACCCAGAAGTGCACACATTGGTCTGGCCGAATGGGGCAGATTTTGATCCTGCTACTTTGCATGATTGGTCGTTGTATGCCTCTGAAATGCAAAAAATGATCAAGCGATGGGTTAAAGTCCCTATCCACCCCCACGCAGCAGCTTACGGTCAAGGAGAGGCATAAGCGCCTCGACCGTTTGCTTCTCTCCTTCAATCTGTAGCCGTACCTGCCCCACGGTCAATGATCCCAGATGAAAATCGTCCAACTCTGCAATCTGCGCTTCCCAGCCATGTCCCGTTATCCGATCTCCTTGCGCCTGGCCGCCCAGCTCTTCTAAATACGCTCGCAACAGCCACAAGGGAATGCCCCGAATCTTGCGCTCCAGCTTCACCGGTTTCATTGGCCACCTCCAACAGCAGGAAAGATGTCTACACTATCGTCCGGTTGCAGCACGGTTTCCAGGGCACTTTCCAGATAGGGTGCGTCCCGCCCATTGATGAACACGTGGACATAAGGGTGAAGTTCTCCTTGCTCGTCCAACAGCATTCGGCGCATATTGGGATAGCGGGCAACAACCTCTGCGACGGCCTGCTGCACGGTAGTACCGTTTGGCAACGAAAGCTCGACCGTTTTCGTGCCCACGATCTGGCGCAACGTAGCATAAAAGTTGATCTTCATCTTTTACTCCTTCTCTCTCACCGGCCCCCCAGCTGGTTGCCCTTTTAAGTATACAGGAGAGTTTCCCCCAGGTCAAGTGCTGGGAGTCTCTAGGTGTCCGTCACCTTTTTGCGCGGCAAGGCACCCTCCTGTAAATGATAAACCACCAAGGCACGAAGGCACAAAGAAGAGCAAGGATGAACGTTCAAGACTCGCGCGAAATATTTTGTACGCTTTGTGTCTTGGTGTCTTCGTGGTGAGAGAAGCACGCAGCCCACAAGAGGCAGATGATACGCGCGG
>CAZFFM010000260.1:0-4805 GCA_964517425.1 uncultured Ardenticatenales bacterium | reverse complement strand
CGGGGCGCTCGAGGGCAGCTTATTGGTCAGGATCCTCACTGCCTGAGTCTCTGCACCTTCCCGGCTACTGTGCTGCTTCACGGCGGCACTTCCCGTTCACCGGGCTTGGCTCAGGGTTACCACCACCCGAAGTGCTGAGGCTTCCCTGAATTCACCCCGTTTTTCCACTAACCATTGCTGATTAGGGCTGCAACGTTGTGTAACCAGGCATGTCAAGAACCATTTGTCTCCCTCGTCCTCAACAAAGATGCGTCTATGCCAGGTACACTTTTTCTTTACAGCCGGTTGCTCTACCAATTGAGCTACCGAGGAATAAAGCCGTCGTAATTATACTATGATTGGTGCAATTCGTCAAATGGCCACCCCGCGCAAACGGCGAAATCCTACGCTGGCAAAGAAAATAGCCGTAGCCAGCAAGACCATCGTGGCACCGGAGGCAATGTTCAGCCAGTACGAGAGGAATAGCCCTCCCAATGAAGCACCGACGCCGATAGCAACCGACAGGATCATCATCTGTACGAAGTCGTCCGTGAGTTGCTGTGCCGCAGCAGCCGGCGTCACGATGAGCGCGGAGACCAGGATAATGCCCACTACCCTGATCGAGAGTACAACCGTCACCGCCACAAGGGTGAGCAACAGATAGTACAAGGGTGTGACCGGCAAACCAACTACCTCAGCCATTTCAGGGTCGAAGCTGATGAACAAGAACTCCTTGAAAAGCAGCGCCACCGTGCCGATTACGATCAATGCCAGGATTAGGCTGATGACCAGGTCTTCTGTGGTTACTGCCAGCACGCTGCCAAACAGGTAGCCGAATAGATCCACGTTGTACCCCTGTTGCAAGCCAATGATCAAGATGCCGAGCGCCATCGTAGAGGCGAAGAAGACGCCGATGGCTGTGTCCTCGCTGACGTGCCCTCGCCGGCTGACTGTGCCGATCCCCAGAGCGGTGGCGACACAGAAAACAACGGCGGTCAGGAGGGGGTTCAGGTTCAGCGCGACGCCCAGGGCCACGCCGCCGAATGAAGCGTGGGCAATGCCGGCGCCGATAAAAGAGAGGCCGCGCAGCACGACGTATACGCCAATCACGGCACAAACCACACCGATGACCGTGGAAGCGAGCAGTGCGCGCTGCATGAAGGTGTAGCCGAGGATTTCCATCTGCGACCTACCGGCGTTCCACAATCATGTGCGGGATCGCACCATGTCCAAAGAGCATCGCCTCGTCTCCGTACATACAGGAGAGAGTCTCGCTGTTCAATATCTCGGCAGGCCGGCCGTGGGCCACGAGACGGCGGTTCAGGCAGGCTACAATATCTACGTGCTGGGCCACGATGCCCACGTCGTGAGAGACCAGCACGATCGTGAGATGTTCTTCGTCGTTGAGGCGGTGCAACAGTTCGTAAAGCGATTCGGTGCTTTCGGCATCCGTGCCGGTGGTCGGCTCGTCGAGGATCAGCAAGTCGGGACTGGAAACCAATGCCCGCGCGACAATCACCCGCTGGCGTTGGCCGCCGGAAAGCTGGCCGATCTGACGATTGGCCAGCTCCGCCATTCCCACTTGTTCGAGGGCGCGCATTGCCGCTTCGTGATCGGTCCGACCGGGCCGGTGGAACAGGCCCAGTTTGCCATAACGCCCCATGAGTACTACGTCGGAGACGCGCACGGGAAACTGGAAATTGACCGTCATAAGTTGCGGCACGTAGCCGATGCGACTGCGCAGCGCGCCCAGCGCACCAGGCTGCTGCCCAAAGACGTAGACCTGTCCACGCAACGGGTCGACCAATCCCAGGATGGTGCGCATCAGCGTAGTTTTTCCGGAACCATTGGGGCCAATTACGGCCAGGAATTCTCCGGCCTGTACCTGGAGATTGATCGATTCCAGCGCGACGTTATCGCCGTAGGCAACGTCCAGGTTTTGAATGTCTATGACGGGATTCATATATGTCCCACTTTCATGTGGCGCGTATCCTGCTGGCCAGGACGAGGAGGGCAAACTGGGGCAGAGCCAGCATCCGCCGCCAGCGCCACGGTTGGTATCCCAGGCGGTGGAGCCATTCCAGGCCCCCGTCTTGCATCCAGCGGGGCGCTCGTTGGGTCACGCCGGCCATGAAATCGAAGGCACCACCAACCCCCATAACCACCGGCACTTCCAGCTCACGCAAGTGGCGTGCGATCCACAGGTCTTGCTGCGGTGCGCCGTAGGCGACGAGCAACACGTGCGGCCGGGCCTCGTGAATCCTGCGGATGATGTCCGGCGCTTCGGTCTCTGCAGGCGAGCCGGCCCACGTGCCTGCAACCGTCAATTCAGGGCACGCTCGCTTCAGACAACGCGCGGCCGCTTCGGCCACACCCGGTGCAGCCCCCAGCAGGTAGATACGGTGGTTCTGTTCGGCGGCCTGGGCCGCGATTTGCGGCACCATGTCTGAGCCGGCCACCCGCTCGCGCAGCGGCTGGCCGAGCATGCGTGCCGCCCACAAGATACCAACCCCGTCGGGCAAAGCCAGGTCCGCACCGTTCAGAACGCGTCGGAAGGCCTCGTTCCGCCGGGCCTCCATCACAAACTCCGGGTTAACCGTAACGAGTTGCCGTGGCTGCCCCTCTGCAATAAAGCGGATGATGTGGGCCAGCGTGTCTCGTGCCGTCACATCATGGATGTGGACGCCAAGGATATTTACCGTGTTATGGTCATCGAGTGTCACGCAATTGCTCTCACGGAAATGCAGGGAGCGGCGCCAACCCGTCCCTCACTTGCTATGTCCCTTCCCCAGAGAAAACGTTACTGGGTATTATACTACAAACCGTGCGCAAACTCAAGGAGGGCGCAAGAAGGGGAGTGGCCGTCATTTTTTGCACGGCAACACACCTTCTCGCAAGGAATGAACCACGAAGCCACGAAGGCACAAAGAAAAACAAGCAGGGGCAGGTTCTGAACTCAGCCTTACCTTCAAAGTTGGAACATTTCGCCCAAGGCAACCGCGAATCAATTTGTACGCTTTGTGTCTTGGTGTCTTTGTGGTAAAATGAAGATCGGAGGCAACAAGTACGGGGGGATATTACGCGTGGACATTGTGGGTGGCACCCGATTTCGGACGCAAAACTTTGACGGACACCCGCAAGAGGGGAGCACAGCGCAAAATGGTACGCGCAAAAGCGTTGTGCGTAACGGCCAAACAATCTCAATTCAGCTTGAGCAGCACCTGTCCGATACCGATGATGTCGCCGGCGTCCAAGGGGATGGGCCGCTTCATCAAGGTGCCATTCACGGTCGTTCCGTTGCTGCTGTTCAGGTCTTCGAGCCACCACCGGCTTTGACGGTACGTGAGGAGCGCATGGTGCGCAGACGCAAAACTGTCCGTGAGTACGATATCGTTGCTCAAGTCTCGTCCAATGGCCGTAACCGGGCGCAGGGAGATCATGTCGCCGGTCGCAAAGCCGGTGGTGCCCGGATTGGTGACTTGCAGCCATCCGGTCACACGCTCTTGCCTGTAGCCAGAAGGTGCCTTTTGCGTTGCTGTAAGGTCGCGCCAAGTTACGACCAGCACGCTAACCAGGAAAACGTAAAGAAGGAGCAGGAAGATGATCCGGAGCAGGAAAAGCATTGTTTCAGCAGCCAATTACGCGGCTCCTATGCCGGGTGAGCATTTCGGAAAACCATCTCCAAGCCGCCAAAAGAAATCACATCACCGTCTTGCAGCACACATTCTGTGATGGTTTTCCCGTTTACTGTCGTTCCGTTTGCACTGGCCAAGTCTGTAAGGTAATAGTGTGACTGGCGCGGCTTGATGTGCGCGTGGTAGCGCGAAACAGATTTGGATTCCAGGATAATGTCGTTGTCCATGTGGCGGCCAATCGTCACCAAAGGTGAGTCCAGATCGATTCTGCGGTCCTGGAAGATGAGACATGAACGGGGTCGGGCGGCAATTAACTGAAGACGCTGGGGAATTTTCATGGGGCTCGTATGCTGTTGCAGCAGGGGCGACTCCGACTGGCTCAAGTCTATGAGACGAGCTGCAACCGCGATGTCACCTCGAGCCAGCATCGTATCCACCGAAAGGGCAATGTCCGGACGACCGATCAGGGTGTACCCTCTTTGTCGCGCTAGCCCCATGAGATAAGCCCCCATCTCCTGCACGAGAATGCCTTCGAAGCTTTGGAATTCTGCGAGGTCTGCAGGGTGGAGCGTAATCTCGTACCGGTTGGGCACCAGCCGCTTCCCGGCAGCCACGATCTGGCCATCTTCCATGGCTCTGGACAAACGGTTGGCGAGATCCGCCGGCTCGATCTTTCCACCGAAGAGGCGGCCGAGCGGACGTTCGAGCATTCTCTCCAGTCGTTCTTCGAGCTTGCCCAAAGCAACAGAAACGTTCTTGGAAGAAGACATGGTCGGATCGCAATCATACCCTGGAGCGGTGGGCCACGACCGGCACAATGCGGACCGTGGCACTGTCTGGCCCACATTATATCGTATCTGGTTGGAAAGGTCAAGGTTTTGAATTCTGGCGCAAGGTCATCAAGTAAGAGGGTGTCCGTCATTTTCTTGCGCGGCAATTCTCTCAAATAAACCACGAAGACACGAAGGCACAAAGAACAACCAGGTTGAATGTTTCGACGTTGGAACTGGAGTCTCGCGAAAATCACGTTGGCCGTATAAACGGCATTTTCAGCCACAGATTGCACGGATTTCCACAGATTTTCATCTATCCTTTCTGAGTTTTCCGTGAAAATCCGTGTAATCCGTGGCAAAAGCAAGAAACGCCAGCGTCCAGGTTGGAACATTGGATAGTCCTGGCGAGTAGGCTTTC
>CAZFFM010000259.1:0-4829 GCA_964517425.1 uncultured Ardenticatenales bacterium | reverse complement strand
TGACCGCCAGTAAGGTCAAATTAGACCGCAAAGGTAATTTAACATTGTCAAACTACTGACGACTGTTTTCATAACGGGGTCGCCATGATCAAACGAACGTCACAATGGGCGACGGCGCTGCTGACGATCGCCGTGCTGGTCGGCTGTACCACGGTTGGGCGACCGGACACTCCGCCGCTTCTGTCCGCGACGCCCGTTGTGCGGGTGCTTCCTGCTCGCGTACCTACGTTCACGCCGAGGCCCACGCTGACCGTTGCGCCCACTGTCACGGCCTCTCCAACCGTGACGCCGCTGCCCTCCCAACGCTTGCGCGCGGCGGAGGAACGGCAGCGCGCCGGCGATTACGATGGCGCGGTGGCCCAGTACGCTGAAATCCTCATGCAGCCGGATGATCCGGTGGCGGCAATGGATGCCCTCTTCCATTTGGGTGAGACCCAGGTTCTCTCCGGCCAACCCATTTTGGCTGTCGAAACATTGCAAAGCTTCCTGCGCAAGTACCCGGAAAGCCACTTGGTTCCGCAGGCACATTTCTTCCTCGGCGAAATGGCCCGCCAATCGGGTGACTGGGAGGAAGCCACAAAACAATACCGCGCTTTCGAAGAAGTGGAGAAGGATATTGCCCCATATATCGCCGAGCGGTTGGCCGAAACGTATGAGGCATGGGGGCAGACCAATAAGGCTATTCGCGAATACCAGCGAATCGTGGCGGACCCCGACGTTGATCGCGTCTGGCGTACACTCACTGCGGAGAAGATCGCCAACTACTATTTCGAGCAAAAAGAATACGATCAGGCACTGACCTGGTTTGACCGTGTGTTGGCCGGGTCCCGGATCGGCTATTACCGCGCGGAAATGATGTACAAAGCAGGTCTATCTCTGGAAGGATTGGGCCGTGACGAAGAAGCCTGGCAGCGCTTCGCGGCCATTGTCGTGCAGTACCCCGCTACCGAACACGCTATAAAAGCGCTTGAAGAATTGCAGGCTGTGCAATACCAGGTCAATCTCTTTCAACAGGGCCTGATCCAATTCTACAACGGCCAGGAGAAGCTGGCCATTACCCTCTTTCAACGCTATCTCCAAGATGCGGAAGCGCCCTACGCACCGAACGCGCAGTTTTACATTGCCCTGGCCTACGACCGGCAAGATGACGCGGGCAGCGCGCTCCGTGCGTTGGACACCCTGTTGCGCGCGTACCCACAGAGTGCGCTGGCCGGCAAGGCCCAGCTGGAGAAAGGCCGTATCTACGCTGAAATGGGGAACCTGGACAAGGCACTGGCTGCCTATCGCCGGCTGGCGGTGAAGGAGCCGGATGATCGTCTGGCTCCACAGGGTCTGTGGAAGGCGACAGAACTTTTGGAGCGGCAGGGCCGAACCTCCGATGCCGCTGGGGCCTATGAAGCCCTTGTGACGCAGTATCCAGGCGACGAAGGGGCCGACGAAGCGCTGGACCGCGCAGCCATGATCCGCTACCGGATGGGCGACACGACCGGCGCGCGGGACGATTGGCAGCGGCTGTCTGTGGAATACGCCCTGTCTGATTTGCGGGCAAAGGCGCTCTTTTGGGCCAGCAAAATTGCGGAGGCGGACGGATCGTCCGCCGAAGCACGCACCATCTGGCAGGAAGCGGTGCAGGCTGCACCGCAGAGTTTCTATGGCCGGCGGGCCGCCGACCGTCTGAGTGGCCGGAATCTTACGGTTTTTCCGCAACCCATGCACAGTGTGGGCATTTCTCTTGCGGAGCGGAAGGCGCTGGAATCGTGGATGCAAAGCTGGAGTGCGAAACCGGTCACGACGACCGTTACCAACGAAAAGGGGGGCGTCCTACCCGATTCGGTGCGCGGCCAGTTGGCGTTCCGTCGCGGAGAGACGCTGCTTTCGCTGGGCTTGCGCAGCGAAGCGGGCGATGAATTCCACCGCCTGTTCGACCTTTACAGGAGTGACCCGTGGACGTTGTATGCGCTGGATCGCTTTTTCCAGGACGCCGGCCTGTACAGCCTGCAAATTTCTGCAGCCGAAAGCGTGGCACAGCTATCGCCGGCGAATTCGCTGTTCGATGTGCCCGTTGCTTTGCAGAGAATGGTCTATCCGCTGCCCTTCACGCAGGACGTGCTTGCTCAGGCCAATCAACAACAGGTGGATCCTCTTTTGCTGGCCAGCCTGATCTGGCAAGAAAGTCGCTGGGAACCTTCGGCCACTTCTGGGGCCGATGCGCTGGGACTGGCCCAGGTCATTCCCGACACCGGTCGTTGGATTGCCCTGCAATTGAGAAGGTCCGATTTCGCACCGGATGACCTGTACCGCCCAGTTGTGGGACTGGAGTTTGGTGCGTACTATTTGTCCCGCCAGCTTGACACTTTTGATCGTGACTTGCTGCGGGCGTTGGCTGCGTACAATGCCGGCCCGGGCAGTGTGCGACGTTGGGATGACCCAGACACTGACCTTTTTGTTGAGAACATAGATGTGGAGGAGACCCGCCTTTACCTGGAGCGCATTTACGCACATTACCGGGCATACGAGGCGGCGTACCGCAAGGGGTAGACCTGTCGCGGACTTTGGGATGGCTGATCGCCAGACTTATGCCCGGTCCTTGACCGTGATTCGTTCGATGTGCGCGCCGAGGTCACGCAAGCGTTCTTCTATGCGCTCGTAGCCGCGATCAATCTGTCCGATATTGCCGATGACGCTTTGCCCTTTTGCGCCCAGTGCGGCGATGAGCAATGCCATGCCGGCGCGAATGTCCGGGCTTTCCAGCGTAGACCCCCGCAGGCGAGAAGGCCCCACGACGACCGCGCGGTGGGGATCGCACAAAATGATCTGGGCGCCCATATCAACCAGCTTGTCCACAAAAAACATGCGGCTTTCGAACATCTTCTCGAAGAAAAGGGTGGTGCCGGCGGCCTGCGTAGCCACAACCAGCGCGATACTCATCAGGTCGGCCGGAAAGGCCGGCCAGGGGCCATCATCAATCTTGGGCACGGCCATGCCGATGTCGGGCGTTATGGCCATCGGCTCTTTGCGCGACACAATCAGGTCGTCGCCCACGGCCTCAGCCTTGACCCCTAGACGGTCCATGACTAGGCAGGTCATGCGCAGATCATCATGAACGACATTAGCAATGCGTAACTTGCTGTTGGTAACGGCAGCCAGCCCCATAAAACTGCCTACCTCAATATGGTCGGGGGCGATGGTATGCTCCGCACCCTGTAACGTGCGAACACCCTCAATGACCAGGGCGTTGCTGCCTATCCCCGCAATGTGCGCTCCCATCTTCACCAGGAATCGCGCGAGGTCCTGAACATGCGGTTCGGAGGCGGCGTTGTAGATCACCGTCCTGCCTTCGGCCACGGCGGCGACCATCAGAGCGTTTTCAGTGGCGGTGACGCTGGCTTCATCCAGGAAGACCTCCTTGCCCCGAAAGCCATTGGCCCGCATCTGGTAATCTGCATCCACTTCGATATTTGCCCCCAGTGCCTCCATGGCGAGCAGATGAGTGTCTATGCGTCGTCGTCCGATGACGCAGCCACCGGGTGGCGGCATTTCCACGTGGCCACAACGGGCCAGCAACGGGCCCGCCACCAGCATGGAGGCCCGTATTTGCTCGCACAATCGCCGGTCCGGAGCTGTTTTGCGGATCGTTTTGGCTCGCAAGGCCAGGTTGTGTTTGCCCAGGTGTTCGATTTCCACGCCGAGGTCCACCAGGATTTTGAGCATGGTAGACACGTCCCGAATGTGAGGGACGTTGCGGATGATGACGCGCTGGTCGGTGAGCAGGGAAGCAGCGAGAATGGGCAAGGCTGCATTTTTGTTGGCGCTGGGGTATACGGTTCCTTCGAGTCGGTATCCACCTTCGATGAGAAATTTCTCCATCCGTCGGTTCCTTCCTAATTCTTAGAAGTTTAACTTCTATGAACTTCTTTTGGGGAGATGGTTGCGTAGGTCACGGTTACCCTGTCGCCGACCGTGCTGTCCAACAACGCTGCGGCATTTCCGTTCCGCACGGCAATTTCCAGTGTGTCATTGCTCCCGATGTAGGCCAAAGTTTCACCGGTGCGAACGGAAGAAAAAGTCTGTTGTACAGCATGAATGAGATGCCTGCCTATCTGAACCTGGATGGCCTCTTTGGGCCGCAAGTCATCGCCGGCGATGTTCGTAATCAGGTTGCCATAGCGGTCCACGTGAATGACGGTGCCAACGATTGTGCCATCCGCTTTGTGGGGAGGGGCTGGAAGGGGAAGCACTATGGGGTCGGCAATGGGCGGTCCGAAAGTGGCGAGCGGCTTTCCCAGGGACAGGTGTGCAGCAACGGGAGCAAAGATGTCGCGGCCATGAAACGTGGCGCTGGTAGGCGTGCGCCAATATGCGGGATTGCTCAACTCGACGGCCTCCAGCATTGCCTCTCGGGCCAGCACACGACTGAGCACTCCATTATCTGGTGCAACAAAATAGCCACGGGCTGTGCGCACGGCAATACATCGTCGTTCTGAGCCAACGCCAGGGTCAACGACGACCAAGTGAACGGAATAGGCAGGAAAAAATCGACAGGCTGCAGCGACCACGTATGCCCCGTGATTGACGTCTTGGGGGTGTATCCCGTGTGACAGGTCCACGAGTTGCACCGCAGGGTTTATGGCTAGCATGACCCCTTTCATTTCACCGACATAGGGGTCTTCCAGACCAAAGTCTGTTGTAAGTGTTATCAAGCCATTCACATGGCTATTGTACCCCTTTGTTTCGTTGTCGTCAAGACGGAGCAGTCGCCGGGTGGTACGCAAAAGTTTCGACCTGGACACTGGCGTGTTTTGTTTTTGCCACGGATGGTCACGGATTTT
>CAZFFM010000258.1:0-4845 GCA_964517425.1 uncultured Ardenticatenales bacterium | reverse complement strand
AATTCTGGGGGCAGGGTAAGGATTTCACCGCAGAGACGCTGAGCGCGCAGAGTTTTTCTGCTTTGAAAACAGTCGTCAGTCGTCAGATGCCAGCTCGCCTGCTTGCCCGCCGTGAGTGCAGGCCGGGGGCCGGAACTCGCGGCGGTCGCCCGCTCCACGCGATTTTCATCCTTGGTGGCGCGCGCGGCGCTCATGGGCACTGCTTTGAAAATGCGTTGGCACGTTCGAACGTACGCCCGCTTGACGCTTAGAAGTTCAACTTCTCGGAGAAGTTGAACTTCTCGGCCCAATGCGTAATCTATTGCTCCCCGCTCACCGCCCCACAATTTTCATCCTTGCGTCTCAGCGCCTTTGCGTCTTTGCGTTAAAACAATACCGCCCTGGAATCCCCATTCCGTCGCGTCCAGGCCGGCCCTTGACCAACTCACCCCAAAATTGAAATGCAGCCCGTTCCCCTCTCCTCCTTGCCAATTGATCATTGATTGTTGATAATTCGTGACTGCCCTCGCTTGATAACCTGCTCCACCAGATTGCCCCCGAACTGATAGGCAATGTGCCGGTAGTCGGGCGCATTGACGATCAAGATATCGGCCTGTTTGCCCACCTCCAGCGACCCCAAGCGATCGGCCAGACCAATGGCATGGGCGGCGTTGATGGTGCCGGCATTCAGCGCCTCGGCCGGCAGCAGCCGCTGGTAGCGACAGGCGATGGCCATCACCAGCGGCATCGCCGGGCAGGGCGCGGAACCCGGGTTGATGTCGGTCGTCAGGGCAATGGCGGCACCGGCATCGGCCATGCCCCGCGCGTCGGCAAAGTGGGTGCTCCCCAGGTTGAAATTCACCGCCGGAATGAGTACGCCGATGGTGCTGGAGGCAGCGAGGCGCACGACATCCTCCTCGCCGGTCACATCCAGGTGATCCACCGACGTAGCGCCCAGGTCGAGCGCCATGGCCACGCCCCCCAGCGCGGTGAACTCGTCTACGTGCGCCTTTGTGCGCATACCCAGTTTTTTTGCCACCTCCAGCACACATCGCGACTGGGCCACGTCGAAGGCGTTGCGTTCGCAAAACACATCTGCGAACAGGGGCACGCCACGAGCAGCGAAGGGGGACGAGCGATACCACTCGGCCACGGCCGGCAACATCTCACCGACCACCAGGTTCACGTAATCGTCTGTACGTCCTGCATATTCGGGCGGAAGCGCGTGGGCCCCCATGAACGTAGGCACCAAGTCTACCGGATGGGTCCGGTCCAGCTCGGCGATAGCCCGCAAGATCTTTAGCTCCGTCTCCGTATCCAGCCCATAGCCAGACTTTACCTCAGCGGTGGTCGTGCCCAGGGCGAACATGGCGTCCAGGCGCGTACGGGTCTCGGCCACCAGTTGTGCCGGCGTGGCCGCGCGGGTTGCGGCCGTTGTCGCAGCAATTCCGCCGCCCGCGGCCATGATTTCCAGATACGTCGCTCCCTGGATGCGCATCTCGAACTCGTGGACGCGGTCTCCGGCGTACACAACGTGGGTGTGCGGGTCCACGAAGCCGGGACAGACCACCTTGCCGGCCGCGTCGATCTGGCGCTCCGCAAGCCATGCGGCACGCAGCTCGTCTGTCGTGCCCACGGCGGCGATCTGTCCGCCGGCAACGGCGATGGCACCATCCACAATGATCCCCACATCTTGCAGCGCGCGACCCCGTTCAGGGCCGTTGGGAGCGGCGCAGGTGACCAACTGTGCTGCACTGTGGATCAACAGGTCTACGTTCATCGGCTCATTGCATCATCGGAATCTTGATGCCGTGCTCCTTGGCGAAGGCGATGGCCTGCGGATACCCCGCATCGGCGTGGCGGGCCACACCGCTGCCCGGGTCGGTGGTCAGCACCCGTTCCAGGCGTCTGGCTGCTTCGGGCGTGCCGTCGGCGACGATGACTTGGCCGGCGTGGATGCTGTAACCGATGCCCACACCGCCGCCATGATGGATGCTCACCCAGGTCGCCCCGCCGACGGCGTTGAGCAGGGCGTTGAGCAAGGGCCAATCGGCGATGGCGTCGGAGCCGTCCAGCATACCCTCGGTCTCGCGGTTGGGGCTGGCGACGGAGCCGCTGTCGAGGTGGTCACGTCCGATGACGATGGGCGCGCGCACTGCGCCGTTCGCTACCATCTCGTTGAAGTGCAGGCCGGCGCGGGCACGCTCTCCGTAGCCCAGCCAGCAGATGCGGGCCGGCAATCCCTGGAACTCGACCTGCTGCGCAGCCAACTTCAACCAGCGATGCAGATGCTCGTCGTGTGGGAACAACTCCATGATGGCGCGGTCGGTCGCGTAGATGTCTTGCGGGTCGCCGGAGAGGGCCACCCAGCGGAAGGGTCCCTTCCCTTCGCAAAAGAGTGGCCGGATGTAGGCCGGCACAAAGCCCGGGTAATCGAAGGCGTTTTCGACGCCGGCATCGAAGGCGCGTTGGCGCAGGTTGTTGCCGTAGTCGAAGACGATGCTGCCTTTCGCCCGCCAGGCGAGCATCGTTTCCACGTGGCGCGCCATTGCGGCCATGGCCCAGCGTTCGTACGTTTCGGGATCGAGCTCGCGCAGTTCTGCCGCCTCCCCCAGTGACAGGCCGGCCGGGATGTAGCCATACATCACGTCGTGCGCCGATGTCTGGTCGGTGACCACGTCGGGCACGACGCCATGCTCCAGAAGTTGGGGCAGCACTTCGGAAGCGTTGCCGATCAGCCCGATGGATTTGGGTTTCCCTTGCGAGAGGGCCTCTTCGGCCCAGGTCATCGCTTCCTCGATGTTGCCGGTGATCGTGTCGATCTGGCGCAGGGCCAGGCGGCGTTCGGCACGCCGGCGGTCCACCTCAACGATCACGCCGACTCCTCCGTTCATGGTGATGGCCAGCGGCTGCGCCCCGCCCATCTCACCCAGGCCGGCGGTGACGACGAGTTTGCCTTTCAAGCTGCCCCAGCCTTCCTGCCGGGCCACCGCGCCGAAGGTCTCGTACGTTCCCTGCAAAATGCCTTGCGTGCCGATGTAAATCCAGCTGCCGGCGGTCATCTGCCCGTACATGATCAGCCCTTCGCGCTCCCAGCGGTCGAAGTTCTCCTGCGTGGCCCATTTGGGAACGATGTTGCTGTTGGCGATCAGCACACGCGGCGCGTCGCTGTGCGTCCTGAAGAGGGCAACCGGCTTGCCCGATTGCACGAGCAGCGTCTCGTCCGCTTCGAGGTTGCGCAGCGCATCGAGGATGGCGTCGAACGAGGCCCAATTGCGGGCCGCCTTGCCGCGACCGCCATACACAATCAGGTTGTCGGGGTCGCCGGCCACTTGCGGATCAAGGTTATTCTGAATCATGCGGTAGGGTGCTTCGATCAGCCAGTTCTTGCAGGTCAGTTTTGTGCCCCGAGGGGCGCGTACGATGCGTTTCATGGGTTCCCTCCTCAAGACTGCTGCGTATTGCGTGCTACGTGTCGCGTATCACGTTTTACGCATTACGGTTCACGTCATCATGCTATTCGCCCGGGGCTTTTCAAAGTTCTTATGTTTGTTTTCGTAGGACACAGATTCTCACAGAAAAACACAGATAAAACATGTAGAAAAAATCTGTGTGCGAAGCCTGTGTACATCTGTGTTCCTCGTCCTTTTGTCAACTGTCCCGTCAGGGACCCCGTTTTCCGATCAAGGTCTCGGACAGTCGCAGGAATTTTGAAAAGCCCTGCTATTCGCCACTGACCATTGACACAAGAAAATACCAAATCGCTGCGGCGGTCAGGCGGCAGGTGCGCTGGTCTACGTCGAACTGCGGATTGACCTCGCTGAATTCGACGATTCGCGTGCGCGGGTCTGTGCCGGCCAGCGTGGCAATCTGGCAGAACTCGTCGCCGGTCAGGCCGATGGGTGTGGGCGCACTCACACCGGGGGCGTCTGCGGCCCGTACCGCGTCCAGGTCGAAGCCCCAGAAGATGGCCTGTGCGCTGGTTTCCAGGGCGCTGCGAAATGCTCGCATCAGTCCAAACCGGCGCAGATCGGCCAGGCTTTGCACGTGTACGCCACGCTCGCGGAGGTATTGTGCGTAGGTGGGCGCGTTGGCGAAGGGTTGGTGGCCCATCTCGTAGAAGCGGTCGGGCCGGATGAAGCCCTCTTCGATCAACTGGCGATAGGGTGTGCCGCTGTTGCGCACGGCATCGGCACGGACATCGAAATGGGCGTCCACGTTGAAGGCCAGCACGCCGGTCGCCACCTGTGCCAGCGCCGCACAGTCCGGGTACGAAATGTCATTGCCGCCGCCCAGGGAGACCAGCGTCTTCCCGTCGCGGAGAATTTGCTCCACGATGGCTTGGTGCAATACGTGGGTCTCTTCGAGCGTTGCCTGAATCACCGTATTGCCTAAGTCGACAATGGGCAGATCGTCCAGGTTGGCGACGGTCAGGCGATATAGGCAGCGTCGTATCTCGTCGGGGGCCATAGCTGCGCCCGGCCGGCCGTGGTTTCGCCGCACACCTTCGTCCTGGGGGCAGCCCAAGATCGCGACCGGCGCGTTGCCATAGGCCGCTTCGTCCGCGCGGACAATCTCGCCGAGGCGCACATCGTGCGGGTCGCCCCGTTTGAAGAACAGGCTTTGGTCAGGCCGTCGTGTGTGGTGTGGATCGAAGATATCCATAGGCAAGCCGCCTCCATGAGGATCTCGTGCCGGTATGAGGTGCAAGTTCGCAAAACGGCACTATCAATTATACACCAAATACACCGCCAGGGAAAATTCGTGATCGGGTGTCCGTCAAATTCTTGCGCGGCAATTCTCTCAAATTAACCACGAAGACACGAAGGCACAAAGAACAACCAGGTTGAATGTTTCGACGTTGGA
>CAZFFM010000257.1:0-4900 GCA_964517425.1 uncultured Ardenticatenales bacterium | reverse complement strand
AGAGGGCGACCAGCGCCTCCTCGTCCTCGGGCAATGGCACGACCACGCGTTCGAATGTGTAACCACCCGGTGAGCGGGCCGCGGGAAGAGTTGCGGTGCCCACGAGGATCTCCTCGATCACATCGTTGGCGATGAGGCGTGCGGCGATCATGGCCAGGGCCTTGTCGTCCACCGGCCCATCGAAGCGCTAAGCCGTGCCGCAGCGAATCTCGTCCACGGGGGAGCTTCCGCCGGCCGACAAATCTTCGGCAAAGGCGACTTCGATCAGATCGGCCAGAGTCCCCAGATCGCGGGCCGGGTTAAAAGGGCGCAGCCCACGCAATCCGTGGTGGCGACCCAGAGTGAGCCGTTCTACCATCTGGCGCTACTCCTCCCAGCGCAAAATCCATACACACAGTCCGGCCAATCCAATGGTGGCGACGACCATCCAAAGACGTTGGCTGGGCAGAAGGGTTACATCTTTGGCAGCCCAAAGCAAGATGATGACCATGCCCAGGGCCAGGCCAATCCAACTGGTTACATGGGGATGGTGGTCCAAAAAATCGCGTATCATGGTTCTGTTTCCTTGTTGTCCCGCGCGATCAACTGGCTCCATGCAACGTCCACCTGTGCTTCCAGTTGTTCGCGTGTTCCGTTGTTGCGAATAATGACGTCTGCGTAGTGCATCTTGTCGCTCCAGCCGGCCTGCGCCCGCAGGCGGGTCTCTGCTTCTTCGCGGGAGAGGTTGCGCACGGTCATCAACCGTTCGATCTGCCGGTTTGGATCGCAGGTGACGATCCAAACCGCGTGGCAACGCCTGTGATACCCCCCTTCGATGAGCTTGATGGCCTCGAGCACGACGACTGCGTTTTGGTTGTGAGGAAAACCCTCGTTTTGAAAGGAGCGCAGGCGATCTTCAATTCCTGCTACCGTAGCTGGATGGACAATGCGTTCCAATCGGCGCATGGCATCTTGGTCGGAGAAGACGCGCGCGCCTAGCTGTTTGCGATCAATTGTTTTGTCCGTGCCCAAAATGTGCTGCCCAAATTCGGCGACAATGCCGCGCCAAACCGGTCGTCCGGGCGACATCAGGTCATGTACCAGGGCATCGGCATCAATGCCTTTCGCGCCGCGAGCTTCCAAGAGTCGCAACACAGTTGTTTTGCCGCAGGCAATCGGGCCTGTCAATCCAAGGAATATCATCGTGTTGGCTGTCCTTCTCCAATTATACCACAGGCCGACCGGTCAATCAACTTTATGCGTGTGACGGGTGTATTTCAATTTGGGGGTGAGAATCGTTTTAACGCAAAGACGCAAAGACGCAAAGGCGCTGAGACGCAAGGATGAAAATCGTGGAGCGTCGAGCGTCGAGCGGGGAGCGGCAGAATACGCAACTCGAAACTCGAAACCATCCATTGTCTCTGCGGTGAAATCCTTACCCTGCCCCCAGAATTGAAATGCACCCCGTGTGACCGTCACGACTTCGGGACATGTTCTTCGGCCACCGGCGTGGGCCAGAGTATACTGAGGCCGGCGCAGAGGGAGGCCACCGGCAGCAGCTCGTAGCCCCAGGCGCTTACCCAGCGATAAGCGGTCATCTCGATACGGCTGATGTCCGGTTGCGGCATCTTGAACCAGGCCGACAATTGTTGCTGGGGTACGAAAGGCGTACGCCCATCCCGCGTGCGCCGCCCCCTGCGTTGCGCCCCTTCCACCTCCAGCAGGCGCAGAAAGAGGAGCAATCGTCGCACCCGGAAAGGATGGTCTGCACCTACATGGGCGGTGAAGTGCCCACGGAGGGTAGCCGTATAGCTCCCGTCTTCCTCTTGCACCACCTCCACCCCCGGCTCCTCCCGGTCACAGACTACACAGCCTAGACCCAGCACCGCGGGATGGTGGGCTGTCGCCGCAGCGTGCCGCAGCACGCTGCCGGCCAGAAGCCCCAAGCAGCCCACCATCAACCAGCGTTGCCCTTGCCACAGCAGCCAGCGCCCCCCCTGCCACTCCGGCTGACCGCGCAGCCTGGGCCACAGCACCCCCGTTCCCTGCCACACCCACAACCCCCAGGGCACCAGCCCCAACCACACCGGCCCCGCGCGCCCGCTGGCCGCCCACAACATCCCCAGCACCACACTGCGCAGTAGCGGAATGTGCCAGGTGGCGTTCAGATAGTGCCAGCCCCCGCGCCTCTTGCGGGGACTACCCTCTTTCCTGACCCTACGCCGTCTGTGCTGCCTCCTCCCAGCAACTATCATCACCACCACCATGTCCCCAGTGCAATACGCTCACGAATCCGTCGCTTCTTTTTTCAAGGAATGGGGATGTACTTTTTTGGAAAGTTGTGGTATAATAGGGGTGTACCTTTTATGTTCCACGCAAAGGAGGCACGGAGGTGGCCCGAGTAATTGCCGTTGTAAACCAAAAAGGCGGTGTGGGCAAGACAACCACAACAATGAATTTGGGTTCGGCCTTGGCGGAGAAACATAAGCACACATTGCTGATAGACATGGACCCGCAAGGCGCACTCACTGCTGGTTTTGGCGTCCCCATTGAATCTCTCGAACACACAATCTACGAGACATTGGTCAACCCAGACGTACGACTGAACGATGTGATCCATCCCGTAAGAGAAAACCTGGATGTGGTACCCAGCAATATAGACCTGGCTGCAGCCGAGGTTGAGCTGGTCAGTGCCATCGGGCGCGAATACGTTCTGCGGGATTTGCTCCGCCCCGTCCGTGACCGGTATGATTATGTGGTCATCGATTGCCAACCTAATTTGGGTCTGTTGACCATCAATGCACTGACGGCTGCTGACGATGTGCTGATACCTTTGCAATGCCAGTATCTCGCGCTGCGGGGCATGCGCGTTTTGCTCGACACCATCCAGAAAGTTCAGTCAAGGTTAAACCCCAAGCTGCAAATCCTGGGAATCCTGGGAACGATGTATAAGAGTGGTACCATCCATTCCCGTGAAGTACTGGAAGAAGTTCGATCCGTTTTTGGCACGAAAGTCTACTCTGTCGTGGTGAAAGATAGTATTCGCGTGGCTGAGGCCCCTGTCGTACACCAGTCATTGTTAGAATATGCCCCGCGACATCAGGGAGCCGTGGCCTATAGATATTTAGCGGAGGTGATTATTCATGGCCAGAACAAGGAAACGCCGCGTTAGCATCAAGGGGCGGGGGGCGGAAATACTGTTTGGCAAGGCCGAACCCAAGGCATCGCGCCAGCCTGATGGTGCGGAAGACGCGTCGGAGTTGACCGATTTGTTCCCCGGGGATCACGACCCTGCCGGGACAACAGCGGACGGCAACGCGTCTTCCGGTAATGCTTCGGAGAGCAATAGCAATGCGGAGGTGTCGTCCTCGCCTGCAGAACCAGCGACCCATTCAACGACTGGTGAAGCCGGCGGCGCCACGGAAGACCCTGCGGCGAGCGGCGAGTGGTACCGTGATTGGCGAAGAAGGGAGCTCGGTGTGCCGGCCGATTCTTCCCCTGCTTCCGGCCAACCGGATGTGGCGGAACCACCCCCAAGCGGAGGAGCGGATATTTCCACATCGCCGACTTCCCCTGTGGCAGGCCCATCGGACGGAAAAACAGGAGACAAGACGGTACCTGGCGTGACGGTGCCGGATGGCCTTTCGCCAGCTGAGGCCGAGGACTTTGTAAAGGCGGTTAGCACCCTGCGCACCCTGTTGCCAGACATCGGTACGCCGGAAGAATCGCCGTCCAATGTGGAAACCGTGCCGTTGACCGACAAAGACATGCAGCGTGCCAGGCGACGGGTGACGCATGCTATGATCGAAAATTTGGACAGCGAAGTCGACACGCTCTATAAACATGTCCGCAACGAAGTGAGCAGCGACCGGCACATCGCGAACCGCTGCCTGCGCCTGCTGCACGAAGCGCGGCAAGTCCTCCTGGTTGCGCCGGGCCGATATGCGGACGCCGAGTTGAAAGTAGAAGAAGTGCGCATTATATTGCGCCAGGCAGAGAACAGTGAAAAGGGGGCACATTCGTCCGCGCGGTTGATCTTTTTGTACGGCGTAGGATGGTTCCTGGTGCTACTGGTCTTGTTGGTCCTGGACCAGGCACTCGCCAACTGGTTAAAGACGGGCCCCCTGCAGTTGGCCCCCATGTTCCCAGAAAATCTAACGAATTCTGATGGGACACCACTTGGGTTCTCGATGGTCTATTACTTCTTGCCTTGGCTGTGCATGCTTTGGGGTGGAGTTGGCGGGGTGGTCGGCTCTCTGTATAGCCTGCGCTGGTACGTCTCTCGCCGACAATACGATGTCGAACACAATCTCTCTTATCTGGCGCACCCCATCATGGGCGTTATCTTGGGCGGTGTAGTCTATTTCCTGTTCCGTGCCGGGTTCTTCGCTTTGCAGGCGGCACAAGCCAGCTTTGGCAACATGGGCGCCGTTGAGCAAATCCTCACCGCACAAAGCCCGGTGCTCATCCTCATCTCGATATTGGCCGGCTTCAAACAGAAGTTCGTCTACGAGATGCTGGACCGGGTCATGCGCGCCATCCTGCGTGTGGACGTGGAAGGGGAGCCGAACATGACCAAGCACGACTCTTCATCTACCATAATCCCTGCTGCCGGGCCCGGGACGGTTAACCAATAAGGGCCAGACGGATTCTGGGGTAGACTCACAGGTTTGGGAAAACACGGGCCTTTTCTTTGAGTTCTTGTAAGCGTTCGGGTATCCAGAAAATAGAACGCTGATTGTACTGATTGCCCGCTGATAAACGCAGATAAGTCAAAAGAAGTCAGCGAAAATCTACGTCATCTGGGTCCTATTTCAAGGGGGCTGAACGGAAACGAGTTCTTTTCCGTCCGTTAGTCTAATTTGCCGTATCTTCTCAATAACTTGGGGAACGCCCCCCGGCCCCCAATTCTGGGGGAGCA
>CAZFFM010000256.1:0-4931 GCA_964517425.1 uncultured Ardenticatenales bacterium | reverse complement strand
CTCTAGCGCCTCTCTCCGCGCCCGGTTCCGTAACGGGCGGCACGGCAATGAAGGCCGCCTTCGAGATCGCCCTGGACGAGATCAACGCAGCCGGCGGCGTGTTGGGCAAACCGGCGCAACTGGTACTGGTAGACACCGAAGGTCTGCCGGAACGCGGCACCGCAGCCATGGAACGTTTGATCAATCAGGACAAGGTTGTCGGGGTCGCTGGTGAGTATCACAGCGCTGTTGGACTGACGGCTAAAGAAGTGGCCCATGCCAATCACATGCCCACCGTATTTGCCGAGACCTGGAACGACAAGATCACATCGGTCCAGTATCCTGAGGTCTTCCGCATCGCTCCTGTTTCTTCCGAAGTCGCGGGCGTGGATGCGCATTTCATCCAGTCACTCGGGGTGAAGAATGTGGTGATCATGACCGAGAACACCGGCTATGGCATCCCCGCAGCCGAAGAGACGACCAAACGACTGGCCGACCTCGGTATTTCCGCTACGACCTTCTCGGCGGACCTCGGCACGCAGGAATTCTCCAGCATCGTCGAGCGCATCAAAGCAACGAGTCCGGATCTGATCCTCGTCCTGCTGACCGGCGAGACGTCATACAACTTTGAGCAGCAGGCCGCAGAAGCCGGCATCGGACCGCAAGACGTGAATATGATCTGCAACCAGGTCGCCGACGATAGCGAGAGCTTCTGGACCAACGTACCGGATGGCAAGAACTGCTTCTACCGGCGCGTCGGTCTGCCGCGGGCGCTGTACACTGATGCGACCAAAGCCTTCGTAGCCAAGTACACCGAAAAGACCGGCAAGACGTCTGCTGAATCATACGCCATGGAAGCCTACGACTCTCTGAAGATCATGGCCCAGGCGATCAACGAGGCCAAGAGTACCGACCCCGACGCCATCATCAGCGCGCTGGAACACATTTCGTACGATGGCGCACTGGGGACGATCACCTTCCCCTACGGCACGCATAATCCAATCCCCGCAGGAACCGACGCAAAGTGGTGGCACCAGTTCCCCAAACCGGCCATCACTATGGTGCAGTATCAGGAAAAGGGACAGAGCTCGGCTGATGCAGCCGTCGTCTACCCCGATGCTTACAAGACCGCCGATCCAATCCTGCCCTAGCAGGCTAACGGTTTGATGGTTTGACGGTTTGGCAAGGCAGCTCTAGGGCACCGGGGCTGCCTTGCTCATTACATTGTAAGCGTTCAGGGACTACCTTGGAGACACCTGCTTCAATCTCTTTTTTGCCACGAATTGCACGAATTATGACTAATTCTTTTGCTTTTTTCGTGTAAATTCGTGCAATTCGTGGCAGATTCAGGGGATGCTGAACGGTTGCATTACACATTCTGTCTCCAAGGAGCAGGAAGCACTTTTCGTCGTACTGCGTGTTGCGTATGAATTGACCCCGCGCAACACGACACATTGTGGTCATACTCGAATCTTCTCTCACCTGTTACGAGGTTAGACTATGGAACATGCTTATTACTTTTGGTGGGCACTTCTGTGGATCATCGGATGGGGGGCTGTGGGAGGAATTGTCACCCCCCGCATTTACTCTAAAAAGGATCTGGATGTTTCCCAGGCCGCGCTGGCCGGCACAGCAATGGGTGCCGCCGGCGGACCGTTTGCCCTGGCCCCTTTGTGGGTTCTCACCCCAAAACTGAATTGGAAATGGGTCGTGGTCCCAGGGGTTGTTATTCTGGCAATCTTCGCGGCCTCTTTTGCCGCAGCAGACCCCAATAATCTGTGCGTGACCAACGGCCCCTTCGTGGCCACGCAACTCACCAACGGCCTGATTGTAGGAACCATCTACGGTCTGATGGCATTAGGGTTGACGCTGATTTTTTCTATTATTGGCATTGTAAGTTTTGCTCACGGCGAGTTCTACATGATCGGCGGTATGGCCGTTTACTATCTCACCGTGGTCTGGTTCCCCGGGATGAGCCCATTTCTGGGCATTCTGTTGGCCGCCGCCCTGACCTTTGCCATTGGCGCAGCCTTCGAACTTCTCTTCTTGCGCGTGATGAACACGGGAAAGGTAGAACGGCCGGACGAGTATGCTATTCTGGTTACCTTTGGTCTTTCGTTCTTCTTACAATACTTTATGCTGGCCTTGGTAGGGGCCAACCCGAAGAAGGTACAGCGGTTCCTCGATTTTCCTGCGTTCGGCCTCCCTTCGGCCGATCATCCAACCGTGCTAAAAGTGACCAGCAGCACAGTAAACCTGTTCAACACGATATCCATCTCCTCGCCACGTCTGACGGCCGCCTTGATGTCTCTCGTGCTGCTGGGCCTTTTGCTATGGTTCCTGCAGAAGACATGGCTTGGCAAGGCATTGCGTGCCGTGAGCCAGGACCGGCAGGCTGCCGCCGTGACCGGCATCAATCCCAATACGATGAACACGCTGGCCTTTGGCATTGGAACGATGCTGGCCGGCCTTGCCGGCGCCGCGCTCGTACAGGTCTTCTCGTGGGTGCCATGGGTGGGCACGCTGGCTTCCGCGCGCGGCTTTGTGATCATTGTGTTGGGGGGCATGGGCTCTTTGCCCGGCGCGTTTGTCGGCGGGCTGATCGTCGGCATAGTTGAAGCGCTCGGCGCCGGCTGCGTCCCCGATCCGCAGCGAGCCGCGGCCTACATTCCCGCGTACGGCATGATTATTTTGACCCTCGTATTGCTGCTGAAACCGACCGGACTCTTTGGGAGGGAGCTATGAACCAATCCAAATGGATTTGGGGCCTGACCATTGGCGGCACATTGCTCCTGGTACTTGCTCCTCTTAAACTGCAGTCACAGCCATACATCATGCACATCGCCATCGTGGCCTTCTTTTATGCGATCCTGGCCTCCAGTTGGTCACTCCTGGCCGGGTACGCCGGACAATTCTCCTTTGGACACATGGCTTTCATGGCCATTGGTGCCTATTCGACAGGACTGTACGGCAAGTTCATCCGCCTGGCGACCGCGCCGACTCACGTCTGCAGAGAAATTCCCCTGGGCAAGTACTGGCTTGTGATCATGAACATTTACGGTAACAATTGCCTGGAAGCAGGCAAAGCCAACATGCCGGTCGGCACGCTCATCTACCGGCTGCCGGCGTTTCAGGGTATTATCTTTGGCGCTCTCATGGGAGGACTCTTTGGCCTGTTGGTCGGCGTGTTGGTTTTGCGCCTGCGTGCCGCCTACCTGGCCCTGTTCACCATCGGTTTCTCGGAGATCGTGCGCGTGGCGCTCAACGCCGAGATCAAAATCACCGACGGCCCAAACGGGTTGGAGTTGGCCCCCCTCTTTCCACGAGGTGTGCACATCCTGGGCTACTCCTTCGCGCCGACAGACAAATTGCCCCCCTACTACGTGATGCTCCTACTCTTCCTGCTCTCCATGGGCATCATGCACTGGCTGTCCATCTCGCGCTTTGGCCTATTCATCCGTTCCATCCGCGAGGATGAAGAGGCGGCGGCGGCGCTGGGCGTACACATCATCCGCTACAAAGTGCTCGTCTTCGTGATCACCAGCATGATCGCCGCGGCGGCCGGAGCGGTGGAGGCACACTACATCGGCGTGATTACACCGAACATCCTCCTGATCTTACAGATGAGTTTGGTGATTGCCATGGCTGTCATCGGGGGACTGGAAAGCCTCCTGGGGGCCGCTGTAGGGGCCATCATCATCGAATTTGCACTGGAATTCTTGCGGACGAGTTTCACCATCGGCAGCGTGACCGTGGACATGACCACCTGGCGGCTCGTTTTCTTCGGATTGCTCTTGATGATCACCTTGCGATTCTGGACGAGTGGACTGATACACCCCCTCATCCAGCGGGTGACACGGGCCGGCGTTGCTGAAGAGACCGTTGCCAAACGGCAGATAGCAGAGGAATGAAGATGATTGAACTGGACGTTAAGAATGTCAGCAAGAACTTTGGGGGCTTACAAGCGCTGAATAGCGTGAGCTTTGAGGTGCGGGGCCCAGAGCTTATCGGCCTCATTGGGCCGAACGGGGCAGGCAAGACAACCCTCACGAACGTCCTGGACGGCGCCATCAAACCGTCCGTAGGCACGGTCTATCTGAATGGCCGGCGTATCGATACCCTGCCACCCTACCAGGTGGCGCGTTGCGGTTTGGGACGTACGTTCCAGGTGACCCGCGCCTTCCGCCGCATGACCGTCATGGAGAACTTGATGGTGCCGGCTCTGGCTATGCACCCTACGGCACGCCAACACGATTTTCGTGACAAAGCTCGGGAAGTATTAGCATTCCTGACCATTGAACACCTGGCAAACGATTACGGCCGCTCACTCTCCGGGGGGCAGCAGAAACTGTTGGAATTGGGCCGCCTGCTGATGCTCGATCCCGACATCATCATCCTCGATGAGCCCTTTGCCGGTGTCCACCCCAAACTCATGGAAATCATCTACGAGTACATCACCACGGTCAACGCGCAAGGCAAAGCCTTCATCATCATCAGTCACGACATGGATACGATCTTCACCCTGAGCCAGCGGCTGCTCGTATTAAACTTCGGCGAATTGATTGCCGACGGTGCTCCGGATGTGGTACGTCACGATCCGGCCGTCATCGAGGCCTATCTTGGGGAAGAAGAACCCCCGGAAGCGATGGAAGAAACCTATTTGGGTAAGACGGAGGGGGATTCAAAAGATGCTTGAGGTAAAGGACCTATTCGTCGGCTATTACAAAGACTTGAACATCCTGCAAGGCATTTCGGTCAAAGCGGAAAAAGGAAAGATTACCGCGATTCTGGGGGCCAACGGGGTGGGCAAGTCAACCATGCTAAAAGCCATCTACGGCTTTCTGAAGCCCAACTCGGGAGAGATTCTGCTGGATAAGAAAAGCATCGAGGGAGTCCCGACCTACCAGTTGATCCGGCGGGGGCTTTCGTACATTCCGCAGCATCCGGGGATC
>CAZFFM010000255.1:0-4965 GCA_964517425.1 uncultured Ardenticatenales bacterium | reverse complement strand
CAGACCGCGGCCAGATGGTTGCCTTCTTCCTGGCCCACAATGGCCAGTTGGGCAGATTGGGCTGCCAGGCAGACGATCTCTTCGCCGCCACCGGCCAGGGGGCGGTGCTGGCGGAATTCGCAAGGCGTCAGGTTATGATCCATTCTCCTGCTCTTCAGTCTTAGAAGTTCGACTTCTCTCAGCAGTCGAACTTCTGGAATTTCTCTGTCTCTTCTCGCCGGCAAAGAAGGCCACAGCACGGTGCCACGAAGATTGTTCTTCGGGGTATACCGTTTCGTTTTGGAATTGCCAGTTGTGTTTGCGAACGTATTCGCCCAGCGCGTGGGCCAGCCGGCGGGTCTTCTCCTCGGCAATCTCCGTCAAGGTGGGCAGGGTGTCCGGATTCTCATCGCGGGCCAGGGCGAGGGCCTGACGCAGATGGGGCAAACAGAGACCATCCGAAGTGCGGTAGGCTTCTTGGAAATCGTCGTCGGAAAGGGAGCGCAGGAGCCAGCTCAGGTAGGTCGCTTCTGTCCTATCGCCCAGTTCGCACACGCGGCAGGGGCCGCGCGGCACGAGGCTCGCCGGCAGCGGGTCGTCGCTGCCAGACCCTGATTCGTGCGTGCCGTTGGGCCGGCCGGGCAAGAGGCGGCGCAGCCTTTTCCACCATCGCGGGGCAAGGCTGCGCGTGGGTGAGCGGTTCACTTCCTCGACGTAGGCTTTCAGGCCGGCCAGCGCGCGTTCGGTCAAGTCTTCGTAGATGATACCGGTGCCCAGGCCGTCGTTCCACTGCTTTTGCTCGGTTTCTTGCAGTTGCCACGAATGGGTATGGCAGAATCCCAGCGAGCGCACAAGCATGGCGCGTATGCCGCCGTCGGTTACGTTCTCCCACAGAAGGTTGTAGATGTAACGCTGTTCACTTTGATGGCGCAGACGACAGACAGGGCAGCCTTCTTCCCGGAAGGCAAGTTTCAGATCCAGTGTGATTAGACCCATTGCGTGTTGAATCCTCTCGTCTACTTTTTCTTGAACAAAAAAAGCCCCTACCACGCGTGCGCACAACATGGTAGAGGCTATCAGTCATCAGGCTGACGGTTGGGCGAGCCTCATCGCCGTGTGTCATTGTACCACAAAATGGTTGGTGGAGTCAAATCGTCATGATCCGCACGCCACCCGCCGTGGCCAGGACGACCTCGTGCGCCATGCCCAGAAACAGCCCATGTTCGACCACGCCGGGACGATGGGCCAGGGCTTCCGCCACCTGCCGCACATCCGGAATTCCGCCAGGGAAGCGGGCATCCAAGATGAAATTGCCGTTATCGGTCACGTACGGTTCTGTTGCGGTGGGCATGCGCCGTTGCGCGTGTGCTCCCAAAGATTCCAGGAAGGGCACTTGTACCTGCCAGGCAAATTGAGCCACTTCCACAGGGAGCGGCACGCGACTGCCCAAGCGGGTAACGTGCTTGCTCTCGTCGGCGACAATGACCAACTTCCGCGAGGAAGCGGCCACGATTTTCTCGCGCAACAGCGCCCCGCCCAACCCCTTGATCAGATTGAGATCGTTGTCCACTTCATCAGCCCCATCAATCGTTACGTCCAGGGGAATGTGGTCCCGCAAATTCGTCAGCGGAATACCAAACGCCGTGGCTTGGCGTTCCGTGTGTACCGATGTCGGCACCCCCGTGATTTCGTTCAGCCGGCCTGCTGCCAGTTCCTCGCCCAACTTGCGCAGGGCAAAATAGACTGTGCTGCCCGTGCCCAGACCCAAGGTCATCCCGTCGTGGACAAAACGGGCCACCGCTTCTTCAGCGGCCTGCTGTTTCAAGTTCCTGTTCATGCTTTCTCCCGTAGCGGTCAGCCCCATAGCCCGCCGTGGACATTGATGACGGCTCCGGTGACGTACGCCGCCTCGTCGGAAACGAGGTAGCTGACTGCCGCGGCCACGTCTTCCGGCCTGCCCAATCGCCCTAGCGGTATCACCGGCGGCATCTGCTCACGGTCGTCCTCCGTGGTTGCGTACGTCTCCATGAACCCCGGGTTGACCATGTTCACCCGAATGCCGTGCTTGCCCTCGGTGCGAGCCAGCGATTTGGTGAGGACAACGAGGGCGGCCTTGGCCGCGTTGTACGCCGTGGTCGTCGGAGCGCCCCGTACCGTTTCACAATTCAAAGACCCCAGGTTGACGATGTTCCCCGATCCCTGCCGGTGCATCACCGGCAGGGCGAACTTGGCGCAGTAGAATGCGCTGGAAAGATTCGTGTCCAGAATGTAGCGCCATTCCTCCACCGTGGTGTCGAACGGGGAGCGAACAAGGAACGGCCCCACATTGTTTACCAGGATATCCAGCCGGCCGAAGCGCGAAACGACTCTCTCGACCAGCTCTTGGGCGGCGTCTGGCACAGCCACATCGGCCGGTACGGCCACGACGTCCGGACAAAGAGGGCGCAACAAGGCCAGCGCTTCGGCCGCTGTCGCCTCATTCGAGTGGTAATTCACCACGATGGTCCTGCCTTCGCGGGCCAGCCGTTCGGCAATGCCCAACCCAACCCCGCGTGTCCCGCCGGTGACCAGCGCAACGGGTGATTCATTCATGGCAAAGTCTCCTACCCGATGTGACGGAGGACATTTTCCACGGAGAAGCCGTATTTTCGCATAATCGTGCCGTACGGTGCGGACGCACCGAAGCCCTCGATGGAGATCACGTCGCCGCCGTCGCCCACGTATTTGTGCCACCCCTGCGAAACGCCCGCTTCGATGGCCAGCCGCGAGGTGACGGCCGGCGGAAGTACAGCGTCACGATAGGCTCTCGGTTGCGCATCGAACAGCTCCCAACTGATCATGCTGACCACGCGGGCGGCCACGCCCTGCCGGGCCAGCGCGTCGCGCGCCTCCATCGCCAGGCTGACCTCGGAGCCGGACGCGAGCAGGATCACTTCCGGCTCGCCCCCCTCCGCGTCGGCCAGTACGTACCCGCCGCGCGCAGCCCCCGCCACAGCATCCGCATCGAGGATGGGTAGGCCCTGGCGGGTAAGGATCAGCGCGGTCGGACCGTCCTTCCGCTCCAGCGCGATTTTCCAGGCTTGAACGGTCTCGTTCGCCTCGGCCGGCCGCACGACCGACAGGTTCGGGATGGCACGCAACGCGGCCAGGTGCTCGACCGGCTGGTGCGTCGGGCCATCTTCTCCCAGCCCGATACTGTCGTGCGTGAAGACGTAAATGACCGGAAGGTGCATCATGGCTGCCAGGCGGATAGACGGGCGCATGTAATCGGAGAAGACCAGGAACGTGCCGCCGTACGGGCGCAAGCCGCCATGCAGCGCCATGCCGTTGAGTACCGCCCCCATGCCATGCTCGCGTACGCCGAAGTGCAGGTTGCGCCCTTCGAAGGCGCCGGTATTCACGTCGCCATACGCCTTGAGATAGGTATTGTTCGAAACGGACAAATCGGCAGAGCCGCCGACAAGGGCCGGCAGGGCGGGAGCCACAGCGTTGAGCACGGCCTCCGACGCTTTACGGGTGGCCAGCGGCTTGCCACCGGCATCGAAGACAGGCAGGCTATCTTCCCAACCGTCTGGCAGTTCGCCGGACATGGTCGCGTCCCACACTTCGGCTAGGTCGGGGAATATTTGGCGATAGCGCGCGAACAGCGCCTCCCATTCCTGCTGATCCCGCGCGCCGCGCTCCAGCGCGAGCCGGAAGTGATCCTGTACAGCGTCGGGCACCCAGAAGCGTGCGTCGCCGGGCCAGCCGAGGGCCTCCTTCGTCAGGCGCACCTCCTCTTCACCCAGCGGGGAGCCGTGCGCTGCTGCAGAATCTTGCTTGTGGGGGCTGCCGTAGCCGATGTGCGTGCGAGCCACGATCAGCGAGGGACGCGTGGTCTCGGCCTGGGCCTGGCGAATGGCTTCGGCGATGGCCGGCTGGTCGTACCCATCCACGTTCTGCACGTGCCAGCCGTAGGCCCGGAAACGGGCCGCCACGTCCTCGGTGAAGGCCAGGTCGGTGCTGCCTTCGATGGAGATGTGGTTGTCGTCGTAGAGATAGATCAGCTTGCCCAGCCCCAGGTGTCCGGCCAGGGAAGCGGCCTCGCTGGCAACGCCCTCCATTAAGTCGCCGTCGCTTACGATGGCATAGGTGTAGTGGTCAACGACGGGGAAATCGGGCCGGTTGAAGCGGGCAGCCAGCATCTCTTCGGCCAGGGCCATGCCCACGCCGGTGCCAAATCCCTGTCCGAGGGGGCCGGTCGTCGCTTCCACGCCGGGGGTTAGGCCGTATTCGGGATGGCCGGGGGTCCGGCTGCCCCACTGACGGAAGTTGAGCAACTCTTCCAGCGGCAGGTCGTAACCGGTCAGGTGCAACAAGGCGTAGAGCAGCGCCGATCCATGACCCGCGGAGAGTACGAAGTGGTCCCGGTTGGGCCAGGCAGGATCGGCAGGGTTGTGGCGCAAAAAGCGGTCCCACATCACGTAGGCTATGTCGGCGGTGCCCAGCGGCAAGCCGGGATGGCCGGAGTTCGCGCGCTGCACGGTGTCAATGGCCAGCGCACGGATGGCATTGGCGCACCAGCGGTCGATATCCCCGTGGATTTCTACCGGCGCGGCCGGGTCGTTTGGCTCGTATTCTTTGTTCGACATCGTAATCTCTCCTCGCTGTGTGTTTCTGGAACAACAAAAGTTATTGTCCCAAGAGCGGTCTGACTCGTTTGGCTTACCCTTTGCTACACCTGGACGTGCTCAAACGTTCAATACTTACGATACTTACGATTGGAATGGTGCATAGCAATAACTCAAGTTCGGGGGCACTGACGGTGTGCTCGCACAGTTTACCACAATCTTGTACGAAGGGCAAATGCGTTTTCAACTACGGGTGGCCGTCAAAGTTTTGCGTGGGAACTCTCTCAAATGAACCACGAAGACACGAAGGCACAAAATAACACAGCATTTTCAGCCACAGATTGCACGGATTTCCACAGATTTTCATCTATGCTTG
>CAZFFM010000254.1:0-4994 GCA_964517425.1 uncultured Ardenticatenales bacterium | reverse complement strand
TGTTCTTTGTGCCTTCGTGTCTTCGTGTCTTCGTGGTTCATTTGAGAGAGTTGCCACGCAAGAATATGACGCACACCCAACCATTGCGGCCGGGTGACGTAGCAATCAGGCTGCGGGGGTCTTGCCCAGCCGCGCGCGTTCCTCCTCCGCGATCGCTTCATCGAGCGCTTTGAACAGGGGGTGCGGCTCACGCAGCGCCTGACCGGCGGGCAAGTTGCTGGAGTGCCACACGTCTTCGTCGTGCTCGCCGGCGTACACCAGCGCATCGTGTTCACGCTCCTCTTCGCGGAAATGCTCAATGCGCAGTTCGCCGAACAAGGGCCGGTCATAGCCCAGATATTGGTGTAGCCGTTCGGCAGAGAAGGGCAGGAAGGGAGAAAGCAACACCTTCAACGAGTCGATGGCCCGTAACGCCACAAACAGCGTCGTCGCCGCTGCCGCCCGATCTTCTTTGATCTGGAACCAGGGCGCTTTGTCATCCAGATATTTGTTGACCGCACGGGCCAGGGTCATAGCCTCCGCTTGGGCCGCTTTGAATTGACAGTTTGCCAGCATCCCGCCCACGGCATCGAACGCCGATTCCACCTTCTCGAACAGCGCTCGGTCTTCTGCGTCCAGCGGGCCGGGCGTGGGGACCTGGCGATCAAAGCGGCGGTACGTGAACGTGAGCACGCGGTGCGCCAGGTTGCCCCAGGCGGCAACCAACTCGTCATTGTTGCGTCGCACAAAATCGGCCCAGGCAAAATCGGTGTCGCGCGTTTCCGGTGCGTTTGCCATCAGATAGTAGCGGAGCGGGTCCGGGTCATAGCGGGCCAGATAATCGGGAACCCACACAGCCCAGTTGCGGCTGGTGGAAAGTTTCCGTCCTTCCAGGTTCATGAACTCGTTGGCCGGCACATCATACGGCAAGTTCAGGTCGCCGTACCCCATCAGTTGCGCCGGCCAGATGATAGCGTGAAACGGGATGTTGTCCTTGCCGATGAAATAGTAGCCCTTTCCTTCGGGGGATTTCCACCAATCTTCCCAGGCATCCGGCTGCCCGTGATTCTTGGCCCACTCGACGGAGGCTGAGAGATAGCCAATCACAGCCTCGAACCAGACGTAGATGCGCTTCTGCTCGAACCCCTCCACCGGCACTGTGATTCCCCAGGTGATGTCGCGACTGACCGGGCGCGGCTGCAAGCCATCACGCAGGTAGTTGATCGTAAACGAGGAAACGTTGGGCCGCCAGCGGGTTTGCTTTTGTGCCCAGACCAACAACTCTTCATTGAAGGCCGGCAGATCGAGAAAGAAATGTTCGGTGTCACGGATGACCGGCTGCGTGCCACAGATCTTGCACCTCGGCTCGATCACCTCGAAGGAATCCAGTAACTTTCCGCAGTTTTCGCACTGGTCACCGCGCGCGCCGTCGTATCCGCAGTGCGGGCAGGTGCCCTCCACGTAGCGATCCGGCAGGAACATGGCGTCCTTCTCGCAGTAGAGCTGGCGCATTGCCTTGCGAAAGATGTAGTTCTTTTCCCAGAGGACGCGGAAGATGTCTTGCGAGACTGCCCAGTGGTTTTCGGTATCGGTGTGTGTGAAAAGGTCAAACGAAACGCCCAAATCACGCAACGCTTCCAAGAACCTGCCGTGATAATGTTCAAACACCTGGCGCGGGGTCGTGCCTTCCTGTTCGGCCTTTACCGTGATTGGCGTCCCGTGCGAATCGCTGCCGGAGACCATCAGCACGCGGTCCGCGCGAAGCCTGTGGTAGCGCGCAAAGATGTCCGCGGGCAGGTAAGCGCCGGCCACGTGCCCGCAATGGAGGTCGCCGTTGGCGTAGGGCCAGGCTACGAATACGCCAATATTTTCTGTCATGTTCACAATTCCTTCCGTCCGTTCATCTGCTGGTTGCTCCGAAAGATTGACTGCCCCGTATGACTCCCCTGAAAAAATCCGCTCAGCAGCCGTCCTCGGGCCGATTTCCCGCACCCGAGGACGGGTACGGGAGCTTTTTTCAGCAGAGTCAAGTATACCACGCCCCGCCCGAAACGGCAAGGAATTGACTTTTGGGTCAGGTCGTGATATAGTGAAAGGGCTTGATCGAAACGTTCTCCAAGGTTGCGTGTAAGGATAACCCAAATGCCCAAAACCCGAAACCAAACCGAACAATCCTGGGACCCTCGTTTTGCTGCCGAAGCGGAAGCCCATCGCGAAAGCGGGCTGGACCTGGACACCCTGCCCCTCGGCATTATCGTGGGCGGTTCCCTCTCCAAAGGGCTGACCATCAAACTGGACCAGGCCACGATGATCGAAGGACTGGCCGTCGGTCGCTACGTCGTGGCCCGCGGCCAACGCCTGGACTTCTTCAGCCTGGTCACAGATGTCCAGCTCGACAACATGAACCCGCAAATTGAAAAGACGCCCCCGGATGTGAGCGACCCGTTCCTGGCCCGAGTCTTTGCCGGCACGGCCACCTTCGGTACGCTGGAAATCGCCCCCATGCTCACCCTGGACCAGCACAATCCAGACGCCGAACCCCGTCCGGTGAAAACCGTGCCGCCACATTTCACCGCCGTCTACAACGCCGATGAAGACGACGTGGCCCGCATCTTCGGTCAGGCCGAAGACCCGAACCGCAAGAACTATTACATCGGCGAGCCGCTGGATATGGAGGACGTACACGTACACCTGAACCTTGCCCGCGTCGTAGAGCGATCCACCGGCATCTTCGGTAAATCGGGCACCGGCAAAACCTTTCTGACCCGGCTGCTCCTCGCCGGCATCATTAAGCATGGCGCTGCCGTCAACCTGGTCTTCGACATGCACAACGAATATGGCTGGAAAGGTTCTTCGGAAGGGCCGGGCGGCGAGGTCAAAGGGTTGAAGCAACTCTTCCCCTCGCGGGTCAGCATTTTTACCCTGGACGACGAGTCGTCACGGCGGCGTGGTGCCCATCCCGATCACGTGGTAGAATTGGCCTACGACCAACTGGAGCCGGACGACATCAAAATGTTGGCCGGTGTATTGAGCCTGAGCGAGGTTCAGGTCAATGCCTTCTACAGCTTGCAGCGGAAACTGGGGCGTGACTGGATCGCCAAACTGCTCAGCGATGAATTGCCGCCGGAACTGGAAGACTTCGTAGACCAAAAGGGGCTGCATGCCGGAACGTTGGGCGCGATCCGGCGCAAACTCGAGGTACTCCGCCGGTTCGACTTCCTGCGCGAGCACGTAGCAGATCGGGCCGTGGACCGGCTGCTCGAGTATCTCGACCGGGACATCCACGTCGTATTGGAATTCGGGCGCTACGGAAACTCGTTGACGGCCTACTTGCTCGTGGCGAACTATCTGACCCGCCGAATCCACGAAAGATACGTGCGCAAGAAAGAAGCGGCGCTGGGGGATAACGCAAAGGAACCAAAACCGCTGGTCATCACCATCGAAGAGGCGCACAAATTTCTGGAGCCACAGATCGCCCGCGAAACCATCTTCGGCACTATCGCCCGCGAGTTGCGGAAATACAACGTCACGCTGCTGATCGTAGATCAGCGCCCTAGCGGCATTGACCCCGAAGTGATGTCACAGCTCGGCACCCGCATCACCTACCTGCTGGACGACGAGGCCGATATCCGCGCTGTACTCACGGGAGTTTCCGGCTCGTCACAATTGCGCCAGGTGTTGGCCCGCCTGGACAGTCGCCAACAGGTGTTGATGATGGGCCACGCTGTTCCCATGCCCGTCGTCGTGCAAACCCGCACGTACGGCACAACAGAATTCTACGCAGACATGGGCGCAGTGGAGACAGAGATTCCGGAAGAGACCTTGGAGGAGAACATTTCCCTGCTGCGCGGCGAAGAAAGCGGCGATGATTTCTTTGGATAGCCTGACCATGTCCGGCGGGACGGGGTCAAAGATCGCAAATCTGGTATAACTTCCCGTCGGAAAAGCCCCGCTTGCGATAGTAGGTGCGCGTACCGATGGCGCTGATCACGGCCAGCCGCGTGTAGCCGGCCTGCCTGGCCCGCCGCTTCGCCTCCTCGATCAGGCGGCTGCCGAGACCGGCGTGTTGCGTATCGCCATCGCTGCCGGTACCGGGCGAGAGTGCCGGCCCGTAGACATGCACCTCGCGAATCATGGCACAGCCGCGCAGTTCCCCGGCCACCGGCTCCACATCACGAGCAGGCAAAGAGAGTCGCAAGAACCCGGCCAGCCGGTCGTCCGGCGTGATGTAGCTGAGAAACTGCTCGCGGCTTACCTCGGCGTCATATTCGACGACGTCCGGCCGCACGTTGCTTGGGTCCACCTTTTGCCGCCGCACTTCGCGGCAACGAATGCATTGACAGGCGATTTCCCGTTCCGCCATCTCGCGTTGTACGATCTGGCGCAGGTTCGACTTCGTCGTGCCGGCGATGATGTTCCCGGCCGGAATGTCGCGCATCAGCCGGTTCACACGGCAGTACCGCGGGATGGTCGCTTTGCAGGCAACCAGCAACTCCACAAGCGTTTTGTCGTCGTATGGCGCGTAGCGGCCGGCCTGCCAGAGGTCGTATAGTTCCGTTCCGGCCAGCAGCGAACAGGGGTAGATTTTCAACTCGTCCGGGCGGATGGCCGGATCGGCCCACAAGCGGGCAAAGTCGGCGCGATCCGAGTCGGGTGTGGCCCCGTAGAGATTCGGCATCCAGTGTACGTGGATCTTGAAACCGCCCAGCCGGAGGAGACGCACGGCGCGCCTGGTTTCTTCCACGGTATGTCCCCGGCGATTGGCTTCGAGGACTGCATCATCCAGACTTTGTACGCCCAGTTGCACCTTGGTCACACCCAGTTCGCGCAGCCAACGCAGGTGAGACGGAGTGATGGCATCGGGCCGAGTCTCGATGACCAGACCGACGTTGCGGTACGCAGCGCTTTCGTTGCGCTGCTGTGCCTCGGACAGTGACAGCGCCTCGACGCCGTTCATGGCATCCAGGCAACGCTGCACGAACCAGGACTGATACCCTCGCGGGTAGGAAGACCAT
>CAZFFM010000253.1:0-5006 GCA_964517425.1 uncultured Ardenticatenales bacterium | reverse complement strand
GACGATGGCCTACACACTTCCCGAGTTGCCTTATGCTTACGATGCGCTGGAACCCTATATTGACGAACAGACGATGCATTTGCACCATGATGTGCACCACAACGGATATGTGAAAGGCCTGAACGCCGCGGAGGCGAAACTGGCTGCGGCCCGCGAAGCTGGTGATTTCGCGCTGATCAAGCACTTGGAGCGTGATGCAGCTTTCCACGGATCAGGACACATTTTGCACGCAATCTTTTGGCCCAACATGGCTCCTGCCGGCAATGGCGGCGGTGGAAAACCGTCCGGTGCGCTGGCCGCGCAAATCGAGAAGGATTTTGGCAGCTTCGATGCGTTCAAGGCGCAGTTTGTTGCCGCCTCGACGGCCGTCGAGGGCAGCGGCTGGGGCATCCTTGCCTGGCAGCCGGCCGGTAAGCAACTGGTCATCCTGACCGCCGAGAAACACCAGAATCTTACTCAGTGGGGTGTGACTCCCCTGCTCGTCCTGGACGTCTGGGAGCACGCCTATTATCTGAAGTATCAGAACAGGCGCGGGGAATACGTAAAGAACTTCTTCAACATCATCAACTGGGGTGATGTCGCGAAACGGTTGGGCGAGGCACGCAGCTAGCAGCTTCGGCAAGCAATGAATTGCCCGCCTATAATTGCAAAACCTGTTGAAACAGGTTGCTGTCGTGCTGGAATAGTGCTGGAATAGTGCGTTTTAACGCACTTCGCAGTCTCAGTCGTTGAGCTCGTCGTCTTCCATGAGCATCCTCAGGTGGTGTCGTTCGGCGTAGCTGGCGGCTTCAGCCCGATTGCTGAGGTCCAGTTTGCTGAGGATGCTGCTGACGTAATTGCGAACAGTTTTCTCACTCAGGGAGAGTGCGCGCGAAATCTCGCGATTGGTTTTGCCGTCACGGATCAAGGCGAGGATGTGCAATTCCTGTTCGGTCAGGTCTGCGAATGCTTCTCCCCGTCCATTCTGCGTGGCCTGGCGCAGCTTGTCGAACACCATGGAGACCAGGCTGCTATCGAGTTGCGATTCCCCTTTGGAAACGGCTTCAATGGCCTGGGCCAGGGCGTTGCTCCCCAGTTGCTTCAAGACGTAGCCGGAGGCGCCGGCATTGATGGCCTCAACCAGAAATTCGTCGTTTGCGAACGAAGTGAGCATGATCACCTGACAGTCAGGTGCAAATTGCTTGATTTCGCGGCAGGCTTCGATGCCGCTTTTCCCGGGCAGGCGAATGTCCATGACCACAACATCGGGACGCTGTTCCCGTACGGCACGGACCGCTTCATCTGCCGTGGCGGCTTCCCCAACGACCTCGAATTTCGGGTCCCGTTCGAGCAAGGCGCGCAGCCCCAGCCGCACAACTTCGTGGTCGTCCACGAGCAACAATCGGATGTGCGTCATCTCACCACTTCCCGCCGTATTCGCGTTGATAGGGAACGGTCAGCTCCAAGTGTACACCTTCATTCACGCGGCCATCAATCAGTATGTGTCCTCCCAAGAGCTGCACCCGTTCTTGCATATTCAACAAGCCTTGCCCGATGTGCGTCGGGCGCTCGTCAAAGCCAACCCCGTTGTCGCCAATGAGCAGGGTTATTTCATTCTTGTGGTATGTAAGTTTCACCGTTGCTTTCGTTGCCCGGGCATGTTTGTGGACGTTTCTAAGCGACTCGCCGACAATGCGCATCGTATGCTGTATGAGCAAGGGCGAAAGCGGGTTCGGGGGGTGTCCCTCTACTGTGAGGGCAATTTCAAACGAGACGGCCATGCGGTAGTCCCTGACGATCTCTTCTAATTGCTCTGTCAGCGGCATGTCGCTCAACTGGTCCCGCAGGTCAAAGATGTAGCGTCGGATATCGTGAATGGCTTCGTTTAGATTGGCCATGACATAGCTGATTTTTCCCTGCGCTTTCTGGGGGTCTTCTGTAATCGTCAGGTTGGCATCTTCCAGCATCAAGCCGGCGGCGTAGATGGATTGTATGGTGCCGTCGTGCAACTCGCGGCCAATGCGTTCTCTATCGTCAGCCAGCAGGCGGGCCCGCTGGATTTCATCGATGAGTTGTTCTGTTTCCAGGTCAAAAACTTCTAGAGCGCGTATGATGAAGTAGGCCAACGCCATCCCGGTCAGTGAACGAAAGATTGGGGCTGGGATTCCAATGGTCTGAATCATCAGGCTTTCATTCAGCCACCGGGAGAGCAACAGAGGCGACTGTGGGCCAATCAGTCCGCCAAATATCGTGTAAACTTGCAATGGCCAGGCTGCGTATCGAAAGAATCGGGCGATGCGCGAAAGACCCTGCTCTGCTACCAGTTCTGCCTGTTTGCGGAGGCCCCCGGCAGCCAGCAATGATCCGGGAATCCCCAGAATGTACCGGGCAGCGACATTACTGGAGGCAATGATCTCGTCCTGGGAATAGTTCGTAAACAAGATGAGCCACAACAGTATGGCCAGCCAAGTGAAGGACAGGGCAAACGAAATCAGCCACCGTTTCTGTTGTTGCTGTGGGGCAGACATGACCATGTCCAACCCGAAGTTCAGAAGAAAGAGAAACGAGAAGGCCAAAAGGAACAACTGTGTCCATTGCAGAAACTCAATGATTTGCCCGGGCACATATTCCGCTTGGATGGGGATGAACACGTAGCCCCATTCATGAAAGCTGTGCGCGAACCCAAAGGCAGAGAGGTTCCACAAGCTGCCGGCCAGCGCAAGTTGGCTATGTTTTCGCGATTGCAGAGCGATGGCCAGGCCCATGATGAAGAAGACCTGACCGTATGTGGAATATAATATGATCTGATTGGTTTTGAAGAAACCTGCCAGTGTTTCGGTCATCTCTATCCAACAACGTCTTCGCCGCCGTCAACGTGAATTACCGAGCCGCTGATCCAGACCACGTCCGGAGTGCTGATGGCGACAATTGTTTTGGCAACATCCTCGGGAGTCGTGATCCGCCGAAACGGATTGAGCTCCTTCGCGTGGGCGATAATCTCTGCGCTGTTCGGAATCTTGCGCATGGAGGGCGTGTCGGTAACGCCGGCCTGGATGCAATTGACCAGTACGCCCTGCGGAGCCAATTCCAGGGCCAGTTGGCGCGTGTGCGCTTCCAACGCCGCCTTGGCCGCCGAAACCGCCCCATACCCGCGCACAACGCGATGGGACCCGGTGCTCGTCATCGAAAAAATGCGGCTGCCGGTTCCCAGGAGTTTCCGGGAACTCAGGTCCTGCGCCCAATAGACCAGGCTGTGGGCCATAACGTTCAGAGTCATGTCCATCTGCGTCGGAGAGACCTGCCCATCCGGTTCGTCGGCGATGAAGGGGAGCAACGTCCCAAAGGCCAGCGAATGCAGCATGACCCAAATCGTCGATTGGCCACTCGCCGCAAGTCGTTCTTCGATCTTGCCCAGTACACGCCGGCGTTTGCGCTCGTCGGCGGCATTGGTATTGAAGAAGACAGCCTGCCGGCCCATCGCTTCGATATCGGCGACAACTTGCTTCGCCTTGGGCAGCGTGGCCTTCAAATCAAGATGGACACCGAAAATGTTCAAGCCGGCACGCGCCAGGGCCAGCGATGCGGCCGCTCCGAACCCGCTGGATGATCCAAGTACCAGCGCCCATTTGTCCTGCAACTTTTGGTTGGTGCTCATGTTTCTCCTCCTGAATTTGTTTATCCTGTTCTCTATTTACCACCAAGACACTAAGACACCAAGGTCATAGAACTACTCGCTTGATACCTCGTTTGATCAACGGTACGTTAAAGTTGATCAGAAAACCAAGCCGTTTCTCGGTCAATTTCAACTGAGTCAATAATTGTGCAGTATACACGGGACGCATGACCTCCACCGCCTTCAATTCGCAAATAACAAGTTCTTCCACCAGCACATCGAGCCGCACCCCTTCATCGAATGTTATTCCATCGTAGACAATCGGCACCAGAACTTGCCGGCGATAGGATAGGCCCCGTTTCGCAAGTTCATGGCAAAAGCAGACTTCATAGATGCTCTCCAACAAGCCAGGACCAAGAGTACTGTGAACGGCATACGCGGCATCCACGATTGCCTTGGCTACGCGTTCTTCCTCATCGGAAATGGGGGTATAGCTCATTTTTCTCCTTGGTGTCTTCGTGGTTGGTTTGAGTACATCAGGGGCGGTAAACAAATACCTTCTCCTGATAACGTTACGGTCAAATCGTTCAAAGATGCAAAGCCTCGGGCAAGGCCGCTACCAAATCGCCGGCGACCGGGCCTGCGTCACCCATTTCGCTGCGCACGATTTCGCCGGCCAGCCCGTGGATAAACGCGCCGGCCAACGCGGCTTGGGCCGCAGATAGCCCTTGGGCCAGTAGGCCGGCAATGACCCCAGCCAACACGTCACCACTGCCGGCCGTGGCCAGGGCCGGGTTGGCAAAGGGTAACACCCAGGTTTCGCCATCCGGCTGGGCGATGATCGTGTGTGCCCCTTTCAAGAGTACAGTCTGCTTCCAGCGGGACGCTGCGTCCTGGGCAACGTTCAAGCGGTTTTCCTGGACTTCGCGTGATTCCCGGCCCGTCAGGCGACCCATCTCCCCCGGATGGGGTGTGAGCACCGCTTCACCGGACAGCGATTTCCACCAGCCGTCAACTTTGGCCAAAGCATTCAGGGCGTCGGCGTCAATGACCAGCGGAATGGCCGGCGACGATTTCTCACTTTCCGCCGATTCCTCTTGGCGATGCACAAAGCCGATGTGTCCTTGCATGCGTGTGGTTTCTATGCCCAACAAGCGGTGTACGAATGCTTCTGTCTTCTCCTCCTGGCCCAGACCCGGTCCCACCAGCAGAGACTGGTAGCCGGACATTTCTTTGCGCAGGGCGGGCAGAGCGTCGGGCATGAGCGACCCCATGCTGTGCGGCAGCAACAAGTGTGTGACCTCTGCGACGTGGCTGGCGACGATGTGGCTGACCGGTTGGGCGGCAGCCAACGTGACCAGGCCGGCGCCGACTCGCATTGCCGATGCACAGGCCAACGCCGCCGCACCCGGAT
>CAZFFM010000252.1:0-5012 GCA_964517425.1 uncultured Ardenticatenales bacterium | reverse complement strand
CTTTTCTTGACCGGCCACCCAAGCGTGAGGACTCAATTTGAACATGATTGGCTTGATCACCTGGAAAGGGATGCACAAGCTCATCGTTCCTGTCGCATCCTGTATCCGGACTTCCAGTGCAATGAACACCGCCGCATCGCTGGAAAGGGCGATCTGCACAAACTGCACATTTTGCGCGCTTTCCTCCACGACTGGATGTAATTCCACCACGTTGCTCCAGGCGTCGGTCAGGGCGTCAATCGTGCGTTTGGCCACGTTCTGGACCAGTCCAATCTCGATGTCGGTGATTGTGTGCGTTTCAGGGACGCTTCGGCCAATCCCTCCCAACAAGCGGTCTACAAAAACTGAAGCAATATTTGCGTCAATGGTGATGAAGATTCGTCCTGGCAGGGGAGACATCTTCACCACATAAATGATCGAAGGGTCCGGCACATGGTTTGTCAATTGTTCGTACGTACCCTGCTCGACATAGACAAAAGTTGCCTGCACTGTGGATCGCAGATAGGCAGAGAGGCTGGACGCCAGACGTCGGGCAAAGCTCTCATGCATCATTTTCAGTGTCCGGATTTGCTCTTTGGAAAACTTGTTTGGCGACCGAAAGTCGTAGAGCTTCACATTTGCGGGCACTTTGGCCGCAGATGGAATCATTTGCTCCGACGATAGCGTTCCGCCATCCTCCGGCAAAATAGAGAGCAAAGCGTCTATCTCTTTTTGGCTAAGTATTTTGTCTTCGTCTGCGCTCATTGTCGTGTACCCAATCGTTTGTAAGACCGGTTTACTGGATCAAGAATTCTGTGAAGTAGATGTGCGCTACTTCTTCCACGCCCATCAAGGGGTTGATGGCTTCCATGATTTCTTTCTTCAAGTTCCCCTTGCCCTTGACGGTAAAGACTTCCTCGTATGTCTTGCTGGTAAGCGCCGTGGTAAGCGCATCTTCGATAAGCGGTTCTTTCGTTCTCATCTCCTGCGTATATTTCTCTTCGGCAAGAGCGCGTTCTGCTTGAGGAAGAGTATAGAAAGCCATGTCGTGTGGTAAGATTTCTAACACCAGGGAAATCTTCACGTAACGACGTGCATCTTTGTCGGCCAGGTTGTAGATTTTGGGCCCGATGGGGAACATTACGCCCCGGCCCTGTAAAAGAGCCGAATACTCGCTGGGCAGCGCTTCCGGGGGTTGTGCCAACGCTACCGTCGGGGTGGGGGTGGGGCCGGATTCCTCGGCTGCTGCCGCCGCAGAGGAACCGTCCCAGCTCACTTCGATGTAGAATGGCTTCGGCAGGTTAGATGGAAGCAGGATGTACGTCATAAAGGCCAGATACAGCACGCCCCCAATGATGATGAGGAGACGTTTGCTAAAAATGCCGGTTATCTTACCCAGTTTCTCTTTCATTTCGTCACTCGCTTTCTACTGCGGCACCGATGCGGACGCGGGCGTAGCCGGCACGGTGGATATCTGCGGCTGCCCCAGAACGTCATCAAGGTTCAGGCTGGACAGTGATGCTTCGTGGTCCGATCCCGGATAGAGTACGACAATATCGGCCCGTCGATTCATGGCCCGGTGGGACCTCGTATCATTCGGAACCAGAGGGTGAAACTCCCCCATGCCGGCCGCTTGCAATCGTCTCGGGGCAATGTGGTCATTGTCAACGAGAAAGCGGACCACCGACACTGCACGGGCCGTGGATAACTCCCAGTTCGATGGAAACAACGGGCTGTTGGTCGGCATGTTATCGGTATGACCTTCTACGCGCATGGCATTGGGAAGCGGCTTGAGAATCTTTGCTATTTGATCGATCACCTTTTCCGCGCTCTGCTGTAGCGCTGCGCTCCCTGGCGCAAATAAGAGCGCCGCCGGCAGGGTGATGACAATGCCCTGTGGTGACGTGTTCACGCTGAGCTTTCCGGACAAGCCTTCTTCTTGCGTAAACTTCGACAATTCCTGGCTAAGCTTGATGTAATCCTGTTGCTGTTGCGGCAGCGATTGGATCAAGATGGGCGAAGGCTCTCCCACACTCAAACCCCCTTGATCCAACAGGCTTCCCGTGCCGTTGCCAAAAACATCGAGTTTGTCGGTAGGTACATTGAATCCCTTCTTTATGGAGGCAGACACCTGCGCGAACTTTTTCAAGTCGGTGTTGGCCATAGAGTACAGAATGATGAAGAAGATCATGAGCAACGTGATCATGTCGGCGTAGGTGAGCAGCCACCGCTCGTCGCCGCCCTCTTCATGCCCTCCACTGTGTTTTCCTTTGCGTTTGCCGGCCATAGAAGAATGTCCTTACGCTTCTTCCCCAGAACCTCTTTCGGCGGGCGGTAGGAAAGCATCCAGTTTCTCCCGCACAATGCGTGGATTCTCGCCTGCCTGCACAGCAAGTACACCCTCCACCATCAGATAGCGAACGTGAAGTTCCATTTCACTCTTCTTCTTCAACTTATTTCCCATGGGAAGCCATAAGATGTTGGCGGTGACCACGCCGTAGAGGGTAGCGATGAAGGCTACGGCAATCGATTCCCCAAGATGCTCCGGGTCTGCCAGATTGCTAAGCACGTTGACCAGGCCCATAACCGTGCCGATGATACCCATGGTCGGGGCAAAGCCGCCCATAGCCGTCAGCATGCCTTGTCCCGTCGAGTGCCGTTCGGCGACGAGAGAAGCATCGGTCTCCATGATGTCACGGACCACTTCGGGGTCTACGCCATCCACGACCAACATAACCCCTTTGCGCATGAACGGATCTTCGATGTTCTTGCTATCCTCTTCCAGAGCGAGAAGGCCTTCGCGTCGCGCTTTGTCTGCCAACTCAACAAAAGCGTTCACGACCTCCTGGGGGTCCCCAGCAGCCGAAAAGAAGGTTTGCATAAGCAGCTTGGGCAAAACAAGGACACTCTTGAGCGGAAAGGCGATCAGGATAGCTGCTATGGTACCGCCCAATACGATGATGGCCGCCGATGGGCTGAATAGCATGAGAGGGCTTCCGCCCTCCATCATAAACGCTCCGAGCAAGGCTCCGAACCCCAAGACCAAACCAATTGGTGTCGATAGTTCCATAAGCTCTTACCTCTGTTTGTTACTCGCCCGCCGGGCTTTCACCTGCGTCCGACATCGTCCAGGGCTGGCGAATCTGCTGCCGGTATCGAATGACGGCATCGGCAATGTCGCCTGGCGACTCCAAAACGATAAGCTTTCTTCCGTCGGTCAGCGATATTATGGTATCCGGTGTCGCCTCCACAAATTCGATCATCTCTGCATTCACGTAGAGGTTTGTTCCGTTAAGGCGCGTTACCTCAATCATAGGTTTCCACACGCATATCATAGCGAACACACGTAGCACATACAACTGCTCTAAATATAAAGCATTTCGGCCAAATTGTCAGTAAATCCCACGTGAAACTCCCGTAAACTTGGCGTAAAGGCGCGCCTGCCCCTGCACAACTACTACAAAGTTGGTGAACCCCGTACCCTTTTGCTTTCTTGCTCGTATCTACATCCAAAGCAGTCGCTATGAGCGTTTGCTCGCCACCAACGATGAAAATGGCGGATGGCGGCGGATGGAATCACGCCGCCTGGGTTGGCAAGCCGAGGCCCGGTCATTCAAGCGGGGCCGTCTGGCGACTGACATCTGACGACTGACCGCTATTTTCACAACATCAAGTGTGAATATCATATCACGGACACACCGCTGTTTCCACGTCCTTGCGAAAAGGACTTTTTTCCCAACGCCATGATGGCTTTTGGCCCACTGATCTTGTTTCCTTTGGCCCTTGTTTTTCTAAGACAGTGTGGTATGATAAAGGTGCGTAACAATCATTCAGGAGGTGCAAAAATGCTTAGGAAGAAATTGCTGGTTAGTTTTCTCGCCATGATGTTGTTCGCGACGGCAGGAGTAGCCTACGCAGGCTGGTACTTCCGCGACCCCATCGTCAATATTGCCGGCACCACGGTTACCATTGACATTGGAAAGAACCTGCCTGCCGGTGGCACCGCTCAGAAGGCGGACAATGTGCTTGTGGTCGTACCCAAGGAAGTGAACGCAAAGGTAGTGGATTCCCAGGGAGCGCGCGTTAAGCTCGTACACCGGGGCAAAGTGAAAGAGGACGCAAAAAGAATTCCATTTGAAGTTGTCGTTGTCACACCAAAAACTATCGCGGGACAGCGTTATCAGGTAGACGTCATCGTGAGCAACGGATCGCAGACCTGGGAGGCCAAGGGGCACAGCGGGAAGCGCATTCGAGTGAAAGGCTGGGTGCCCGGAAACGACGATCACCATGGCGATGATGATCACGGCCACGGTCATGGTCATGGCAATGATTGAGTTCTTCCTGAAAGTGCCGCCGATTTGACGCGCGGCCGGGCGGGAAAAAAGAGCGCACAGCACATTGCCGTGCGCTTTTTTTCTTGTTTACGTGGCGGGAGCATTACTTGAGGTGGGGTGCATGTCATGTTTTTGCGTTTTGGGTTGGTGTCACTGCTCAGCCTGCCACCAAGGCGACGAATGAATTCGCCGCCTGAGACTGCGAAGTGCGTTTTAACGCACCATTCCAGCACGGCAGCAACCTGTTTCATTTTGTGCGTGTAGGGGCAAGGCATTCCCCAAAGCTGTTTCCATGGCAACGCACCGTAGGGAAGCGAACTCCTGTGGACAAGGCTAGTTGGTGCGGGGAATGCCTTGCCCCTACTTGCCTCACCGATGGAAAAGAACACGGATACAAACCCCAGGAAGAAATAAACATCCCTGTTTCCTTCTATCCGTGAGTCGCCCTGTCCCAAACGAAAAAATATGACGGCCACCCCCTTGAAACGGGTGTGAGTCATATTTTTACGCGGCAATTCTATCAAATTAACCACGAAGGTACGAAGGCACAAAGAACAACCAGGTTGAATGTTTCGACCTGGACACTGGCGTATTTTGTTTTTGCCACGGATGGTCACGGATTTTCACGGAAAAATCAGCAAGCGTAGATGAAAATCTGTGGAAATCCGTGCAATCTGTGGCTGAAAATGCTGTATACTT
>CAZFFM010000251.1:0-5069 GCA_964517425.1 uncultured Ardenticatenales bacterium | reverse complement strand
TGATACGCGCGGACATCCTGGGAAGCAACCGATTTCGGACGCAAAACTTTAACGGCCACCCACACCAGGTCAAGTGGGCTTGACAAAAACGCTTTCCCCTGTTACACTTTTTTTGGAGGTGACAAATGTCTGAACAAACTACATGGGAGGAAAGCTTGTCCAGTTGGGCGCAAGCGCTGGCCGTGGGCAAGCTGACTGAAGAGCAACATAAAATACTGGAAGACATGGTGGCCGAGGGCCAGGCTGGCTCGCTGGAGGAGGCCGCGCGCCTGCTGGACTGGCAAACCGAAGCTATCGAACGCACCCCCGGCATGTGGGGACCGTGAGGAGTGAAGTGCACCCCTGAGATTGGACACGGTCGAGGAGGGAAAATGAGGAAAGAGTCGATGGTCTCACTGGATGCTGAGACAAGAAGAATTGTACGTATCCTCATGGAATCACAACCCAAGACTATCATTCATTTTGGCTCGTCATACCGTGGCAATCCTCATAAGGAAAGCGACATAGATCTTTGCCTGATCATGTATGATACCAAAGGGGTTCCTGCGTTCCGCATTGCACAACAGTTGCGCAAGCAGCTCTGGGATCACGGCTATCGTTTTCCTGTGCCTGTGGATTTACACATCTATTCTCAGGATGAATACGAAGAAAGGCTTCGCCATGGCGATCCATTCATAGCCGAGATTGCACGGGGAGAGGTTCTTTATGACAAGACAAGATCGGTCAATTGAGAGAGCTTGGACGTGGCTAACGGTTGCAGGAGAGGTACTGGATACAAATGAAGGAAAGGTAACTGAAATCCAGGACCGGGATCAGGAGGCAGAGAAGCCGACCCCATGACACTCTGGCACACCTATCACGCACCGGCGGACGTGACCGCCGCGCTGGCACTGCTGGCCGAACGTGGGCCCGCAGCCCGAATCATCGCCGGCGGCACGGACCTGATCTTGGAGTTGGAACGGGGCGTGCGCCGCGCCGAAACGGTTGTTGACGTGACCCGCATCCCCGGCCTGGACACGATCCGGTTGGGCGCTGACGACCTTATCCATATCGGGCCGCTGGTCACGCATAACCAGGTGGTCGCGTCACGCCTGCTGGTCGAACGCGCTTTCCCGCTGGCGCAAGCGTGCTGGCTCGTCGGCTCGCCGCAAATTCGCAATCGCGGCACCGTCGCCGGCAACTTGATCACCGCCTCGCCGGCCAACGACACGATCACCGCCCTGCGTGTGCTGGAGGCGCGGGTTACGCTGCGCAGTCTGCGTGGCACACGAACGCTCCCGCTGGCCGATTTCTACACCGGCGTGCGCCGGACTGCATTGGCAGCGGACGAAATGCTCGTGGACATTGCCTTCCCGCCGCTGACGTCCAACGAACGCGGCTGCTTCCTGAAGCTCGGGCTGCGCCAGGCCCAGGCGATCTCTGTGGTCAACGTGGCCGTCGTGCTGCGCTTCGGCCCGGACGGCCGCACCGTCGAGTCCGCACGCATCGCCCTGGGCAGCGTGGCGCCCACGATCATCCGCGCACGGGAGGCGGAAGTCGCGCTCTCCGGCGCACCGCTAACGGAAGAACAGATCGCCGAGGCCGCGCACCTGGCCGCCCAGACCAGCCGGCCGATAGACGACATTCGGGGCAGCGCGACATACCGCCGCCGGATGGTGCGTGTCTTCACAGCGCGTGCCCTGCGCCGCCTGCGCGACGGCACAGAGCGGGCCGCCTGGCCGGTCGATCCGCCGCTGCTGTGGGCAACAGACAATGGACGACAGACGAAGGCGGGCAGCCGGTCGTCCATCGTTCGCGATTCGTCGGCTGTTCGCGTCATCGAAACCGTGGTGAACGGGAAAACGCACAGGGTGCAGGGTGCAGACAGCAAGACACTGCTGCAAATGCTGCGCGACGACCTGGGATTGACCGGCACGAAAGAGGGCTGCGCGGAAGGAGAGTGTGGCGCTTGCACGGTGTGGCTGGACGGCGTGGCGGTCGTCGCCTGCCTGGTGCCGGCGGCACGTGCGCACGGCAGCGAAATCGTCACCGTGGAGGGGCTGGCGCACGGCGGCGAGTTGCACCCCGTGCAGCAAGCCTTCATCCGCGAGGGGGCTGTGCAGTGCGGCTACTGCACGCCGGGTCTGCTGATGGCCGGGGCGGCACTGCTGGCCGAAAAGCCACAGCCAACGGCCGCACAGGCCCGCCAGGCCATCAGTGGCAATTTATGTCGCTGCACGGGCTACTACAAAATCGTATCTGCATTACGCACAGCCGGTTAGCATGGAGCGATGGCCTCTGCTCATCATTGGCGCGGGGCCGGCCGGCCTGACGGCGGCTTATGAGGCCGTTCAGCGCGGTATCTCGCCGTTTGTAGCAGAAAAGGCAGACAAAGTTGGCGGGCTGGCACGTACCGAAGTGCATCAAGGCTACCGCTTCGATATCGGCGGCCACCGCTTCTACACCAAATACGAGGAGATTCAGGCTCTGTGGCAACACGCGTTAGGAAGCGATTTCCTGGAGATTCCTCGCTTGTCACGTATCTATTACCAGGGGCAGTTCTTCAACTACCCGCTTGACCTGGGCAATACGCTGGGCAACTTGGGTTTCACCGAAAGTTTGCAGATTGTCGTGAGTTATCTTAAAGCACGGATACGGCCCTATCCCCGGGAAGATACCTTTGAACAATGGGTTAGCAACCGCTTTGGCAGTCGTCTGTATGAAACGTTCTTCCAGAGTTACACCGAGAAAGTATGGGGGATGCCCTGCAACGAAATACAAGCGGAGTGGGCGGCACAGCGAATCATGGGACTGTCGTTGACCTCGGCGATTTCCAACGCGCTATTTGATACAAATCATACGAAATCGTTGATCGGCAAGTTCCACTACCCCAGGCTGGGCCCCGGCATGATGTGGCGGCGTCTGTGCGAACTGGTGGAGAACCAGGGCGGCCAGGTATGGCTGGATAGTGAGGTGGTGCGTCTGGAGCGAGACAACGGTCGCATAGCCGCCGCTCTGTTGCAGAGCCACGGTGAGCAACGAAAGATTGTGGCTGACAACTACGTATCAAGCATGCCGGTGCCAGAACTCATGGCCCGCATGGTCCCTTTGCCGCCAGATGAGGTCATGGAAGCGTGTCGCCAGCTTCGATATCGAGCTTTCATTCTGGTGGGGCTGATCGTAGATGGAGCCGAATTGTTTCCGGACAACTGGATCTATGTGCATAGCCCGGATGTCAGCGTGGGGCGAGTCCAGAACTTCAAGAACTGGAGTATGGAGATGGTGCCGGACCCGGCAAAGTCCAGCCTCGGCATGGAATACTTTTGTACGGAGGGAGACGAGCTTTGGCGTTTACCGGATGTAGAACTTATCAAATTGGCGACGCGTGAGCTGGCCGAGCTAGGCCTGGCAAAAGGGGCCCCGGTCGAAACGGGAATCGTGATCCGGCAACCCCACGCCTACCCGGTCTATGACGACAAATATCGTGCTCACCTGGAGGTCATTCGGCGTTTTCTGGCCGGCCTGGACAATCTGCAAACCGTGGGGCGGAACGGAATGCACCGCTACAACAATCAGGACCATTCCATGCTCACCGGCATGTTAGCAATCAGAAATCTCACGGGAGAGGCGCACGATCTATGGGCTGTAAATTAGCCCATAGATCGTGTGTCTCACCAAAGCAGCACACAACACGCATTACGCAACTCGAAACCCAAAACACGAAACCCAAAACACGCCAATAACAACAGATGCACGAGGAAGGCAAGCGGTCGATGGACGAGAAAAGTAAACTGATTGGCGCACTTCGAGAGGCCTGGCTCCGAGAAGTGGGCAGCCTTCGTACGTACCAGGCCTTGGCAAACCGGGAGCCGGATCAAACGAAGCGCAAGGTACTCGTGAAGCTGGCCGCTTCGGAAGAGGCCCATGCGCGGCGCTGGGCCGACCGCCTGGAAGAATTGGGCGCGGCTACACCCCTCTATCGGGAAGGCTTCCGTGAGCGGATTTGGCGTTGGCTTCTCTTGCAAATGGGTACGGATACAGCGATTCGCCGGCTGGAACAGGCGGAGGAACAGGATGCGGCGGCCTATGATGAACTCTTGGCGCTGGCCACCACGGACGGCGACAAGGATGCGATCTTACAAGTACAGGCCGAAGATGCCGGGCATGCGCGGATTCTGGGGGGGAGCGTTGCTGCCCAACCTCAGAGCAATCCCCAATCGGCGCTGGATACGATCTTGCGCCGTGAGCGGTGGCATCAAAGCGGCGGCGGGTGGGTCGGTCAGGCGATCTACGGTGCCAATGATGGGCTGGGTGCGGTCTTTGGTGTCGTGTCGGGGATGGCCGGATATACCGGAGGCAGCGAGGTTGTGCTCGTCACCGGCTTGGCCGCGATGTTGGCCAGCGCGCTCTCTATGGGTTCAGGGGCTTATCTGGCGACAAAGTCGGAACGGGAAGTGTACGAGGCTGAGATCGAACGGGAGCGTAGAGAAATCGAAGAAAATCCGGAGGAGGAGATCGAGGAGATTTCTCTTTTCTACCAGCTCAAGGGGTTTTCTGAAGACGAAGCCAATATGCTGGCCGCACGATTGGCCGAAAACCCTGAGCAGATGTTGAAAACATTGGTCCATGAGGAGTTGGGCCTCTCTGCCGGATCATTTCCCGACCCGTGGACGTCGGCCCTCTCTGCGACCATTTCTACGGCGATTGGAGCATTCATTCCCATTGTGCCCTTTTTCTTTGCGACCGGTTTGCCGGCGGTCATCGCCTCGTTCGTGATTAGCACATTGGCCCATTTCGTTATTGGTGCAGCAAAAACGATTATCACAGGTCTGAGCCCCTGGCGAAGTGGCCTGGAGATGACGGCGGTTGGCATCGGCGAGGCGGTCATCACCTACACACTGGGTCTGTTCTTGGCTCCCGCCGGCTAGGGCAGAGTCTCGCTGTTAGGGATGTGCGTCATATTTTTGCGCGGCAACTCTCTCAAATGAACCACAAAGACACGAAGGCACAAAATAACACAGCATTTTCAGCCACGGATTGCACGGATTTCCACAGATTTCCCATTTGACCTTTCTGATTTTTCCGTGAAA
>CAZFFM010000250.1:0-5072 GCA_964517425.1 uncultured Ardenticatenales bacterium | reverse complement strand
GCCTTCGTGTCTTCGTGGTTCATTTGAGAGAGTTGCCGTGCAAGAATATGACGCATACCCCTTACCCAGGCAGCGCGATTCATCCGCTGCCGGCCAAACGCAAGAAATATGACGCACACCCGTTTGCGGAAAATTCTTTGACAGAGTTTCTTTTTTGTGGTATACTCATAATCACTATGATGGCTGATGTAATGTTTTCTCGACGCCCGCGTCCCGGCCGTCCAGACCGTGGGTCTGGATAGGCGAACTTGGCGTGCGTCATTAACGATAGCCGCAAGGTCTTTTGCCCTCCGGACACCACAAGGTCTCGGAGGGTTTTTCTTGTCAAGGGAAGGTTGTTATGCCAGTGATTTCTGCTGGAATCTATGGAGCTACCGGATATACTGGCCATGACCTGGTGCGGATCTTGTCTGCTCACCCGCAGGCAAGAATCCGCTGGGCCACATCGGAAAGCTATGCCGGGCAGCGACTGTGCGATGTCTTTCCCTGTCCCTACGAGCTGCCTCTCCTTTCGATGAAGGAGGCCGCACTCGATGAAGTGGATGTGGTCTTTGCCTGCCTGCCACACGGCGCTTCGATGGAGGCTGTGGCTCGTGCGCGCCGCGCCGGCGTCAAGGTGGTGGACCTCTCCGCCGATTTCCGGCTGGCCGACCAGACCAACTACGAGGCCTGGTACAACGTCCCACACACCGCGCCCGACCTGCTGCCAGAGGCCGTATACGGCCTGCCCGAATTGCACCGCGATGAAATTCGCCCAGCCAAACTGGTCGCCAACCCCGGCTGCTACCCGACCAGCGTCATCCTGGGGCTATACCCGCTGGTTGCCACAGGGCTGCTAGCCGACTCTACCGTGATCGTGGACGCGAAGTCGGGCGTCTCGGGCGCCGGCCGCAAGCCGAACCTGAAGACTCACTTCGTCGAGACGAACGAGAACTTCTCGCCCTACAACATCGGTCACACGCACCGCCACATCGCCGAAATGGAACAGGAGTTGACCGCTGCCGGGCCGGCTCACGATGCGGTGCGGGTCGTTTTCTCGCCGCACCTGCTGCCGGTGAACCGGGGCATTCTAAGCACGATGTACGCGCAGCTTTCTGAGGCGTGGCCGGCGGAGCAACTGGTGGCCCACTACCGGCAGGTGTACGCCGGCGAGCCGTTTGTGCAAGTGCTGGACGCCGGCCGGCTGGCCACACTGCGCCACGTCGTCGGCAGCAACCGCTGCGCGATCTCCCTCACACCGGTTGGCGATGGCGGGCGGGTCATCATCGTCTCCTGTATTGACAACCTGATCAAGGGGGCATCGGGCCAGGCCGTGCAGAATATGAACTTGATGTTTGGGTTCGAGGAGACAACGGGGTTGGTCAATGGGCAATGATCAACGGTCAAATTTCAATTTTCAATGGGCGAGCGGCACGCAACACGCAACACGTTCTGACGACTGGCTACTGACATCTGACGACTGTTTTCAAAGCAGGTGTTGCTCAATCCAATCTAGTGCCATTTTGAGGTTCATGATGGGCGACGAGCGTACCCTCTCCCCTTCATGAACGTGATAGGGGAAGTTGGGCAAGTGGGGATGATGAGGGGCATCATCCCAGCGAATGATCTCGTTACTTCGGGCGTCACAGTATTGGTAGGCGTAAGCTTCCAGTACGGGCTGGGATTTGATGATGCTGAAGAACTCCCTAAAGTGCAGGAAAGACTCATCGTAGAAGAACAGTCGCATTTCGACGGCGCCTTGGAAATCCTGCAAGTCAATGTGGATCAGTTCGTAGTCTACAATTGTCAGACGGTGACCGACGAGACTGACAAGAATGTCATAGTACCGATCAGCTTTCATGCCCGTTTCTCTGGCGCAGGAGCAAACGATAGTAGCCAGCCCAGCCCATCTTTTCCCAGTCATCGCCATATTCCCCGCGCATGTAGCGGGCATAGAACTCCGCTGAGGAGAGGTTGTAGCGGTGCTCGTACTGGGCCAGACGCTCCTCGATGGAAACCCGGGGATGTGTGGCCAGATATTCCTCCGCCGCTTCGCGGAGGGTTTGTTTTCGGGGGTGTGTCTCTGTCTGTTTTGGTTGTGTCATATTGCACCTCGAACTGTCGTCAGATGGCACCAGATAACGGGTGGCAAACACGCGTAATTCGTACTGCGTACTACGTAACCCGTCGTCCTACGCAGTACGCAACACGTCTTACTCAAATTGTAGCACAAGAAACCGGAACCGTCAACCCTTATGGGCGAATATACCGTAATCAAGGTCAGTGGTAACGATCTGGACGACGCAACCTTTGTGGGACAGTTCGTCGCGGCCGTGCAGGCGATGGCGTCGCGGCCGGTCATCGTCCACGGCGGGGGCAAGGAGATCGCCGCCTGGCAGCAGCGGCTGGGGCTGGAACCGCACTTCATCGAGGGGTTGCGCGTGACCGATGACGAGTCGCTGACTCTCGCGGAGATGGTCCTCTCCGGGCGGGTCAACAAACGGCTTGTGGCGCAATTGGTCACCGCCGGCGCCCAGGCCATCGGGATCAGCGGCGTGGACCTGGGACTGATCCGCGTGCGGCGCATGACCCACCCCGCGGGCGACCTCGGCTGGGTCGGTGAAGTGACGGCGATGCAGGCCGAGCCGCTCCGAAAGTTGCTTGCCGCCGGCTTCCTGCCGGTCGTATCGCCGATTTCGCTGGGCGAAGATGGCCACGCGTACAACGTCAACGCCGATCATGCGGCGCTGGCGTTGGCGAAATCGTTGCCCGCCGGCACGTTGGTCTTCCTGACCAACGTGCCCGGCGTGCTGGACGGTGGCCGCGTCATCCCGCACCTGTCGCCGGACGATGTGGAAGCGGCCATCGCCGGCGGGGTCGTCAGCGGCGGCATGGTGCCGAAGGTGCGCTCGGCTGCGGCTGCTGTGCGGGTCGGCGTCGGCAGCGTGCTGATCACCGATCTGGCCGGCCTGCAAGCCTGGGCAGCAGGAACCCGGACTACAATCGGGACACGGATTTTGTGAGGAGGTGGCAAGGGAGATGATCGCTATGAAAGAACAGCAGCTACTTGATCGGATAACACTCGATCCGAGGGTCATGGTAGGGAAACCTGTCATTGCAGGAACACGTTTGACTGTAGAATACATCCTCAACCTACTTGCATACGGTGCAACCTTTGACGAGATAGTAAGCGAATATGACGGCCTCACCCCAGAAGACATTCAGGCTTGTTTGTTGTTTGCGACCAAATCTTTGCAGAGTACGGTGCCCGCAGGATGTTTTGGAGATACACCATGACGACCCAACAGATCATTGACCTGGAAGCGAAATACATCGTACCGACCTATCGCCGGCCTCCCTTCGTACTGGATCGGGGCGACGGGGTCTACCTCTACGATACCGAAGGCAAAGCATACCTCGACTTTGTCTCCGGCATTGCCGTGAACGCGCTGGGCTACGGCGACGCGGAGCTGCTGGATACGCTACACGCGCAAAGCCAGAAGCTGTGGCACGTTTCCAACTTGTACCACACCGCGCCGCACGTGCACCTGGCCCGGTCGCTTTGCGAAAACAGCTTCGCCGACCGGGTCTTCTTTTGCAATTCGGGGGGGGAGTCGGTGGAAGCGGCCCTGAAGTTCGCACGCAAGTGGGCCCGCGAGACGCACGGCGAGGGCAAAACGGAGTTCGTGGCCTTCAGCGGCTCGTTCCACGGGCGGACGATGGGCGCGCTGGCCATCACCGCGCGGGAGAAGTACCAGGCCCCCTTCGCCCCGCTCATGCCCGGCGTGCGCTTTGCCCCTTTCGACGACGTGGACGCAGCCGCCGCTGCGATCACGCCGGCGACTTGCGCCGTCATCGTCGAGCCGGTGCAGGGCGAGGGTGGCGTCCACGAGGCGGGGGCCGAATTCCTGCGTGCGCTGCGCCGGTGTTGCGATGAGCAGGGAGCGTTGCTGATCTTCGACGAGGTGCAATGCGGTCTGGGACGCACCGGCACGCTGTGGGCCCACGAACCGTCCGGCGTGACGCCCGACATCATGACCCTGGCCAAGCCGCTGGGCGGCGGCCTGCCCATCGGCGCGACGCTGGTCACAGAGGGGGTGGCCGCGGTCATGCGGCCGGGCGATCACGGCAGCACGTTCGCTGCCGGTGCGCTGGTCTGCGCCGTAGCCCACGCCCTGTTCGAGCGGGTACGCCAGCCGGCCTTTCTGGCCCACGTGCGCGAGGTGGGCGGCTACCTGGGTGCGCGGCTGCGGGCGTTGGCTGCCGAATCACCGGTCGTAACCGAGGTGCGCGGGCGCGGGCTGATCTGGGGCCTGGAGCTGACCGTGCCGGCGAACGACATCGTCGTGGCCGGCTTCGATGCCGGGTTGCTCACCGTGCCGGCGGGCGAAAACGTGCTGCGCCTGGTCCCGCCGCTGGTGATCGAAAAAGAGCACGTCGACACGTTGGTAGAGCGGATGGGGCCGATCCTGATGGAAGCGGGAGCAGTATGATGGAACAGCATGAACAGTTGCAGGCCATCGTAGAGACCATTGTCCGTGTAGCACAACCGGAACAGGTCATCCTTTTCGGTTCCAGGGCAAAAGGGGGGGCAAAATGGGTGAACTTGTGACCATTGAGCTTCCCAACGAAGTGGCACACCAGGTTAAAGTATTGGCTATGCACACGAATCAAGACATACGGGACATGTTGATGGAGTGGATAAACCGGGCCGTAGCCGAACCATCTATCGATTCCCTGCCTGATGATCAAGTAATTGCCTTGAGTGAAATACAGATGGACGAAGGACAACAAGCTGAACTCAGTGAACTCTTGGCACGCAATCGTGAGGGTATGTTAAGCGATACAGAACGTTCACACCTTGACCGACTCATGCAAGTGTACAGGCATGGCCTGGTACGTAAAGCTCAAGCTCTAAAAGTCGCCGTGGAGCGTGGCCTGAGGCCGCCTCTCAACTGAGAGCAATGGCACGCATATACGTTTCCGTCGCGGTCGAACGCCGTGTTCGCCAGGCAGCCCGGAATCGCTGTGGCTACTGTCTGAGTCCCCAGCATCTGGTCATGGCCCGCTTGGAGATTGAGCACATTGTTCCG
>CAZFFM010000249.1:0-5150 GCA_964517425.1 uncultured Ardenticatenales bacterium | reverse complement strand
GAATGATGAATGATGAACGGAGTAAGGAGTCGGGAGTAGGAAGTAGGGGGCCGTGAAACGTGAGTAGCGGAGCGGAGAGCGTGGGGCGTGGAGCAACTCTAGAACAATGAATGCGGAACGATGAATGATGAACGACGTGAAACGTAATGCGTATTGCGTATTGCGTATTGCGTAAAGACTGCATGACGAACGGCCTTACGCAGCACGCATCACGCACAGGAGGATACAACGCTGACGAACCCGACAATGAGCCAGAAAAACGCGCCCGCGCGCCGCGTGTTGATCATCGGGCTGGACGGCGTGACCTGGGACCTGATTGGCCCGTGGGTGGAGGCCGGCAAATTGCCCAACTTGCGCGCGCTGGTAGATCGCGGCGCCAGCGGCCCGTTGACCACGACAGTGCCGCCCGTCTCCGCTTCGGCCTGGGCCTCGTTCGCTACCGGCACGAACCCGGGCAAGCACGGCATCGTGGATTTCACCGCACCCGTCCCGAACGGCTACGACATTGTGGTCAACAGCGGGGCCCACCGGACCGGAACGCCATTCTGGAACCTGGTCGGTACGCAGGGGAAGCGAGTCGTGGTGATGGGCGTGCCCGGCACCTATCCCCCCCAACCGGTGGAGGGGAGTTTGGTCTGCTCTTTCATGTCCCCCGGGCCGGATAGCAACTACACCTACCCCCCTGAACTGAAACAGGAACTGGAACGCGACATCGGGCCGTTCCCCCTGGCACCGGATGAAACGCATCGCGGCGGCCCTGTACTCGATTTTCTGGCCGACATGACCACCTGTCTCGACCGGCGCGCGGCGACGGCCCGCTATCTGCTGGATCGGGAAGATTGGTCATTGGGCATTGCCGTCTTTGCCAGCACCGACATGCTCCAGCACGAATTGTGGCATCTGTTCGATCCCACGCATCCGCGCCACGACCCGGTCGCTGCCGAGGCGTATTTGCCGGCGGTGCTGGGCTACTTCCGGCGCGTGGACGAACACATCGGCGACTTGGTGCAACAGGCCGGCCCCGACGCGGCTGTGATCATCATGTCCGATCACGGTTTCGGCCCTTTCCATAGCTTTTTACATCTGAACAACTGGCTGCGCAGCCTGGGCCTGTTGCAACTGAAACGGAGTACGCCCACAGCGCTCAAGTCGGCGACGTTCGGGCTGGGGTTCACGCCGCTGAACGTGCTCAAGGTGCTCAGTCGTATCGGGCTGGGCGGGCTGCGGGGGCAGGTGAAAGGGGGCAAGAAGGGCGGGTTGCTGCGCCGCCTCTTCCTCTCCTTCGCCGACGTGGATTGGTCCCGGACGCAGGCGTTTGCGGTGGGCAACTTCGGGCAGGTCTACATCAACGTGGCCGGCGAGCGAGCGGAAGGGATTGTCCGGTCGGGTGCGGAGTACGAGGCCGTGCGGGAGCGCATCGCCGAGGCCGCGCTGGCCCTGCGTGACCCCGAGACGGGGGACCGTGTGGTTCTGCGCGTCTACCGTCGCGAGGAAATTTACACCGGCCCGCGTACCGGCGAGCTGCCCGATTTGATCTTGCACACGGACCGGCGCAAGTATGTCTCCTTCGGCCATGCTGATTTCGGGTCCAACCGGTTGGTGGAACCGAGCTTCGGCCAGACCGGGCACCATGTAATGGATGGCGTTTTTGCACTGGCCGGCCCGTTCGTGCGACGGGGCTTGCGGCTGGAGGGTGCCGGCATCCTGGACATCGCGCCCACGGTTTTGCACCTGCTAGGCATTCCTTTACCCCGTGATCTGGACGGCCACGTCTTGACCGGCGCGTTAGACCCCGGATTCCTGGAAGCGCACCCCGTCCGGTGGGCCGAAGCGGGCGATGTGGCTGTGCCGCCGGATGACGGCGGCGCGGCGTACTCGACCGACGATGACGAAGCCATCCGCGAACACCTGCGTGGCATGGGCTATGTGGCATAGGACGTCAGATGGCGGTCGTCAGATGTCAGTCGCCAGATGGCGGTCGCCAGATGGCAGTCGCCAGATGTCAGATGTCAGATGTCAGATGCCAGTCGCCTGATGGCGGTCGTCAGATATTGCGTGTTGCGTGCCATTTCACGCACCACGCAACACGCATTACGCAACACGCATTACGCACTACGTTTCACGCTGGTTGGGTTATACGTCAGTGACTACGGCGCGTTGCCACCGGGCGATTGTGGTATCAGACTCTTCATGTCGAGGATGAAGGGGCTGTTGGAGGGCAACATCATCACCTGGACATTGGGCGCCAACTTCTCGATGTAGCGATAGGTGAGCAGGTTTACGTTTTGGCTGATCTGCTCGTTAATCAGGCGCAGCGATTCTGCCTCTCCCTGGGCACGGGCAATGGCTGCTTGCTTGACACCCTCGGCTTCGATCTTCTTCCGGTCTGCTTCCAGCCGCGACTTTTGGAGCACGAACTGCATTCTTTCGGCATCCTGCTGGGCGATCTGTTTCTGCTCGATAGATGTTGCGTAGTCTGTTGTGAAGTTAACGTTGCGAATGTCGAAGGAAAGGAGCAACAGGCCGCTTCCTTCGAAGCGCTTCTGGAGGTCTTCGGTGATATTTTGCTGAATCTCTGCCCGTTTTGGGCCATAGACTTCGGTCACGGTGTGTTGGGAGACGTGATGGCGAACGATCGAACGGATGCCGGGGCGGACCAGTACCTCGACATAAGTGTTGCGAAAGTTGTTGTGAATTGCGGCAACTTTTCGCGGGTCCAGCTTGAAGCGGGTGGATGAGTCAACGCCCACTTGCAATCCTTCGCTGGTCGGAGACCAGAGGGAATCATCGCCATGAATCTCTCCTTCACCCTGGGTTTTGGTCATGGTGTAAACTTGTTCCAGGGTTGAGTAGCGATAGACCTCGTTGATATAGGGTATCACGATGTGCAGCCCCGGCATCAGAGGCTCCTCTTGGGTGCCGGAGAATATGTTGAAGATGACACCGACTTCACCGGCATCAACGACAATAATGCTTGTGCTTAGTGTACTGCTGACCAGGGCCAGGGCTAGAAGAGCCCCGGAAAGGGTCAGTGAAATCTTGCTGGTTTGCCCCCGGCCTCGTTGGTAGGCAATGTAGAAAACATATCCAATGAGAGTCACCCAAAGCAGGGTGGATGCAAAACGTAACATGCTGGCTACAACCATCGTTCTATCTCCTTTTGTCGGTATATAGGTTTACAACAAACAAATGTAGAATCTCTTTCCCTCAATACGGAAAGCTGTTGCAAAGGGTTTCAGTATCGCGTGCTGATTTAGGGCACCGCTTGAGGATGAAGATTGGGCCGGTGCCAGGGAACATACGATGAAGCGCGATTCAGCAAGTATGGGAATTCGGAATCGAACACCGTGGCCTGTTCAGCGATAAGGGCGTCCCGACCATCTTCATCAAGGTTCATACCGGCCTCAAGGAAAGAGGCCAGGCGGGTATGGTAAAGGGGGATCAGGGCTTCAATGACCCGGTCTGGGTCGCCCTCTCCCTGGTTATAGACCACGAAGAAATCGTATACGACTTTTGCCCACAGGTCAGCGGGGAACGGTTTGTTGTCATATTCAATCAGGTCGTGGACCCTGGTCAGATTCTCTGGGAGGAGGATGCTGGCCCACAAGCTGGCAGTATGGTGGTTCATAGACTTCTGAATGGCCGCCTTCACCGGTTTCGCGGAAGGCCACGAATTTGCAGAGGCACGCGCCCCCGGCTGCCAGCGGTCGTGGAGGGGAGTGGGGCGGCGTATGTTTTCTTGTCGCCAGAACTTGCGGTAAATGTATGCCAGTCGGAAAAGTGTGCCGACTTGCTGAAGGAACTTTCTGTTTGCCATGGAGCCAATGGGGGAAGAGACGTGCAATCGTTCACCGAGGCGAACCTGGCCGAGCTTGTAACCTTCCAAAATCGCAGTGGTGGTGATCCAACTGTTTAGGCCTGCGCGAGCGACATCGGTTTCCCAAACATCTTTATCACACATGCGGGCGGCCAGAAAACCACTCATGGCAAATTCTCCGGCCAGCGGTGTGCGAAGGTCGGCTCCAAAAAGGGCATGAAGGAGCGGGTGTGCCAGCAAGTCGTTGCGGCCGGCTAGGGGGCGCTGGAAAAGATAATGCGGCAGGATCATATCAAACTCGCTGGAGACGACGGGCCCAACCAGGGCCGGGATCCAATCTGGCGTGACGGTGGTTACGTCCGCCTCGATGACTGCACAAGTCCTGGCTCCCAGGAGCGTCGCGGCTTCCATGATGGATCGAATTGCACTCCCTTTGCCGGGCAGGCCGTGATAGCGTGTGCCAATGCGGCGTACGCTCGCCGGGACTGGCGTCTTCATGGCCAGATCAAGTGTCTGGTCGAAAGAGTGTCCGTCGGTGTTGATGAGGACAGGTTCCAAGTGCCGGTAGTGCCGGTCCATTCCTTGGGCCACAGCGCTGACGACGGCACCCACGGTGGCGATATTTCGATAGCTGGGGATGCCGATTACCAGCCGTGACGGTTCCATGGAACGAATCAGGTTTCTGGTTTCTGTTGGTAGAGCAGTTTCATACATGCCCACATACCCTCTTGCAAATGATCTGCATCTTATTGCAACGCATTGATTGCGAACTCTACAGCGTCACTGGCCGATAGACTGCCATTCAACAAAGATTGAAGCGCACGCTGAAGGGCGTTCTGGGATTTGGAAGCGGCCGGCAGATTTGATCGCACGCCGGCCGATTCAAGTTGCGTATTCAAGAATGCACGGTAGGCTTCGTCCGATACGGTCGCCGGTAGTGCGGAACGGGTAGCCGGCAAATGGCCGGTCTTCTGGCACCAATTTCCCAGCACCTGGGGGTTGAGCAGCCAGGCGACGTAGAGGGCGGCCACGTTTTGTCTATCGGTATCGTCCGTTATCAGGCTGATACTCCATCCACCGGCAAGGGTGCCGCCATTGCCGTCTAGCGTAGGCAGAGGTGCGAAGCTGGTTGTCTTGCGGCGGAGGCCATCGATCAGAAAGCGATGAGAGTTTACTGTGGTCATCGGCGCTTTCCCCTTCAGGTATTCGTTCCAGGCGTCATCCGCTGTGTTGAGCTGGAGGGTGTCCGAGGGGAGGATGCCGTGTGTCAGGGCCGGCGCAGAAAAAGCGAAGACTCTGACCACTGGCTCCCTGTCCAGCGGCGCGTTTCCCC
>CAZFFM010000248.1:0-5241 GCA_964517425.1 uncultured Ardenticatenales bacterium | reverse complement strand
CAGATTCTCACAGAAAAACACAGATTCTTAGGCCAAATCATCGGAAAATCTGTGTCCCATTATTCTTTCTCCGACAAGCTGCTAGTTACCGGACTTATTTGGTTTGGTATGGAATGGATGTGTGCTGCTGCCGAAACATTGAGCGCGGAAGGATGGAGAAATTCTACAAAACTGGTGATGAACACCACGAAGCTTACATCGACGCAATGTAACCCGGAAACCAACCGGCAATACCATGTCCTCCATCTGGAAAAAGTAACTCTTCACGGTTTCGTGTATCACAATATGTGCGGTAGGGGCAATCCCTTTGGTTGTCAGAGCAGGCACGTGTCCCTTCGCCACGGGAAATCCGGAAGTTCGAGGGAGGCTCTAGCGTCATTCTCCTCAATAGCGGCCTCAAATATGGGGAAGGAGGTGGTACCCTACTCATAGAAAGGAAGCGTGTTCAGGACTTTCGGGCATAGCGGCAGGGAACGTTTTTGGGGGACAATTGGAATGCACATTGTTCCTTTCCTGTGCGTTGATTTTCTTGCCCGATTGTTTGAGAGATCCTTTTGTTTAGGTATTAGCATGGAGGAGAGCAAGATGAAACACAAGCGCACTTTGTTTCTGGTGGTTTCTTTGATTATCGTTGGCGTATTTCTGGCTGCCTGTGCGCCACAGGCTACACCGGCGCCCCAAAAAGTAGAGGTGACCCGTGTTGTCAAGCAGACGGTAAAAGAGACCGTGGTCGTCGAGAAAAAAGTAGAGACGCAGAAATTTGCACCGGGCACAAAACTACACATCGTACAGTGGAGCCACTTTGTGCCGAACTACGACAAGTGGGTTGACCCCTTTGCCAAGGCGTGGGGCGATGCGAATGGCGTTGACGTCACGGTAGACCACGTTTCGATTACCGACCTAGCCCCAACACTGACGGCGGCAATCGCCGCCGGCGACGGGCCGACGATGATTGAGATGCCGGTAACGCCATCTTCTTTTGTCGAGGGGCTCCAAAACTTGAACGATGTAAACGAGAAGGCCCAAAAACTGTTCGGGGAGCAGGCTCCAACCTGCAAAGCCAACTCCTACCTCCCCGCACTGAAGGAATACTACGGCTTCTGCCACGGGTGGGTTCCCGATCCTGCAGATTATGACAGCAAGTTGTGGGCAGATGCCGGCTACCCGAATGGGCCGTCTACGTTTGCCGATCTACTGGATGGTGGGAAGAAAATTAAGGACGCGACTGGTGTTCCCCTCGGCCTGGGGATGTCGCCGGAGATCGACTCGGAGATGGCCGCACGCGCGATTATCTGGTCCTTTGGAGGCTCGATCCAGGATGCAAACGAGAACGTGACGCTCAACTCTCCCGAGGTGATTGAGGCGGTCAAGTTCATGGCCAACCTGTATCAGAATGCGATGACCGAAGAAGTGTTCGGTTGGACGGCTGCATCCAACAACCAGGGTCTCATCGCCGGCGAATTGTCTTACATTCTGAATTCGATCTCTGCTTATCGCAGTTTGCAGAAGGTCGATCCGGCCGCGGCAGACAACGTCGGTATTGGCCCAGCGTTGAAGGGCCCGCGCGGCGACCAGCACGCTTCGGCACACGTCTGGTTCATCTACGTCATCCCGAAATATGTGAACGAGAACGACACAGCCGCAGCGAAAGCCTTTATGCTGCACCTGGTAGCCAACTACAACCAGGCGGTCTATAACAGCGAGCTGTACAACTTCCCGGCCTTCAAGAGCACCGTTCCGCAGCTTTATGAGGAAGGGAGCTGGCTGGACATTGATCCGTTTGGTTCTCGACCACAAGACAAGCTGAACGTTCTGCGCACAGCCGAGGACTGGGTCACCTATCTGGGCTACCCCGGCCCGGCGAATCCGGCCATCGCCGAAATCTACTCTACCCACATCATCTCGGCGATGATGGGCAAGGTGGCTCGCGGCGAGATGTCGGCCGAGGACGCTGTTTCCGAAGCCGAGACGCAGGTGAAGGCCATCTTCAAGAAGTGGCGCGACAAGGGACTGGTCGGCGGTACGAAGTAGCGGAGAGGCACGAGTGATGGCATCGCGCGGAGTTAGTCTGCTCCTACGGTGAAATGTTGGAGCGGCTTGGCATCGCAGCGGCCACTCATTACGTGAGAACATGGAGTTGTGCTCCGGGCTACGACGCCTGGGGCACAACTCCGTTCTCCGAGAAGTTGAACTTCTCCAACTTCTCCGAGACTTCTTGGGCAAATGCTTACGAGGAAGGTTCAATCTATGTCTGTAGTGGAAATAAGAGGAATCAAGAAACATTTTGGTGACGTGCGGGCCGTTGACGGCGTTGACCTCTCTGTGCGGAAAGGCGAGCTGCTGGTGCTATTGGGGCCATCCGGCTGCGGGAAGACGACCCTGCTACGCATGATCGCCGGGCTGGAGCGGCCCACCGGAGGGGACATCCTCATTGGTGGCGAGGTCGTAACCGATTTGCCACCGCGCGCCCGGCACATCGCCATGGTCTTCCAAAGCTATGCGCTGTATCCGCACATGACCGTATTCGATAACATTGCTTTTCCCCTGAAAGCGCGCGGAATACCGAAGGAAGAGCGACGAGCGAAAGTGGAGAACGCAGCCGGTCTCCTGGGCATCGAAAGTCTGTTGCACCGCAAACCACGCCAGCTTTCGGGCGGGCAGCGGCAACGTGTGGCCCTGGCCCGCGCTATGGTCCGCAGCCCGCGCGTCATGCTTTTGGACGAGCCGCTCTCGAACCTGGACGCCAAGCAGCGGGCATCCGCTCGCGACGAGTTGCAACAGTTCCAGCGGCAGATGGGCATCACCACGATCTTCGTGACCCACGACCAGATCGAAGCTATGGGCCTGGGCGACCGTATCGTGGTCATGCACGATGGCCAGATGAGACAGGTCGGCACGCCGCAAGAGGTCTATTATGACTCCGCAGACACCTTTGTGGCCACGTTCCTCGGATCGCCGGGCATCAATCTTGTCAATCGAGCCGATTACATCCTGGGCTTTCGTCCCGAGCATTTCTTGCCCAAAGATGTCCTGTCAACGGATGAGGAAAAATGTGTCTCCTTTACTTATGACGTTACCCGCATTGAATACCTGGGCGCCGATCGCCTCCTCTACGGCAATCTGGCGGGGATAGCTTCCGACGTCAAGACAATGTCCCGGCTCCCCACAACAGTTCCGGTGACCGCTGAGGCCGGTCAACAGTACGAATTTGTGGTCCGTGAGCAAGACCTGCGCTTCTTTGACCGCACGACAGGGAAACGTACCGCGCCGCGGGAAATCGGCGAATAAGGGGTAAGAAATATGCCAGACAGGATGGCCTCTAACGTCCCGGAAAAGTCCGGCACGCGGACCCTTGCGGATAGAGAAGGGCTATTGGGCCCGCTCTTCTTGCTGCCGGCCTTCGTGTATATCGTCGTCTTAGTTGGTGTTCCTTTGGTACTGGCCATTACGTACAGCTTTAGCAACGTAACGGCGGGAAACACCGCTTTCGACTTCAATGGACTGGATAACTTTCGCCGGATCCTGGCCACGCCGCAGTTTGTACGGGCGTTGTGGGACACGCTGTTTTTTACCATTGTCTCGCAGATCATCATCGTAATTCTGGCTACAGCGCTGGCGGAACTGCTGGCCTTAGACTTTCGGGGCAAACGCCTTGCCCGAATTCTGCTGATACTGCCCTGGGCAACCCCCATTTCGCTGGGCACGATTGGTTGGTTGTGGCTGCTCGATTCCAAGTTTAGTCCGATTGATTGGGTGTTACGCGCTGTTCATCTATTAGGGCCGGGGACGATCTTTGGTCCCGGTCTGCACATGAACTATCTGGGCAATACGAAATTGGCCATGGCATCCATCATCATCGTATACGTCTGGCGGTTCCTGCCCCTTTCGGCCGTCATTCTCATGGCCGGACTCACCTCTATCAACCGGGAAATCCTCGACCAGGCCGCAGTAGACGGCTCCGGCTTCTGGCGCACCCTTTTCGAGATCAAAGTTCCGCTGCTCCTGCCCATTGTGAATGTGGCTTTGCTCTTTGGGTTCATCTCCATGTTTGCCGATATGACCGTGGTCTTCTTGCTGACACGCGGGGGGCCGGTATATTATACACAAGTCCTGGCTAGTTGGGCCTATTTCAAGGGAGTCGAAGGGGGTGCGCTGGGTGAAGGTGCCGCAACTGCTCTATTTCTGTTTCCGGTGTTGTTGGCCGGGGTAATCATCGTATTGCGGTCGACACGACGGATGGAGGTTACGTGATCATGAATCTTTTGTACCGCCTCAAACGGAGTCTCCTGTATGCGACGGTTGCTCTGTTCTGTTTCTTTTCGGCCTCACCTTTCCTGTGGATGATCATTACGACCTTCAAACAGGATCGCGACCTCTATCGATCGAAGAACAACCCGTTCCTGTTCAACGATCCGCCGACCCTGGAGAACTTGCGGGTGCTGTTCTTCGAAACGAAGTACACGACCTTCCTGTGGAACTCCTTTTTTGTTGGAGTCGTGGTCGTGATCATCACCCTGGCCATCGCCATACCAGCGGCTTACAGCCTGACGCGCATGTCCGGGCGATGGGGAGAACAGGCCGGCATCGCTATTTTCCTAGTCTATTTGGTGCCGCCCACCCTGTTGTTCATCCCCTTCTTTCGGGTCATCAGCAAAATCGGGTTAGTGGATAGCATCTGGTCGCTCGTGTTGGTCTATCCGACCATTTCGGTTCCATTCTGTACCTGGCTTTTGATGGGCTTCTTCAAGTCGATTCCAATCGATTTGGAAGAAGCGGCGATGGTGGATGGGTATAGCAGGCTGATGGCCTTTGTGAAAGTGGTCATGCCCCTTTCTGTTTCTGGCATCATTGCCGTGATCGTTTTTACCTTCACCCTTACGCTGCACGAATTCATCTATGCCCTAACCTTCATTTCTTCCTCGGCCCACCGCACGCTCAGTGTGGGCATACCTATTGAGCTGGTTCGCGGTGACGTCTTCTACTGGCAGTCATTGATGGCGGCGGCGGTGATTGTGGCCATTCCGGTCGGCATCGTGTACGATTACTTCCTCGACCACTTGGTTGCCGGCCTCACCATGGGAGCGGTGAAGGGCTAATCGCAAGAGCGGGCCAAATTCGCACCGCGCCCAAAACGTAAGATTTTGACGGCCACTCGGGCTTGGGGTGGCCGTCAAAGTTTTGCGTTGGGCCGGCAGCGGATGAATCGCGTTGCCTGGGTAAGGGGTGTCCGTCATTTTTTTG
>CAZFFM010000247.1:0-5281 GCA_964517425.1 uncultured Ardenticatenales bacterium | reverse complement strand
GACACGAAGTATACAGCATTTTCAGCCACAGATTGCACGGATTTCCACAGATTTTTTGGTTTTCATCTGCGTTTTAATTACTGCCACCACCCGCCCCTTTTCCTCAAGACCTTCCAGGTTTTGGAGACCTGGAAGGTCTGCCCGGCAGGTCGCCCAACGCCTGATGGTAATATTCGAAGATCTCCCGCTTGCGGCGCACCCGCTCCGCCAGCACCCGCAACTGCCCGCGGCCGATAAGCGGTGAGCACATTGCTCAGACGGTAGTTGTAGCCGATCTCGGAATGCTCGTAGTGAGGCGCCGGGTCACGGGCTTGGGTGGCCAGTTCCCCCCAGGATTGGGGGGTTAGGGGGGCGCGATGAAGGCGACGCTATCAACATCACCACGGCGAGGCTGAAGTCTTAGGCTGGGTTAAGTAATTGCATCCATTGGGCGGGTCCATCCAACAAGATTTGTAATCGATTGAGCACATTACGTCCGAGAACAGCCTCTGCATCCAACTCATCACCCACCACGTAGATGCCGGGCAGCGTTATTTCGCCGATTTGCAGATCGACCAGATATAAAAAGACGGTTCGGCGCTCCCCTCACTGACTACGCAACCCGGCTTCGATAGCCCGGCGCGCACCGATCTGTTGCAAATATTGGATGGGGATGATCGTAGCGTCAGCGTCAGCGCCGGTGTCAATAATCGCCGTCAATCTCACCTGCTGTCCAGTCGGTTTCGCAGTCAGCGCTACATCACACACGGGAAGCGCTGGATTATAGGTTGTGTCGTACGGGAATTGATTCATGCGTTGGTCTCAACCCGATCAATTCGTCCTCCGAGCCAACGCAGTTCACGGCGCGGCTGGGGGTTGACCGCAGCAATAAGAACAGGCAATGCACCAAATCGTTCTCGAACCCGTTCTTCCAAACGTGACACATCTTTGTCGTGGTCCGCTACTTTGCCCTGATACAAAGCAATATACTCGTCTGGATATGTCTCTAGCAAATCGTCGTGCATCGCCCAAAACGCCTGAGTTTCAGAGTGAATGGCCTCTTTTTCCAGTTCATCAAGATAGGTTTGGACGGCCATCTCAAGTATTTTTTCGACCGGTCGATCCGTCTCTCGGCCCCACTGTTCGACCTGTCTGAGCAATGTGGGTTCTGCCAGGGCAATTTTCATTGATCCCTTGCCTCCTTTGCGATTCTTTTTGACGGGCAATCCCGTCATCGTTTTTCACTGTCTTACTGGACTCTGGCGTTTTTCTGTTTTAGCCACGGATTACACCGATTTTCACGGAAAAAACGTATCTTCTCAATAATTCAGGGTGACCAGAATGTCGCGCCCCCCTAACCCCCCAACTTTGGGGGGAATGTGCTCCCCCAGAATTGGGGGCCGGGGGGCGTTCCTCAGGTTATTGAGAAGATACGAAAAAACCCAGAAATCTGTGCAAATCCGTGCCATCCGTGGCTGAAAATGCCCATGTTACACGGTCAAAATGATTTTCGCCAGACTCCAGTGTCTTATTATACCTGTCTCCTCTCCAAAGATCAACCATCGGCCAATGACTCAACTACCTCGCCAACGCCCGCAATCACCCCCGCCACCCGCGCCAGGTCCACCTCTGCCAGATTTAACCACAGATTGCACAGATTACACAGATTGATTTTCTCTGTTCTGAAAATAGAACGCTGATGACGCAGATCAAAGGGATGACGCTGATCTCGTGTAATCCGCCGCATTACGGATGCGGCGGGCACGTTGCGAATCTCCTATACTTTCTCCTTACGTCTTTGCGTCTTTGCGTTTTTTCCGGAGAATCATTCGTGCCATTCGTAGTTGCAAAATCTGCGGGCATCAGCGCCATCTGCGTTCTATTTTCGTTCTTATGGGCGTGCAGCCGTTCATGGCGTCTGCTTCCTGACCTCTGACTTCTGCTTTCTGACCTCTGCCATCTGGCTTCTGACCTCTGATTACTTCCACCACCCGCCCTACATCCGCCTCGCTCATGGCCGTGCCGGAGGGCAAACAGAGTCCCTTGGCCCCCCGGCCCCCAATGCTGGGGGAGTAGCGCGGTCGGGGGCGCGGTTCCCAAGGTGGGGGGGGTAGGGGAGGAGGCTCGGTCTCAGACAGGCGTGGTGTAGATGTCGAACTCGGCAACGCGGCGCCAATCGCTGTCGAGCGTAGCTACCGCGGTCACGCCCAAACGTTCCGCCTCAGTCAAAATCAAAGCATCCTGGGGCAAAAGATAGTAGGTTGTGACGAAATGACGAAACCGTTTTTCCAGGGAATACGTGCTGGGTGAGGATACCAGATCCTCTGGCCGCACGGGAGTGAGAGGAATGGCCGCCAAGGTTTCATCGAAGCTTGTCATATCAGCGAATCCGGCTGTCAACAGGTGCGGCTGATGCTTGTAAGCGGCCAACCAATTGGGGCGTCTGCTCTCCGGTGACAGCGCTTCCCACGACCGACGCAGACTATGGCTGAGGATGACGTGATAGCATTCCTGGAGAACCGGAATCAACAGCCATGCGATCATTTGGTAGTCGGCAATTTTCTGTCCCAGGCGACCAATAAACTGCTGCGCGGCTGTGGCATGGGGGTTATCATCCCCTGTGCGACAAGCAAGAAGGAGAGAAGTATCCAGGACGAGTTGCGTGGGCAGAGGGGTAGCCGGATTGGCCAGATCAAACAATGCCATCAAATCGCCTCTTGAAGTTCAAGCCAGAAATCATCGTCTTCAGGTGGTAGACCAGCGAACAGCTCGGCAAGGCGTTCCTCGGGCGGCCCCAGACGCTCTCGTAAACGTTGGGCGCGAGCCACCAGGGTCTGTTGTCGAGGCTGCAATTCTGGTGGTAGCGGCGATTGTGCGCCACCACCAGGCCGGGCGGCAGAAGTTTGTAAGCGTTCGAACTCGTCGATGCCAATCAATACGGCCATCGGCTGTCCGCGTCGCTGCAGAATGAATGTCCGTCCCCCGTACTTTGCCTGCCCCACCAATTCAGCCAGTTTGCTTTTGGCCTCAGTCATACCTACAGTCCGATGCATGGTTCACCTCCAAATGGTCAAGATGACCATATTATAGCAGGCCAAAGCGGTAGATGCAAGTAGAGGTCAGAGGCCAGGAATGAAGCTTCTGCCCCCCGGCCTCCAATTCTGGGGGAGTAGCACGGTCGGAGGCGCGGTTCCCCCCAAGGTTGGGGGGCATGTTCTCCGCCTCCAGTGCCAGGCGCACATCCTCGCGGGTGGCGCCGAATTCGTCCGGGTCGATGGTGATCACCGTAAGCCAGCGGTTGTGCCGGCCCCAGGGCGCTTCGGGCATGAAGTTGATGCCCGGCAGGTCGCCCAGCGCTTGATGGTAGGTTTCGAAGATCTCCCGCTTGCGGCGCACTCGTTCCGCCAGCACCCGCAATTGCCCGCGACCGATGGCGGCGAGGACGTTGCTCAGGCGGTAGTTGTAACCGATCTCGGAATGCTCGTAGTGAGGCGCGGGGTCACGGGCCTGGGTGGCCAGTTCCCCCCAGGATTGGGGGGTTAGGGGGGCGCGATGAGCTCGGCGTCGTCGGAGACGAGCATACCGCCGCCGGACGTGGTCCGGACGTGGTGATGATCTTGTTGCCGTTGAAGGAGAAAATGCCGGCCTGACCAAAAATGCCGGGCGAACGACCCTGGTAGGTCGCGCCCAACGCTTCGGCTGCATCCTCGATGTGGGGCATGCCGTAGCGATGGCAGGTGGCCAGGATGGGCTCGATATCCGCGCTCTGGCCGTAGAGATGAACGAGAATGACGGCTTTGGGCAGTTTGCCGCTTCGGGCCTTGCGGGCCAGGGTGTCGGCCAGCAGCTCGGGATCCATGTTCCAGGAGGCGCGCTCGCTGTCGATGAAGACGGGCCTGGCAACCTGATAGACCACGGGATTGGCGCTGGCAGAGAAGGTGAGGGTGGAGACCAGGACTTCGTCGCCCGGTCCCACGTCAAGATGGATCAGGGCCAGGTGGATGGCGGCCGTGCCGGCGCTGAGCGCCAGAGCGTGTTTGGCTCCCACCCACCCGGCGAACTCGCGCTCGAACGCGTCCACATGCGGCCCCAGCGGCGCGATCCAGTTGCTATCGAAGGCCTCTTGCACGAACTGCTGCTCAAGGCCGGACATGTGGGGAGGGGAGAAGTAGAGGCGGGAAGAGTTTAGTCACCCTTACAATTCCATGAATTCCTGAACACTCATACCAACTTCCCGAATGATCGCCCGCAGTGTGCCTTTGCGAATTGCTTTGCCTTTATGATGCGGGACAGGAATAACGCAGCCGTCGTTGTCACGCACCCACAACTCATGGGAGCCTTTCCCTTGGCGGTAGAATCTGAAACCAAGCTGTTGCAAACGGCGAGTAACCTCCCGGTAACTCAGCTCCCGCAATTTCACCATCAGTCAATTCCCATCGGCATGGAGAAAGCAAGCTGTTTTTGTGATGTTATCTCAATTTCAGGAGTTTCTAAGGATTCACCTCGCTCTGTTCGATATTGGTAAATCATCTTGACTACATCTACACAATTGAAAATTGCCTCTTCAACTGTATCACCTTCAGCAAAAGCTCCCTGTATGTTTGGACAGCGGACAAGATAGCCATCATCATTAGGCGCTATGACAATGGAAAGAAGAACCGTTCGTAGATTTTTCATTTTATCGTTCATTCTCCAGTATATTTGCGTATAGAGAGTGGATCAATCTCATGTTAGCCTATCTGTGTGCGTTCACGCATAGGCCGGCCGGCGTACACCAGATATAGAGATTCATTTGGAGTCCGCTGGCCCGTAGATCGAACTATTGCTTGTAAATGCCCCCTCGAGGACCAATATAAGCATAGATTTCCTCTTCCGGAACACATCCATCATACGATAACTACATTATACTCGATCACCCCAGAATAAGAAAGTTCCGGGGCATCCCCTCGTCTCCAATGGGACACAGACCCGCGCAGAAAAACGCAGATCTAACCACGAATTGAACCACAGATTGCACAGATTACACAGATTTTTTCTTTATTCTTTATCTGCGTGCGCAGCCTGTGTTTTTCTGTGTCCTATTCTTTTGGAACGCTGATGGCGCTGATACACGCAGATATCCGCTGATTTTTCTCTTTATCTGCGTACGAAGTCAGTGTACATCTGTGTCTCATTTTTAGGACACAGATAAACGCAGAAAAACACAGATTTTTCTTTGTTTTTATCTGTGTGCGCAGCCTGTGTACATCTGTGTCCCATACCTATTGCCGTTGAAGGAAAAGATGCCGGCCTGGCCGAAGGT
>CAZFFM010000246.1:0-5310 GCA_964517425.1 uncultured Ardenticatenales bacterium | reverse complement strand
GGGCTTGAAACTTCCCCCCTCGTGAGGGGGGATTGAGGGGGGGGTGAACGATTACCTTTACTGTTGCCAATTTCTCCCTCGTCGGGTATAATTGTCCTCCGAAAGCCTGGAAAGGATTTGCGAAGTGACGATTGACCAAGAGAAATTGGAACGCATTTTGCCCACCGTCTCGAAGCCGGGACGCTATACCGGTGGGGAGTGGAACAGCGTGCTGAAGGACTGGCAGACGACGCCGACGAAGGTGGCCCTTGCCTTTCCTGACCTGTACGACCTGGGCATGTCCAACCTGGGCATCTTCGTGCTCTATGATCAACTGAACCGCCGCGACGACGTGCTGGCCGAGCGCGTCTTTTCCCCCTGGCCCGATATGGAAACGGCCATGCGCGACGCCGCTCTCCCTCTCTACAGCTTGGAGACCCGGCACGCCGTCGGCGATTTCGATCTGCTGGGCATCAGCCTGCCCTACGAGAAGCTCTACACCAACACGCTGAACTTGCTGGACCTGGCCGGCCTGCCATTGCTCGCTGCCGACAGAGACGCGTGCTACCCGCTGGTGGTTGCCGGCGGCCATGCCACGTTCAATCCGGAGCCGATGGCCGATTTCATGGACCTGCTCGTGGTGGGCGAGGGCGAAGAGGTGATCCACGAGATCGTGGACGCCTTCGACGAAGTGCGCCACGCCGACCGGCTGACCCAGTTGCGACGGATGGCGCGCATTGCCGGCGTGTACGTCCCCCGCTTCTACCGCGACCGTTACCTGGAGGATGGTACGCTGGCCGAAATCACACCTACCGACCTGTCAGCACCTGCCGTCGTGACCAAGCGCATCGTGCCGGTGTTGCCGCCGCCACCGGCGCGTTTCATCGTTCCTTTCGTGGACACAGTGTTCAACCGTGCGGCCGTCGAAATCCAGCGCGGTTGCACGCGCGGCTGCCGGTTTTGCCAGGCCGGCATGGTCATGCGTCCCGTGCGCGAGCGGCCGCTTGACGAGCTGCTGGGTGCGGTGGACGAAATCGTGGCCACGACTGGTTTCGAGGAGATCGCATTCCTCTCGCTTTCCAGCGCGGATTACACCGAAATCGGCGCGCTGGCCGAAGCGGTCGCTGCGCGATACCGCGACCGGCACCTGAACATCTCGCTGCCCAGCTTGCGCATCGAGAGCTTCTCCGTGGACCTGGCCGACGCGCTGACCGGCGGACGCCGTTCCGGGTTCACCTTTGCGCCGGAAGCGGCCAGCGAGCGCATGCGCCGCGTGATCAACAAGTACATTCCGGAGCAGCAATTGTTGGACGTTGCCGATCAGGTGTACAGCCGGGGCTGGCGTACGGTCAAACTCTACTTCATGATCGGGCAGCCAACGGAAACAAACGAGGAGGTGCAGGCCATGGCCGATCTGGCGCAAGCAGTCGTGCGCGTTGGGCGGCGACATCACCGGCGAAAAGCGGCCGTGCGCGTTGGTGTGAGCACCTTCGTGCCCAAGCCGCACACCCCCTTCCAGTGGGAGCCGATGGTCGATCTGGAAACGGTGCGCCGCCGGCAAGAACTTTTGCAGCAGGGGTTGCGCGGCCCGGGCATTACCTTCAACTGGAACGATCCGCAGGAGAGCTTGCTGGAAGCGACTCTTTCGCGGGGTGACCGCCGGCTGGGTGCGGTCATCCGCACGGCGTGGCAGAACGGTGCGCGCTTCGACGGCTGGCACGACCACTTCCGGCCGCAGGTCTGGTGGGACGCCTTCGCAGCACACGGCCTAGACCCGGCCTGGTATGCGCAACGCCGTCGCCTGGCCGACGAGGTTTTCCCCTGGGATCACATCGACGTCGGGCTGCAGAAACGCTGGCTGCTGGCGGACTATCGCAACAGCTTGCAGGAGAAAACGCTGCTCGATTGCCGGGAACACTGCTATGCCTGCGGCATCCTGCGCACGTTCCGCAACCTGCGTGCCGCCACCCCGCCGGCGGCCTGGAAATGCCCACCGGTGAAGACGCCGCACTGGAGGGAGCAAAGAGGGGGAGATGAAAAACATGTTGGGAAGACAATCTTGGAGGTGAATCGTGTCTAGGACTTTGGTTTTGACAGTTTCTGATTCGCTGGGAGAGCAGTTGGACACAGCAAGCAAAGAATTCCTGGCAGACATCCTGGAGCGTGGGCTGTGTGAGTCGAGAATTGAGCGTGCTCTGGAACGCTATGCACGGGGAGACCTCTCTTTCGGTGCGGCTGCATATCGGGCTGGTGTATCACAATCTGAGCTGGCCCGCCATGCCTACGCACGGGGCATAGAGCCACCTTTTACCGACGAAACATTACAAGAGGAACTGGGGTAATGGCCATGCAGAGTGTGCTATGCAATGCTGGCCCCCTGATAGCTCTGGGTAAGCTGAACCGCTTGGATATCTTGGCACGCTTATACAGAGAAGGGCAAATTCCACAAGCTGTCTACGATGAAGTAGTTACGCAAGGGGCGAGACGTGGCGACTCCGATGCAATTGTTGCCCACCTGTTTTTGGAACAGTGCGCGGGATGGACGATTGTAGAGGTTCCCAGAACGATGCTGATTGCCTATGAGCCATCAGTAGTTCTCGGTCCAGGAGAGACGGAAGTTTTGGCTTTGGCACAGTCACTGGCGAACCCTTTGGTACTGCTGGACGACGAAGCAGCACGCACAGAGGCACGTCGGCTAAACATCCGTGTACATGGAACCCTGGGCGTTCTTGTTCAAGCATACCACCGGAAATTGTTTCCTCTGGACCAAATTGAACTGCTGATTAAAGAAATTGCAAATCGGCCGGATATCTGGATCAGCGGAAAGTTGTGTGATTCTGTGCTGGCATCATTGCGCGAGTCGAAAGAATAAATGCCTGGGTTGACACGCCGCCAACGCATCCGGCTGACCTTTGCCAAGGGGGTCGCCATGCGCTTCACGTCGCACCTGGACCTAGCCCGCGCGTGGGAGCGCACGCTCCGCCGCGCAGAGGTGCCGCTGGCCTATTCGCAGGGCTTCAACCCACGCCCGCAAATCCAACTGGCTGCTGCGCTTCCGCTGGGGTACACCGGCCAGGAGGAGCTGCTGGACATGACCTTGACCCGGCCGGTTTCCCTGGGTGAGCTCAGCAAGCGGATCGTCGCCGCACTGCCGGCAGGGCTGACCCTTTTGCAAGCGGAGGAAGTGCCCGTTTCGTCGCCGGCGTTGCAGGCTACCGTGCGATTTGCCTCCTACTGCGCGTACCTGGAGACAAGCCTCACGCCGGACGAGGTGCGCGCACGCGTGGATCGCTTCCTGGCCGAGGACACCTACCCCTGGACGCGCCGCAGTCACAAAGGCAAGGTCCGCCAGGTGGACCTACGCGCGATGGTCAACCGGCTGGCACTGCGACAGGCTGCCGGAGGCCGGCTCATCCTGGAAATGCGGCTGCGCCACGACAACGAGGGTGCCGGCCGGCCTGACGAGATCGTCGCCGCCCTCGACCTGAGCGACCAAGTGCGCCTGATCGAACGCGTGGGGTTGGTGTTTGGAACGATGAATGGTGAACGATGAATGATGAACAGAGTAGGGAGTCGGGAGTAGGAAGTAGGGGCCGTGAAACGTGAGGCGTGGCGCGACGCAACACGCAACACGCAGCACGAATTACGCGGGTGGAGAGGATTCCAAAGTCCGCTCATAATCTGTTGGGCTTGACGACGCGTTGCACAAGGTTTATAATGTAGGCAAGCCATTTATTGTTTGCTTGGTACTGCGGAACCCGTATCCACGGGTTATAATCGGAGGAGATTCGAGAGGGTACTTGCCATGGAACAAAGTATCGGCGTGACAGAGCTACGACAACGATTGCCTGATATCCTGCAGTCAGTGCGCGAACAGCGGGAAACCTACCTTGTCGAGACCTTTGGCCGGTATCGGGCAGCTATCATAAATACGGTTCTTTCCTCCTCTGCTACACGAGACGAACTGGCCAAGGTGCTGGCCAGGCCAACAATCCAGCAATTGGCTGTGGCCTCGCTGGACGAGTTGGTGTACGGTTTGGAACATTTCTCCGAACATGTGCCAGTAGGGCTGGAGTTGTCTGGCGCATGTCGGGACCCCAAGGATGATATGTTCCTTGCTTGTGCAGTGGAAGGGAAAGCCCATTATATTGTCAGTAGCGACCGTGATTTCTCAACGTTCGCTTAAATTTTCCCAATAAAGACGAAATCTGTTATACTTGGTCATTATGGAAAACAAAAAACGAAGTGAACCGTGTATTGAGCGGGTAGACGACCTACCCGTGTTATTTGGACTTTTACAACAAATGTGCATACCGGACATCCTGGACGCCGTCATCACGCCGCACGGGAACTGGGAAGGGTTGACGCACGGCTGGGTGATCACGATTTGGCTGATGCATATTCTCAGTGAGCAGAATCACTGTATGGAACCGGTGCAAGCGTGGGCGGCGAAGCATTTGGTTACCTTGCGTCGCTTGAGCGGGCAAGCGGTGGTGGCGCTCGACTTCAGCGATGATCGTCTGGCGCTATGCCTGAAAGAATTGTCAAAGCCAAAGGTGTGGCACACAGTTGAAGCAAAGTTGGGCACAACCTTGCTTCGTGTGTACCGTTTGAAACCAGCGGTGGTGCGACTGGACGCGACCGTGGGAACGGTGGGGCATAATCCGGCGGAACACACCTTGTTCAAGGTGGGCAAAGCCAAGAACGGGTCATACGAGACGCAATTCAAGATGATGTTAGCCAGCCTGGATCCGCTCGGCTTGCCGGTAGCGGTCGATATTGAGCCGGGGAATGCGGCTGACGATCCCTTATACGTCCCCATTTACCGGCGGGTCAAGGAGATTATCAAGGAAAAAGGATTGCTGGTGGTCGGAGACAGCAAAATGAGCGCTATAGGGGCGCGAGGCGCAATTGTTGAGGGGGAAGATTGCTATCTGACACCTTTGGCGTGGCTCAAGGACGAGCCAGGATTGCTTGACGAACTGCTGAAAGCGTGGCAAGAGAAAAAGGAAGCCGCGACAAACATCTTTTTGCCCCAGGATGCGCCGGAAGATGGCCGTGAGCCAGACCCGCAGTTGGCTATTGCTTATGGTTTTGAAGTGAGCCGTACTCGGGAAAGTGTCGTGAATGACGAGACCATTGTCTGGGAAGAGCGGCTCTTGGTCATGCGTTCCCACAGTTACACCAAGACGATGCAAGCTGGCTTGCACCGTCGTCTGGACAAAGCCGAAGCAGCACTGAAGAAACTAACGCCCGCCAGGTCTCGGGGCAAACGACAGATCAAGGATGAAGAAAGTCTGTTGAGCGCGATTGCGCAAATTGAGAAGAAGT
>CAZFFM010000245.1:0-5327 GCA_964517425.1 uncultured Ardenticatenales bacterium | reverse complement strand
GAAGGCGTGGGAGACAGATACGTCGGCCTTGGCCAGCCAGCGCAGAGAAAGAGTCAAAACCGAAACGTGGGAGCGGCGCGTTGGCCTGCTATCCGAGCACATAACAGCAGCCCTCGCTCGTCGGGAGGGGATGTCGTCATGAGCTTTGGCTCTTGTCTCGGGCAGCCTGAGATCGTCGCCCAGATGTTGGCCCACAGCCAGGCGCAGCAACGACTGAGCCCATTGGCCCAACAACTGGCCGGTCAATATGGACATTGGATGGTACGCCTTTGCGGATACCCCCTCGCTGTGGGCATCCGACAGCGGGCGCGGGCTGTGCTGCAAATGCTCGATCCGCAACCGGGGGAACGAATCCTCGATGTAGGCTGTGGGATCGGGTACTATGTCTTCGAGCTGGCGACGCGATTTCAGTGCAAGGCAACCGGCATCGACCTGGACGCCGAGGACGTCCGTCTCGCGGGCCGGGTGAAGAAGGACCTGGAAACGGACGGAGCACAGTTTGGCGTGGCCGAAGGCGGGGCACTCCCTTTTGCAACCGGCGTCTTCGACAAGGTACTCTGTAGCGAAGTCATCGAACACGTGCCGGATGATGTGCGCTTTCTGGGCGAATTAGGGCGCGTTCTGCGCTCTGGAGGAACGCTGGTACTCACGACACCGTGGGCCAGGGAAATGACTGAATACGACGCAGTCGACATGACCATTCACTATGCCGGTCTCATGCAGGGCAAAACCAATCTGGAACAAGAACGCGCCGCGCACCACGGTCATGTACGCAATGGATATACCGTGCAATCGTTGCGGGAACGGCTGGCGAAAAGTGGGTTCGCCATGAGCAGTCATCGCCTCATCTTAAAGCGGTACAGCAATTGGGGCATTCGCCTGGGCATGGCCGGATTTCCTGTTGGCTACCCCCTGGCAATGCTCGACGATTTCTTGCCGGGGGAGGGTTCCTGCCTGGTTAGCGTCTCCAAGAAGACATAAGGGGTACCCTGGCATAGAAAATCCAGGGCCGTGTTGTGTGGGTACGCCGGCCCCGTAGCGTCGGAATTCCCATTCCGGCGGTAAGGTACAAATTTGGAAAAGGGAGCTGAACAAGAACTATGGAAAACAATGAATTTCTCATCTACCTGCAAATCATCCGGCGCCGCTGGTGGCTCATTGCTCTGCTGTTTGTGACCACGATGGCCGTGATCTTTCTGACATCGTTTACCTCCAAACCGGTGTACCAGGGCAAGGTTCGTTTACAGGTGATTGCCTCGGAGCCGGGCGAGGTTTCGCTCTTTTCGCAAGTGCGCAGCAGTCTTTCGCAGGATCAGATTCACGCCGCCCAGGAAGAATTCCGGTCGGCGCTGTTCAGCGGTACCGTGGCGTGGCAAACCATCGCGGAACTGAACCTTGGTATCGGCGCCGCAGATCTGTTGGACCACCTGGATTTCAAAGTCGACGCCGATTTTCTCAACGTCATGTATTCGGCAGACAACCCTCAAGAAGCGGAGCAAATCATTACCGAACAGGTGAAGAATGCCCTCCAATACCATCGCCAGCTACAAGCGCAACCGGCAACCGTATTAAGAGAATTCATTTCTACTGAACTCGACGCGGAGGAGAAGCGCCTTTCAACCGCTCGCCAGGACTTGCTGAACTTTAAGCTGGCCAACAACCTGGATGATCTGGATCGGGAGATTGCAGCCTATCAGGATGAAATCCGTTCCCTGCAATTGGAACGGGACCGCGTGAAGACAACGATCCAGTCGGAACACGCCACGGCGCAAATCTACGACACGGAAGAGGAAAAAGCGGTGAAAGCCGCCCAGGAAGCGGACGACCGCAAAGCGACAACCACACGCGATTACTACGTTGGGGCAGCACGAAGTTTTGGGCAGCAGGCCCTCAACGCCAGGGTGAAAGAAAGTGCGGCCAAAGTCCAACAAGATGACCTCAACGCTATGATCGCTCGCCGCGATTCGGAGCTTTCCTCCCTGATAAGTTTGAATGATCAAGCAACCATACTCAAGGAGAAGGTCAACGAGTTGGCCGGCAACCGCAACTTCCTTTTGTCCAAACTGAATGAATCGCGATTGAAGGAAGACCAGGCCTTGAAGGCGGGCTTCATCCGGGTGATTGAGCCGGCGCGGCAGCCAGACAGGCCCGCGCCATCGCAGCTTTTCAAGATCAGCCTGATCGGCGCGATCACCAGCCTCTTGGCCGGCATTATCCTATCTTTTTTGCTGGAATTTTTCGAAGTGTTGGGGCGAGAGGCCCGTTGGGGACAGGAAACGCCGGAATGACACAGAATCCCAAGCGCATTCTTTACGTGGATACCGCGCGAAGCGCGGGCGGTTCCGTCGTCAGCCTGTACCACTTGCTTCACCGGCTGGACCGGACGCGATTCACGCCGTTCGTCTTGTCCAATCACGACCATGCCTATGTCCCCCGGCTGCGCGCGCTGGACGCGGAAGTGATCGTGCTGGACGACGAATCGTCCGCGGTGCAAACGACGGCACATTGGTCGGACAGTATCCGCCGGGCACCGCTACTTTCCGAATTGCCGGGCAGTGGGGCGGGCAAGTGGCTCTACCACCTGGCCGGATTCTGGCTCAAGCGATTTCCCGCCCTCGTGCAGGAGGCCCTGACCGTGCGCCGCATCATCCGCACAAATCAGATTGACCTGGTGCATTGCAACGTGCGGGTTGGCACAGACCGCGCCGGTATTCTGGGGAGTTGGCTGGCCGGCGTGCCCTGCGTTTGTCATGTGCGGGACTACGACCGCTTCTACGTTCTGGACCACCTTTTGGCACGAGCCGTCAGCCGGTTCATCTACATTTCACAAGCCATCGCGCGCCAGCACTGGGCGCAGGGCATACCGAACCGGAAAGGCCACGTCATCTATAACGGTGTGGAACTGAGCCAATTCCAGGAGCCGCAGGACCGCGCCGCAATCCGCCGGCGACTGGGCCTTTCAGCTGATGATCAAGTGGTTGGCATAGTCGGTCGCCTGGAGGCATGGAAGGGGCAACACTTTTTCCTGCAAGCCCTGGCCGATGCCGTCGCCCAGCTCCCGAATTGCAGGGGCCTCATTGTGGGAGATGCCGAGCCATATAGCTTGGATTATCGAGAGTATCTTTTGTCGCTGGCCCAAGATCTGAACCTGGGTGATCGCGTTCGGTTTACAGGTTATCAGAGCAACATCTCCGAAATACTGGCCGCCTTGGACGTTCTGGTCAGTTCGTCCGCCGTCGGGGAACCGTTTGGTCGCACGATTGTGGAGGGCATGGCCGCCGGCGTACCGGTCATCGCCACAGCGGCCGGCGCGGTGCCCGAAATCGTGGAGGACGGCGTGACCGGTCTGCTCGTGCCGCCGGGGGACACAAAGAGCCTCGGCCAGGCCATCGTCTCTTTGTTGGCGAACGGCCACGACACGGAGCAAATGGGGCGTCTGGCACGGGCACGTGTGGCAGAACGGTTCACGTCGCAACAGACTGCCGCCGCCGTGCAGACCATCTACGAGGAGTTGTTATGTTAGCGCGACGCGCTCTCTCCTCACACAATCTGTTCAAATGGGTAACCACCCTTGGTTTGGCCGCATTGGCTCTTGCGGGCGGAATCGGTTTAGCGCGTACAGTACTCAACCCGAAAACCTGGCCATTTGCAATTACCGGCACAGGCATCGCCACGGTACTGCTTTTGGTGTTTGCCAACCCGCTGCACGGGTTCCTTCTGTGGCTTGTTCTCTCCCCCTTCTCTCGTTTTATTTACCTGGACATTGACATGGGGAAAGGTATACCCGACCTCACTTTGACCCGTTTGGTGGGAGGCATCTTGTTCGCGTTCCTGCTGGCCAAGATCACGGCGAGACGCCGGAAGATGACCCCGATCATCCGCGTTGACATCCTCATGCTCCTGGCCGCAGTGACACTGGCGATTTCGATCCCTCCGTATTGGCGCGGCCCCAAAGCCGGTCTGACTCTTTTCACCGATGGGTTTCTCGTACCCTTTTTCGTCTATTTCATCACCAAGAATCTGATCACGGATCGCCGCTCGCTTACGCAACTTGTCGGGGCATTGCTCATCACCGGCACCCTGCTCGCCGTCGTCGCCATCCATGAGCAACTGACGGGCCAGGTACTCTTTGTGCCCAGCGACCGGAGTTTCTATTACACACGCAGCCTGCACCGCTTGGTAGGCGTGTTGGGCAACCCGGCCTTCTTTGGCACGACCTTCGCCATGATCATCCCTTTCTTGTCGTGGGGAATGTTGGAGGTCAAATCCGGAGCGCGCTGGCTCTTTGCCGGCGGCGTTGGTCTTCTAATTCTGGGAACGTATTTCACCTACAACCGGGCAAGCTACCTTGGCCTGATTATCGCGTTGTTGATCCTGGCCGCCTATTACCCCCGGTTCCGAAAACCGTTCATCCCATCGGCTGTCGTGGCGGCGCTGCTCCTGGTCATCCGCTGGGAGCAAGTGATCAACAGCTCCGTGGTCACCGAACGATTGGACGCGGCCCGCCCAATTCTGTACCGGCTGGGCGTATTCAACTCCGTGGGGCAGATTGTGCGGAAGTCCCCCTGGTTCGGGCGCGGGTTCGACAATTTCTGGCCGCTGTACGAACGTGAAGTGCTCCATCATTTGAGCATGGGCTACGCTCCACTCCAGCCCCACAATACGTTCCTGTGGGTCTTAGTTTCCGGGGGAATTTTGGCCCTGGCCCCCTTCGCGGCCATGTACGTGGCCATGGTCTGGCAAAGCGGAAAACTATACCGCAGCGCCCCGCGCACCTCCTCTGCCCGGATGGCGGTCGTCGCTTGCTGGGCGGCGATGGGCGCCTACTTTGTCCAGGCCATGGTGGCAGATGCAGCCTATTTCTTCTATCCGAACATCATTTTCTATACGATTGTGGGAGCGGTTTTCGGCTATGGCCTGACCGGCTGGAAGGAAGAGAAGGACAAAGAGCATCCGTGAAAATTGTCGTGCTCGGCTCATTTCCGCGTGAACCGGATGGGCCACTGGCCGGCGGCGTGGAGACGGTGATGACGGTTTTGCTCCCCGAACTGCAGGCGATGCCAGACATGACCGTGGAAGTGCTTACCGCTGACCCATCGATCCGCACACCGGAAACGCAGCGCTGGAAAGGAATGACCATCCACCGGCTGCCACGCAGGCGCATGGGGCACATCACATTCTACCAGCAGGACAGGCGCGCGATGGGACGGCTGTTGAGCGTTCTGTCACCCGACCTCGTTCATGCCCAGGGATCGGGCATGTATGCCGGGGCGGCCATCGAGAGTGGCTATCCGGCCGTGATCACCATGCACGGGGTCATCTCCCGC
>CAZFFM010000244.1:0-5349 GCA_964517425.1 uncultured Ardenticatenales bacterium | reverse complement strand
AAGAGCTGGCCAAAGCTACCGCGCGCCACGTTGACTTGATCATCGAACGCGAGGTATTGGAAGCCAACAACCTCGCCCTAGAACCATTGGTGCGCTCGGCTGTGCTCGAAGCAGACCATGCGTATGACGCGCTGAGTGACGAGCAAGTCCAGAGCCTCCTGGCAAAATGGACGGAGCAGCCCAACTCCAGCAGTCCCGCTGCCAATCACGCACTTTCCAACCGCCTACAGGCCTACCAGGGGCTGGGGGGAGAGTATTTCCAGATCATGCTCACCGATAAATATGGTGTCTCTCTTGCATCCTTGCAACCACCACAAACCTATGTGCAGAGCAGTACGACTTGGTGGCAGCAGGCGATAAAGGGAAACCTTTATATTGGTGACGTAGGCCGGAGCACAAAAGGAGAGGATGTGTTGTTGTTAGCGGTCCCCATCCGGGGGGACGATGGCACGCCTATCGGTGTATTGCAAATGACACACTATGTTGACGACCTGTTTCTCCCGATCAATGAGTGGCATCTTGGCCAGACCGGACATGCGAATTTGATCAACTCCTCGGGAACGCTTATCGTAGATCCCGGAGACCCCTCTTCGAGCCTCCGCGTGAATCAAACGTTGCTGGAGACTGTCGCATCGAACCATGTCGGGTGGGCGGTTGCGGAAGAAGAGCATCACCAAGCGAGAGCCATCATAGCCTATGCGCCGGTTAAGAGTACGATGAGTGAGAATGGAAATTTCGGGCACAAGCAGTGGTACGTATTTATTCGCCAGGACGTCAGCGAGGCCTTTGCCCCGACCAAATCGTTGCTCGTCAAAGAATTTGGCTTGGGTGTCACGCTTGTTTTGCTGTTATCCATGTTGGGCACCTTGCTGGCACGCGAAGTCTTGGAACCCTTGCAGCGGCTGCACACCTGGGCTCGCGGGGTTGGACAGGGAGACCTGAGCCAGCGTCTGAATCTGAGTACAGGAGATGAGATTCAGGACTTGGCGGAAACGTTCAACGAAATGGCCGACCAATTGCAGGCACTTTACCAGGGCCTCGAAGAAAAAGTTGATGAGCGTACCAAAGAACTTGCCACGCTCAACGCCGTCGTCCTGACATCTGTGCAATCCTTGGGCTTGGAGGACGTGCTGAACACCGTTCTCGACCAGGTGACTCACGCGCTGGGGATGGCCGATGCTTGGATACTCTTGCCGCGAACGCCGGGGGCGGCTGAGTTGCACGTCGTCGCCAACCACGGGAATCTTGCTCCGCCCCGTGACACAGCGGCCGGCGACGGGGCCGGGCGTTGTCGCTGCGAGGAAATCTTTGCCGGAGGGGAGGCCTCTGCGATTGTTACCGCGGTGAGTTGCCCCTGGTTACAGCAGACAGGGCGCTCCAAGCACGCCTGCATCCCCTTGCGTGCCAAAGGGCGCACGGTTGGAATCCTGAACGTGGCCCAAGACGAGGTCGTAGGCGATGCCCCCCCTCTGGATAGCCTGATCCCGCTGCTTACCACCGTAGGCAGACAGATTGGGGTCATCGTGGAAAATGCGATCCTTTATGAGGAGTTGCAGCGCAAGGAAGCGTTGCGCAGCCACCTCTTGCAGCGGGTGATCACGGCCCAGGAGGAAGAACGCAAGCGCGTTGCCCGCGAGCTACACGACGGCTTTGCGCAAACGCTTACGGCCTTGATCATGAGTCTGGAGGCGGCCGAAGCTGCCCTCCCGCCCGGCCTGACCGCCGAGCGACAACATTTGGGTCGTACCAAGGAATTGTGTTTGCAGACGCTGCAAGAAACGCGGCGACTCATCGTGGAGTTGCGTCCGTCTGTTTTGGACGACCTTGGCCTGGTGCCGGCGATTCGCTGGTACGTCGGCTGGCTGTTGGCTCCGCGATCTATCCAGACGCAATTGCGTGTGCATGGGCAAACATACCGTCTCCCTGCGGAGATCGAGACGGCCTTATTTCGTATTGCCCAGGAATCGCTCAGCAATGTGGCAAAACATGCGGCAGCGACGCGCGTCGAAATCGAGTTGCGCTATGCCCCAACACAAGTCACGTTTCAACTCGATGATGATGGTGTCGGTTTTGAAGCGGCGGAGATGATGAATCCAGACGATCTAACCAGAGGACTGGGGTTGAAAGGAATCCGCGAAAGGGTTTCTTTGTTCGGAGGAACACTCGATATCAGTTCTCGCGAAGGAGAGGGGACGCGCATCCTGGTGACACTGCCGGCCCAGCATGTCTGAAAGGCAGGGGTCGGCGTCGCGCTTTTTCATAAGGAGGGATGATGGCGAAAATTCATATCCTGGTAGCAGACGATCATACCATCGTGCGCGAAGGCATCAGCCTTCTCTTGCAATCTGAGCCAGATATCGAGGTGGTGGGAGAAGCCAGAAACGGTCGGGAGGCCGTGGACAAAACATTGCAATTGCATCCTGATGTGGTGCTCATGGACATAGCCATGCCGGAAATCAACGGCCTGGATGCGACAAAACGGATCAAAGCCGCTCGTTCCGAAGCACACGTGTTGGTGCTGACCGTGCATGAAAGCGACGAATACTTTTTTCAGGCATTGCAGGCGGGCGCATCCGGGTACGTGCTGAAGGGAGCGACTTCAGCAGAGCTTGTTGCTGCTGTCCGTGCCGTGCATAGCGGGGGCATCTACCTGCACCCCTCGGTGGCCGAAAAGCTGGTCGCCGATTACCTGAAGCGGGATTCATCACAAACAAGCCAACGCAACCAGTATGCCAGCCTAACTCCCCGGGAAAGGGAAGTCTTGATTCTCATCGCCGAAGGCGCTACCAATCAGAAAATCGCCAGCAAACTGGTACTCAGCACCAGCACTGTACAGACCCATCGGGCCAACATCATGGAAAAGCTTAGCCTGCACAACAGGGCCGAACTGATTAAGTACGCCATCCGGCAAGGGCTGATTCAGTTGGAGTAGCCACGCCGCGTGTCGTCATGCAAACCGCTAGAAAAATCTAGCGGTTTTTTTGTTGGAACCTAGTGCTTTGCACGATTTACATGGCTTGTCCTTTGTTGTAAAATATACATAGAAACGGGGTTAAGTCTGCAGAGCATAAGTGACGGGCACAATGCGCCCCGGCCAGAGAGGCAGGATGAGTCACCAGGCATTTATCGTTTACCACCACCCGCTGTTTGGGGATGCGCTACGTCTGCTTTTGACACGGGGAGGAATCCGTGTGCTGGGCATGGAATCGGACTGGAAGCGTGCCCAGAAGCAGATTGAATCACTGCAGCCGGATGTCGTTTTGATGGAAATCAACGGCGACCAGGAGTTCTTGCCACCTGCATGGCTGTCGTCAATCCGTTCGTCGCCCGATTCGAAGCAGACAACCATTGCTGTTAGCTTTCATAACAATCATTTGTTTATTTGGCAAAAAGAGGAAAGGAGTTTGATAGATGCGGTAGATCTTGTGGAGGCCGTCCGTTCGGCCTGAAATGAAGAGCGTGCAAATTTGCATATTGCGCATGCACAACCATATTTTGGAAAGGAGCAATCTCATGTTTAGTAGTGTTTGGGGAATCTTGGGAGGCTTGATCATAGCCTTGCTCATTATTGTGCCGGCTACGAGAATTATCAAGCAGTGGGAAAAAGGTGTGGTATTGCGGTTCGGTAGCTATGTTAGCCTGCGCGATTCTGGCCTAAACTTCATCATTCCGTACGTGGATCGCATGATCAAGGTAGATACCCGCGTAGAGACCATGGTCGTAGAGCCGCAAGAGGTAATTACCAAAGACAACGTGACCATACAGGTGGATGCGGTGGTCTATATTCAGGTGATCAAGCCGGAGGATGCGGTGATGAAGGTCATGGACTATGAGAAGGCGACTTCGCAGATATCCCTCACTACACTGCGAAGCGTCTTGGGCCAATCGGAGTTGGACGAGCTATTGGCCCATCGTGATCGCATCAATGAACGACTGCGGGACATCATTGACGAACAGACCGAACCGTGGGGCATCATGGTCAGCCACGTGGAGGTGAAAGATGTGCTTTTGCCCCCGTCATTGCAACGAGCGATGGCTCGCCAGGCCGAGGCCGAACGTGAGAAACGGGCCAAGATTATCCACGCTGAAGGCGAGCGTGCGGCCGCTTCGAACCTGGCCGATGCTGCGCACATCATCTCCCTGGAGCCGATCAGCCTGCAACTGCGCTACTTGCAGACGCTCGTAGAAATGTCCAGCGAGAAGACCTCCACGATTATTCCGATCACGCTGGATGTGATCAACGCACTGGCGGGAGGCGCCGCCGGCAGGGTGCCCCAGAATGGCCATGGGGAGAAGATCAAGGCAGTCCCTGAACTCGAGCTGGCTGCCTAAAGTCACCCACCCGGTACGTTTCGGGAATGTATGCAGCGCGAAGCAGAAGAAGTACCAATGCTGCCTCGCGCTGCATTTTGCGTCACCGCTTTGAAAACAGTCATCAGTAGCCAGACGTCAGATGTCAGATGTCAGTCGCTCGACGCTCCCCGCCCTATCTCGTCCCTCTATCTCCTACCGTTCATCATTCATCATTTTGCATTCATCGTTCTAGAGTCGCTCGACGCTTATCGCTCCACGTGTCGTCGGCACCGCTAGGCTACTGTTTTCTCGGCAATGGCCTCCTGCGCTTTGGCCACAAAATCGTCCACGCTTTGTGCGCCCAGATTCTCGCCGCTTCGCAGGCGGATGGACACTCGCTCGTTTTCCACTTCCCGGTCCCCGATGACCAGCATGTGCGCATTGCGGGTTTTCGCATTCATGTCGCCCTATTCAGTTTGACAAATCCCGCAGGACCTTAACTTGCGACTGATGCCGTTAGGCAGTTATGTCGATTTGCATCCCCAATGGTCCAGTTCGCAGAGAAGGGGGAGTAGTTTGTTTTGCCATAGCCACGCGAACAGCATCATCCCGATCTCCGTCCCCATCTGGTTTATTCCCTTCGATCCTCCCTTCCGCCCTCGTTGGGTTGAAAAGGGCTTGCTGGGCAAACGTGCTTGCAACAGATGAAACATTCATTATGACCCCCTAATTTTATCATGAAGCCCTTCATGATTCAGAGAATCAGACATTGGAAGGCTTCAGCGTAAATTATGAAAGACTCTGTAAAGCTTAAAGCATGGACTGTAGCCACTATATCTATATCGGCTGTTTTGTCCATTTCTTTAGTCTCAAAGCAATACATGGTGAGCAACCAAAGACGCTACTACTCAGGTAGGGGAGTTGCAAAGAATAACATCCCCCAAGAAACCACTAAGTCCCTGGGAATTCTTGGGTTTTTGGGATAATTATTTTCCTTCAAGTCCCTAGCAGGCTGTCGGAGAGAACAGTTTTTTCTTTTTAGAACACAGATTTTCA
>CAZFFM010000243.1:0-5361 GCA_964517425.1 uncultured Ardenticatenales bacterium | reverse complement strand
CCACTTCGTATACCTCGTGTCTTTGTGTCTTGGTGGTAAGGGCAGGGCGTGAATGATTGCAAACGCAAAACTTTGACGGCCACCCGCTTCACCGGGTTTGCAGAAGATAGAAGTTGCTCCGTCTCTCTGCTGTGGCAATCGAGAAGAAGTCTTGCACCTCGTAGCCGGCGGCAAAGGCGGCTTCGAAGAGAGAGCGCGTGTTCTCACGCCAGGCAACCGCCAGTTCGCGATCAGCTTTCTTGATCTCCCGAAAATTCGGCGGAACCTCCACCAGGAAAGGCTCCCCTGCCGGAATCTGCCATTCATCCGGTGCGAGGAAGCCGGCTGCAACCCGTTGCGGGTGGTTGATTTGGTGGACCGCAGGCAGAGGACGCGGATTGATCGAGCGTCCCGCTCGCAGGGTCGCTACCCGCTCGGCCACCCTTTCACTCGCGATCCACCAGGTCACCTCGAAACGGTCGGGCTCGACACCCTTGTTCAAGGCGTCCTCCATGTCCCCATACGGTTTCCGCAGATACATGGAGCAGGTCGCTCCCAGACGGGCGATGTTCAGGTATGCGTTTGGGCCTTCCAACGGGTCGTACGTCCATGTGACCAGGTCCAGACCCTGTTTCAAGACCTCTTCGCGCTGGACGAGTTTCAGACTTGTGCCCAAGCCATGGCTCCGGTAAGCGGCGAGTACACCCATCTGGTGGGAGCAATGTTTGATCCGTCCGTCCGCGTGCTGGCCCAGGAAGCCCAGGAGGTAACCTACCATTTCGTCGCCATCGGGTGCAAAAGCCCCCAGCACAAGCCCGCCGTTGCGCTGCACCGTCGCCTGGACGTGGGTGGGGATCACGTCCAACCGATCCGGCGTAGTCCAGATGGCTTGTTGCAAATCTTCGGCCAGCTTGTATTCCCTGGCCGATTGCAGTCTGCGAATCACAACGTTCATTTCTTCACCTCACATGACTCAATATCTGTTTGTACGATACACCCCGGCGGGCAAGCGACCAGAGGCCGGCCCCACTGAGCAGCACATAGTTCATGGCGTGGAGTACGAGGATCGCGCTGAGCGCGCGATCGTGTTGTACGCCAAAGAATCCTAAAGCGACCACGCCGGCCCCTTCGAAAATGCCAACCTGTCCCGGCGCGGCCGGCACAGCCATGCCCAACGCAATCACCGCCAGCGTGAAGACTGCCGCCGTGGGAGGCACCGACAGGTGGAAGGCGCGGAACACGCAGTAGAAGGCCACCGCCGCGTCGCCCCAGGTGATGACCGACCACAGGGCGATTTGGAAGCCGGTGGTGGGATCGCGCAACGTGGCGAAGCTATCCAGCAGGGCAACCAGACGTGCGGCCCACCGCTCGGCGTCGTCCGCTGCGAAGCGTATTCGCGCCAGTCCCGCAGATAGGCGCCGCCGCACGTGCTGTCGCCGGCCGGCCAGCCAGACCAGCGTCACCATGCCTGCCAGGAACAAGGCACCGGCCACCACGCCGCTGCGCAAAGCCCAATCGGGCAGACGCAGGACGGGTAGCAGCAGGAACAGGAAGACGACCACGGTCAACGCGTCCACCAATCGTTCGCTGGCGATGGTGGACAGGGCCGAAGCCTTGCCCACGGCCTCCCATTCGCTGATCAGGTAGGCCCGGGCCAGGTCGCCCAGGCGGGCCGGCAGCACGTTGCTCAACAGGTAGCCGATGTTCAAGCTGTCGAGCAGGTTTCCCAGACGCGACGGCCCGGGCGGAGGAAAAAGGAGCCGCCAACGCAAGGCGCGCATCCCCAGACCCAGCAGGGTCAGAAGGGCCGCCGGCACAAGCCAGCGATAATCGGCTTCGGCCAGCGCCTGCTGCACAGACGACCAGCTCATCCCGCGTGCCACCAAGGCCAGGGCCAAAACGCTGATGGCTATGCCGGCGAGCAGCCGCCCTAGTTGTTTCCTTTCCATACGCATCAAGGCCTCAACCTCCGCCGCCCGTGTCTGCCAGCCGCCGGTGCAGTTCCTGCACGCTCAACTTTTCTACCCGCTGAAAGACCAGCGGGGTAGGATGGTCATAGACGGCGAAACTCTCGTCGGCGCGTCCCGGGGACCATGTCCAGCGTGCCGGTGCGCGGGCCGGCCACCCGGCCGGTAATGGCAGTCCCGCACCGGCGATGGGGTCTTCGCGCAGGGCAAAACTGCCCAGTTGCGGTGTGGTCACTTCGGCATGTACCAGCCGAAAGCCGAGCTCCCCGGAAAACAGCAGGCGGTAGTAGCGTGCCGTGCGCGGGTAGCGCTCCGGCCAGCGAGCCAACGTGCCGTAGAGTCGCCGGCTGGCCAGCAAGACGTAGTCACTTTGCGCAAGCTGCTCCGCCAACGCGTCGAACCGTCCCTCGTCCTCCAGGTCGAATAGGGCGAGCGGCGGCTGCCGGTAGCGGTTGTGGTCCAACACCTGGCCGCCGGCAATGAGATTGACCGGTAATGCCTGGTCCCAGTGTTCGATGGCGATCGTGCTGCCGGCCGGAACGTGGGCGTAGACCCAGGCCGAGACCCGCACCCAGGGATGCGGCTGGCGATAGATTTGCGCGAAGGTGAGCGCGTACCCGATGCTGCCGGCCAGCACGGTTGCGGTCAGTATCCGGCCGCAGAGCTGCTCAAATCGTCCGAGCCGCCGGTTTACGGAAAGCTCCGTCAGCAGTCTGGCACCCATCAGACACAAGAACGGGATGATCGGCAAGAGGTAGCGATTGAACTTCGCGTACTGGCCGCCGGTCAGCAGGAAAAAGGGCACTACCCAGGCCAGGACAATCAGCTCTCCCCGCGTGGCCGTTCGCTGCCAGGCCCGCCAGGTCGTCCAGCCCACACCGGCCCACCCGGCGGTGCTGATGAGCGGGCCTAGTGCCCACCGCCATTGCTGCACCAGGGGGTAGATGAAAGGGAGCGTGTCGTGATACTGTCTCGTGTAGGGATAGTCGAGCCAGCCATGCACAACGCCCCACTGCACGGCCATGCTCTCCAGGAACATGCCTGTATCCAGCAAGGCAAATGGGTTCGTCAGCAAAAAGGCCGTGCCGGCAGCGGCCAAAGCCAGGGCAAGCGTGCGGGTTTTTTCCCGCCCCGATTGCCTGCCGGCCAGGGCCGCGAGCAGCGGGACAACCAGCAAGATCATGGTCAACTTGCACCCGACGGCCAGCCCCATTGCGCCGCCGGCCAGCAGCGCGTCCCGCCGGCGGCCGGTGGCCGAAAGGCGCACGGTTCCCCACACGGCTGCCACACCAAAGAATGTCGCCCAGGGGTCAACCGTGTAGAAGTGGGCCAACTGGATGGGCAGTACCGCCACGGCGAGCAAGGCCGCGGCCAGTAAACCCGTTTGCGTATCGTAGAGCCGGCGTCCCAGTGCGTACAGCATGGCAACCGTCGCCGTGCCGGTCAGGGCCATCAAGACTCGTCCGGTTACGGCCAGCCGTTCCAAGTCATCGCTCGGCGCGGCACCCAAAAGGCCGGATAACCGGGCAGGCAGCGTCCCGGCCAGGGGGAGTATCCGGTTCAGGGCTGCTTTCGAGAGGCGCAGGGCGTAGAGGGGAAAATGTCCGTACGCGAACTCCCGCAGGTGGCCGGCGTCCGGGTCCCAAAACGGGTCGAGCGTGTGCCAGTTGCCATCGCGCGGCCCATGGAGTTGGGAAGCCACGGTGAGAATCCAGCGCTCATCGGGATGGAAAAGCTGCCCTCCGTCCCAGAACAGGCCGAATAGCCGCAGAAGCAACGCTGTGGCCAGGATGATCACCAGAATGGCGGATGGAGTCCGTTGAATCGTGCGCAATATCATGGCTCATTGTAACATCAACGGAATTGTGTGGCAAGTTTGTCTTTAGAAGTTCAACTTCTCTGAGAAGTTGAACTTCTTGGACTTCCTGGGCGAAGTTATGAGCCAGATAATTGCGTTTGCAGTTGCCGCAAATTTGCAAGGGCCGGCTTACAGTGGGGGTCCAGGCTGAGAGCGGCGCGGTAACCGGTCAGGGCCGCCTGCAAATGCCCTTGTTTCATATAGCAGGTGGCCAGATCCGAAAGGATTTCTGCGTTTGGGGCAGCCGTTTCGAGATACCGTTCCATGATCTGGATCGCTGTCGCATACTCACCGCTTTCTGTACACAGGTGCGTCAGTTCCGGAAAGAGGAGTGCCTCGTTGACATGGGCGCTCAGGAGATGGTGGGCTGCCTCGCTGACGGTGCGTGCATCCCCGCGACGACCGGCGATGTGGGCCTGGGTCATCCAGAGGCCGGCGTGATTGTCCGCCAGTTCCAGGCCGCGTTTGGCGGCGCCGTCCGCATCCTCCAGACGATTCTGGTTGAACAGTGAAATGGCCAGGCCGTTGTACACGTCGGCGTTTTCCTCAACGTTTGCGGCTTCCCGAAACATGGCTTCCGCGCGGGCAAAGAGACCCTGGCGTATGTAGAAGTCGCCCAGGAAGAAATGGAGCGGTGCGGTGGTTATGCCCACGTCGCGCGCGCGTTCCAATGTCCTGGTGGCCTCCGCCATGTCGCCATGCTGAACCAGCATTTGCGCCAGGCCAATGTAGGGATTGAGAAATAGTGCGTCGTATGCTATCGCCTGGCGATAACTGGCCACTGCCTTCTCTCGTTCGTTCAGCCGCTCATAACAAGCCCCCAAGTTCAGATACACGCGGCTCTCAAAATCGTAAACGTCCACAATCAGTTGGCTAAAACGGGGGTGGCGCTCCTCGTCACGTTTCACCTCCAGGAATTTCTTAAAATAGCGAATGGCTGCGTCCGTCTTTCCCCAGACCATGTACGTTGTCGCCTGGTTGAAGATTGCATCCAGGAAAAGGGGCACTTCCTCCAACACTTCCAGACAGAGCGCTTCTGCTTCGCTGTAATTGCCGAGTTGCGAATATGCGTAAGCCATGTCTGTCTTGATCTGCTGGCGATGGGTCGGCGTGGTTTGCGGGGAGTCGATACTTAGCGCCGTTTTCCCCTCGGCAATCATGGTTTCATAGTCTGCCACCCCCCGCAACGCATGCACCAGGTTCTGGCGGGCGAATGTGTTCATCGGGTCGCCGGCGATTTGCTGTCGCAGCAGGCCGGTAGTTCGCTCATACTTGGCCGACATCTGCTCCGGCGTCAGGTTGTACCCGTAATGATAGAGGCGGATTTCTGCCACGGCGGTGTACCCGTCGTAGACCAACTGGTTGTGCACAATTCCTTCGTAATGGGCTTTGCCACGGCGGAACAAGCGCTGGAAGCGGTGCTTGCCCCACTGTCCGCCGGGAAGCTCGTTCAAGATGGTCACGAAGACGACGTCGTACTTGTCGGATTGGATGACCTGGTGGAGCAAGGGCACGTCTTCCTGCTCTAGTTTCTCATCGGCGTCGATCTGCAGGATC
>CAZFFM010000242.1:0-5394 GCA_964517425.1 uncultured Ardenticatenales bacterium | reverse complement strand
TGTGGCTGAAAATGCTGTATACTTCGTGTCTTTGTGGTAAGGGCAGGGCGTGAATCATTGCAAACGCAAAACTTTGACGGCCACCCCCAGTTTCCACCGAAAAGGATACGCTGCCTCAATGGGGGGAGGCGAGCCAATCGCGTCTGAATTCAGCGGGCTTTGATCAGATCGCAATAATGAGGTACCCTCTTGTTTCATAACGGTAGAAACAAAAAGGGCGAGACACGGCTCGTAAATCGTGTCTCGCCCTGACGATTCCATGGTGCCGAGGCGCAGATTTGAACTGCGGACACACGGATTTTCAGTCCGATGCTCTACCAGGCTGAGCTACCTCGGCACTTATTTGACGGTACTATTGTATCGCACATCCCTTGGAATGTCAAGTTTATGAGAGTCTTGGGTGTCGCTTATCCAACACCATTCTGAGGTGTTGACGATCCACGGCAGAGGTCAGATCAATGGATAGCGGCGAAACGGAGACGACGCGGTCTATGGCCAGGGCTTTCACATCCGAATCAGGCTCCAACAGGCCTTCATCAATGCGCGGCTCATACCCTTCGATCAGTCGTTTCCCCTTTTCCTCTTTTACGATGGAGTGAAAGTATTGGGAGCGAGAAACGCGCGTGATACGCCAGGGGGTTTCTTCCGTCGCTCCTTGGGGAACTTCGATTTTGAGGATGTCCACGTCGGGAGGTAGCGGCTGGTGCAGGACGATCTCCGCAAATTGCCGCGTGAAAAACCTGGCTGCGGAGAAGTCCACCTCGTGGCTGTTCGACAAGTGCTGATTCAGATAGGTCTGCAGTGATACGGCCAGAGAGGGAATGCCAAAGCTTGCCGCTTCCAGCGCGGCCCCTACTGTGCCGGATATCGTGATACCGGCTCCAAGGTTCTCGCCATAGTTGATGCCCGAAACGGCCAACGCCGGTTTGCGAGGCGCGAACAATAGCACGGCTCGCCGCACTGCCTGGGCCGGCGACCCGTCGGACTGGTACGCGGTGATCTGGTGGGGGCCCTTGACCGGCCAGGGCACTTGTTCGGTGGTGCCCTCTTTCATGGGAAAGCTGCGGGCTGCACCACTTTGTTGTATCTTAGGGGCAACGATCAGGATGTCTCCCAGATTTTCCACAGCCTGGACGGCAGCGCGCAAGCCCGGAGAATCAATCCCGTCGTCGTTGGTTACCAGAATCAGGGGCTGCCGGGTCTTCATGTACGCTACTTTCCGCTCTTGTACTCCGTAATCGCCTGGGACAAGTTCTGTAACAACTGCTCCAGTACGCCCATCTTCTGATCCATCAGGATGACCCGCTGTTCGAAAGTGGGCGTGTTCGTCGGGGTAGGGGTCAGTGTTGGCGTTGGCGACGGAGTCGGCGTACGGGTCGGTGTGCTGGTGGGCGTTGGTGTGGACGTGTTCGTCGGCGTCATGGTCTGAGTAGGCGTCGGCGTCATGGTCGGTGTCGGTGTAATCGTTGGCGTATGGGTCGGCGTGGGAGTGTTGGTCGGTGTAGCGGTATTGGTGGGCGTCGGCGTGTTGGTCGGCGTCGGCGTATGGGTCGGCGTGTTGGTCGGCGTTGGCGTGAATGTTGGTGTTGGTGTGTTGGTCGGCGTCGGCGACGGGAAATAGTATTGCAGGTTCAGCTGCGGGCGGAAGCTCCGGGACGGGAATTCCGAAGAGGCGAAATCGTAGCGCACGGCAACGTCTCCGGCCCCTTTTATGACCAGGCCGTAGTTGCTGCTCGGATTTGCCACCCACCGGCGTACCATGTCCGTGATATCCAGTTCAACCCATGTTTTCGTGGCACGCAACGTTTTGCTGTCGGCCGGCGTAGAATCCCGGTCGCTGCCCAGAGCGTTTGCGCCCGGCTGCCCCCAAGGAGTTCCACCGCGGGCAAGTTTCCAGGTGGCTTGCCCCTCCGACCACGGCTTTAACAGGCGATACGCTGCGATGTCCAGGGGGTTGTCGTTGCTGTTCCCCGTTATGTAGAGCTTCAATGTCGCTTGTCTCATGGTCGAGTAGGGCGGAAACTGTGAAACATCGAATCGGATCAGAGCGGCCATGATGTCGCCTGAGCGCACCAGCAATACGGTGTCTGCGCCGTTTGCTTCGTCGGGAAACCAAACGGAGATATGGCTATCTGTTGTGCCGGCGTAGTTGCTTAGCCCCTGTTGGAAAACAGTAGCGCTTGAGCCGGGAGCAAGGGTGGGTGTTGTACCCGGCGGCGGGGTCAGCGTAGGTGAAGGCGTACGCGTTGGCGTCCTTGATGGCGTTGCGGTCGGTTGCGGCAAGGTGTCGAGGAATTGCAGCCCCGCGAATTGGTCTGTGCCGCTGTTCGTGTTCGTGCCGCCCCAGACCAGATACGCGTCCCAGCTATCGCCGTCGTCGTCATCGTGAATGCCAAAGCTCACGCCCATTGCTGTACCGGATAGGACCGTGGTTGTGTGTAACTCGGAAAAGGGAATGGCCACTTCAATGTCGTAGCCTGCGGCTACTTTCTGTATGGCGGCGGCGATGTTTGCGGTGCCCTGCACACCGCGGTCCGCCGTGGCTCCGTCAATTCGAACGGTGTATTGGTGATCGTCGTGACCCCACGCGTTGCCATCGCCGGCACCGTCAATGCCGATCTCAATGCTATCGTCCCGCCAGATGTCTGTGCTATCCGAAATCAGGCGATTATCATTCACGTGAATGGCGAAGTAGAGGGCGTTTGTTGTCCACGCGCTGCGCACTTCCGCGCTTACGTCTGATGAGCTATCAATGGAGCCGATTATCAGGTCGGCTGTGGCCGCACTGATGGTGATTGGCGTAGACGCGGCGGGGGCCCAATCGGAGAAGAGGCCGTCTATGGTCAAAGGCGTTGCCACCCGCCGGGTCGTGATTGTCTTGGCGGGGGACGATTGCAAGGGCGGGCCGGCCAAAGCGCTCTGCCGGCTGCTCAAAACGGCAAACGTCAGGACAATGCCCAGCGACATGGCCAGACTTCCCAACTGTTGCAGTCGTTGCCGATTTTTCTTCATTGTGCCATCCTCAAACGAACGAGCTTTGCGTAGCAATCCTACGGCGTCAGTGCCGAGATTGCCTGATCAATCAACGTTTGCAACCGGTCAATCAGGCGTTCGAGCAATGCCTGCCGATGTTCCACGGTCCCCACGCGACCACTTAAATCGGCCACTTGCGTCTGCAGCGCCAAAACCTCGGCTTGCGGAGTCCCCTCTGCCCCAAAGTTCGGAGTGGGGGTGGAACTCGGCGAAGGGGGGCGAGGCCGGGGCGTGTTTGTGGCGGTGGACGGTGCCGGCGGCCGGGGCGTAGCTGTGGCCGTGCTGGCCGGGGGCACCGGTGTGTTCGTGCGTTCCTTGGTCGCTGTCGGGCTGACGCGATCGCTCACATCGCCGGTTCCCCGCACCGTCACAAGATGGATGGTCTCGTCCCCATCGTTGTTGCTGTTGATGCGAAAATCGGTGTTTCCGGACAGACCGTTGTTGAAGTAGGCGTCGTCAACCTGCCAGGTATGCCGGCGAAAGCGCCGCGTGTTGGTCTTGATCAGGGGGGCTGAATGCAGCGTGCCGGCGCTGTCCAAGTATTCCAGGGACATTGTGTCTGTGCCCTGATCCAGATAGATTATGCTCACCTCGTAGGAAGCCGTCCCGCCGGGTTGGCTTCTGGGCCGCAGGTTTACGTACGGATAGCCGTCATCTATGTCGAATGACATATAGTGCTGGCCGTTTGCTTCGTCTGTGCGCCGGGCCCGCCGGGCATAAATTTGGTTATGCGCGGCTTCTGGAATTTCTTTCCAGGTTTCGCTGTTTTCCAGGCCCACAACGACTGTGCCGTTTTCGGGAAGGTCGTCACGGCGGTAGAGCCAGAAGTGCCAGTCTCCCCGGTAGCCGGTATAGCAGCGTTTGTCGTCACACTGGTTGATCTCTGTGTCCCGCAACGCCACCCACACATCGGGCGTAGTTTCCAGCGTCACACCAAGGTGTCGCTGGATAAAGTTGAGGGGGGTATCCGGTTCGTAGGCGCTACCTCCTTTTTGCAACAGACCTTCGGTCCACGACCGGTAGTTGTCTATGAAATCGGGATGGGCAGAGAGCGCCGCCAGGTAGGACATCCAGACGAAGGAATCGGGGTAGGGTTTCCAGGGCTGGCCCGATTCGAACGCCAAGAACGTTTGGGGGCCCAGGTCGTAGGCCAAGGCCATCATTCCGAAGCCACTGTCTTCCTGGTTGCCTTGTTTGTCGTAGTTATAGAACCAGTTGGCGTCGTCGGTAAGCGAATTGAACTTGATGCCAATGCCTTTGGAAATGGCATATTCGGCACGGGCCCTGTTATCCCAAAAGAGGTGGACATAAATGGGTTTGTCCGGTTTGCCGTCGCCATCCACGTCGAAGGCTGTGGCATAAGCGTCCATCATGCGGTACATGAAAAGGTCGAAGTCACGATGGTTGATGATCTTCTCGGCGGCAGCATCGAAATTGCAGCCGGCTACGCTCTTGCTGAACCGGGGCTCCCCGTCAAATCCAGAGTTGATTTCGAGCGCCGTCAAACGCGGGTCGTTCTTATACTCCCGGCCGAATTGAGCGACCGCAGCGAAAAGGGCTTGCTGCCAGCGCTGGTCGTCGTAACGAGGCATAACGGCTGTTTTCCCGCAACCCGGGTCCAGGATGTAGCCTGTCTTCACGCCCATATTGTCGTACACCGAGCGAGGCGTAAAGTCGGCCCAGTAATCCCAGGTAATGCCCCCGTTGCCATAAGATGGCGAGCTGGTGGCGTCGGCACCGCCCGTCAGCATGATGCCGGCAATGGCCGGCTTGGCGATGAGGTCTCCGTTGAGCAGGCGGACTTGCAGCTTTTCGGCGTTGTTCAAGAAGCTGCGAATTTCCGAAGCCCAGCCGACCCACTCCATGTCTTTGTTTTCCGCACCAAATGGGCCAAAGTCGGGAAAAAGTGTCCCCAGGTCGCTCGGCAAGAAATCGGATTGATTGTAGAGCATTCCGGGGGGCGGAGATGGTCGTTTCGGGACGGCCAAGGCTCCTACTGGTGAGGGTGACCCGACCGGCGTGGCTGCGGCCGGCGCGGTCGGTGTGGCCGTTGGTGTGCCCGTTGGCCCGGGACGGTTGATCACCAGGTAGAAGAAGGCCATCAACGCGATGAGAATGAAAACGATGATCACAATTGGCCATCGATATGGAAATCGTGGCTCTGGGTTGGCAGGTTTGCTGTCTGGATTTTGTTGATTCATATTCCTGTGCTCTTGTGGTTTGGATGGGAGGAAAACGAATACCTCTTAGTTGATAGGGCTAGTATAGCACAACTCCTTACCCCTGTCAACAACTTAAGAAGTTCAGGGTGTCCGTCAAAGTTTTGCGTCTGAAATCATTCACGCCCTGCCCTTACCACCA
>CAZFFM010000241.1:0-5394 GCA_964517425.1 uncultured Ardenticatenales bacterium | reverse complement strand
CTGTGGCTGAAAATGCTGCGTTATTTTGTGCCTTCGTGTCTTCGTGGTTCATTTGGGAGAATTGCTGCGAAAAAAAATGACGGCCACCCGATGACAGCAGTTTGCCAGAAATGGAGTCAACTGGTAAAATAGCATGGAAGATTGTTGATAGCGGACAAGCGAACGTGTGGAGAGGTCACCGAAACATGGCAAATGAGGTCACGGAGGCACAGCGGGGCACAGCCCAGGACGATGCTACCACGATTGACGAACTTCGGCAGGTGGTTCGCACCTTCGTAGCCCAACGAGAGTGGAACTCCTACCACGACCTGAAAAGCCTGGCAATGTCTATTGCGATCGAGGCCGCAGAACTCATGGAACACTTTCAGTGGCTGACGACGGAGCAGAGTGGGAAACTTCTGGAAGACGAAGGACCACGCTGGCAGATAGAGGACGAATTGGCGGATGTCTTCATTTATGTGCTCGCCTTTGCAAACACAATGGGGACAGAACTCAGCGAAATTGTGCAACGAAAGATGGCCCGCAATCAACACCGTTTTCCCGTGGAGAAGGTCATCGGAAGGCTCGGAGACGCGGACGATAGAACTTCTCTGAAAAACCAAGAGAGCTGAGATCGCTAGGATCATCAGCTCTCGAGCAAAAGGAGGAGAAAGAGAAACCTTTTGGTTTGACAACACTATACCACATTCTACATGGAAGTGCTTGACGTTTTGCCTACGTTTCCCCTACGTTTTGCTAATTTGTGTTCCTGATTCTGGTTATTCAGTATAGGACGTGCCTTTTTTTCAATGAGACGATTCTTTACGCAAAGCCAAGAAAAAATCCTAAGCCCCTTGGGCCTGTTTCTGGTCATTTGCACAGTGACGGTGCTCTTGTCCTTCCCGTGGGATGTCACGGCCCAGGGAACCGCCAAAACCGACGTGGACAAAATGATTCAGCAGATGTCGGTCGAGGAGCGAGTCGGCCAACTTTTCCTGGTGACCTTTGTCGGTTCCGATGTAGCTGCTCAATCGGACATCGGCCAACTGGTGGACGATTATCACGTAGGCGGCGTACTGCTCATGCCAGAAAACGACAACTTCCGAAATGATGGCAATACGCCTACCCAAGTGATCACAGTTACCAACCGCCTGCAAATGCTGGCCTACGTGAATAGCAAAGAAGCGGACCACGGACCATACATTCCCCTATTTGTTGCCGTGGATCAGGAAGGAAATGGGTATCCGCATACCGCTATCCGCAACGGATTGGAGCCCCTTCCCAGCAACATGGCCATCGGCGCAACCTGGAATCTCCTGTACGCCAAAGAAGTTGGGCACGTTGTCGGAAGCGAACTGCGCACCCTGGGGATCAACATGCTTCTGGGCCCATCGCTCGACGTGGTGACCGATCCCCGCCCCGGCCAGCCCGGAGACATGGGAACGCGCACGTTTGGAGGAGACCCCTATTGGGTCGGGAAACTGGGGGCAGCCTATATCCGTGGGGTACATCTGGGCAGTGAAAACCGTGTTGCCGTCGTGGCCAAACATTTCCCCGGCCTTGGCAATGCCGACCGCCGTCCGGACGAAGAGATTGCTACCATTCAAGAGTCTTTGCAGGCATTGCGCAATGTTGAGCTGATACCATTCTTCTCGGTAACGCAACAGGGCGAAGGCGAGGATACCTTGGGATTGGCAAACGCCCTGATGACGTCTCACATTCGATACCGGGGATTCCAGGGAAATATTCGCCAGCTCACCCGTCCGGTCAGCCTGGACGCCCCGGCCCTCCACGCCATCCTCGAACAGCCCGAACTCGCTTCCTGGCGCAACACAGGGTTGCTGGTAAGCGATGCGCTTGGCGTCCCGGCCATTCAGAAATTCTATGACCCCACGCTGCAAACTTTTCCCAACCGCCGCATCGCGCTGGAGGCCTTTCTGGCCGGCAATGACCTGCTTACGCTCTCGCACTTTGGTTTGACGGACGATTGGACCGAACAATTCGAGAACATCAAGAGCACGATCCTCTTCTTTCAAGAAAAGTACAAGACAGACCGGGCATTCCGCTCGCAGGCCGACACAGCTCTGCGGCGTATTCTTCTCCTCAAACGAAGCCTCTATCCGGCCTTCACGGTGACAAATACCTTGATCTCCGCCCAACCGGCGAGCGGAGAATTGCTTCAGGGACAAGATGAAATCAGCAAACTGGCCCAGGAGGCCGTTACCCTCATTTATCCAGGACCGGATGAATTGGCCGACCGCCTGCCCAGCCCTCCGCTCAGCGATGAAGACATCCTCATATTCTCCGACTCCCGTCTTTACCAGGAGTGCGCCGGCTGCGACACCTTTCCGGCCATTCCCACGGACGCGCTGGAACAAACGATCCTGCGGCTCTACGGGCCGGATGCCAGCCGGCAGATTAGCCCATCTCATGTGCGCAGTTTTAGTTTTCGAGAGCTCAAAACCTACGTCCAGTCAGCCGAAGGAAAACGAGACCCTACCATGAAGAGCCTTATTCAGCAGGCCGACTGGATTGTCCTGGCCATGTTGGATGCAAATCCCACCGACGCTCCTGATTCGGACGCGGTCAAGCTGTTCCTCCGGGAAAGTGCCGATACATTGCGCAATCACAAGGTCATCGCAATCGGGTTTGGCGCACCCTACTACCTGGATGCAACCGAGATCAGCAAACTTACGGCCTATTATGCGGTATATAGCAAGACCAGTCCCTTCATAGAAGCGTCGGTGCGTGCTTTGTTTCAAGAATTCACGCCACGCGGGGCATCACCGGTGAGCATTCGGGGAACAAACTACAACCTGATCGACCGAACAGCGCCTGATCCCAATCAGGTGATCCAAATCAGCGTTGGCAACGTCTCCAGCGGGGACAAGGGCACCGCCGTCCCCATCGGGGTAAAGGTGGGCACGAAGCTGAGGTTGCACACCAGCGTAATACAGGACCGGAACGGACACCCGGTGCCCGACGAAACACCGGTGACATTCATCCTCTCCTATCCGTCCGAATCGTTGGAGCTTCCCCGACAGATCGCACCAACGGTACACGGCATCGCCAGCACCACCGTCACCCTGGAACGAGTCGGTGACCTGGAGATAACGGCCATCAGCGACCCGGCCGGTCGTTCCACCACCGTGTTGGTTAGCATCGAAGAAGACAAGCCGGGGACCATTGCCACGCGGGTTCCACCCACGCCGACGGCCACGCAGACTCCGCTGCCTACGGCCACGCCAAACCCCTCCCCAACTCCCCCGCTGGCCCCGGCGGCCACCGTCACGGCCGCTCCGACTGGCATTTTCACGCCGCCCGCCGGGGAAAACCTGGGACTGGCCGTATTGCTGCTTTCTCTGGCAGGGATGGGAATAGCTGAAGGAATCGGCCTGTGGATAGACCGAAACCGCTACCGGCCGGCGTACCTCAAACTGCGCACCGGCCTGTGGGCCTTGGGCTGGGGATTAGGGGGGTACATTGCCTACGGGCTTGGCGCAATTCAGCCGCTTATGCTCGCCATACTGCCGGCGGGCTTCCCCACGTGGGCGCAAGCCCCGTTGTTTTCCTCTGTGCTGGTACTGCTGGCTATGGCCTTTGGCCTCTGGTCGGAGGCCGAGCGAGACTAGACCCTTGCGCTACACCGCCGGCAGGTAGTGCCCCACAGTGCGATTCGTCGTCGACAGATATGCCTGCGCCACCTGCTGGACGTCTTCCCTGGTCACTCGACTCAGATTGTCCAGGTAGCTGCTAAACCAGTCATACGAAGCAACGATCTCGGAGAAGCCCAGCCAGAAGCCCTGGTTCGTGACGCTCTCGCTGCTGAACGCAAACTGCGCCTTGGACTGCTTGATCGCCGTGGCCAACTCTTCTTCGGTGATTGGCTCATCGGAAATGCGTTGCAACTCGGCCAGGAGTGCCGCTTCCACCTCCTCCACCTTCCGGCCAGAGCGGACCGTCGCGGAAAACGTGAAGAGGTAAGGATCAACCGTCGGGCTATACGAGCTGGAAACATCAGACGCCATCTCGCTGTCAACCAAGGCCCGATACAAACGCGAACTCCGGTTAAGCGGCGATCCTCCCCAAAGACTCATAGACTTTGCGCCAGAAAGAATGGTATCCAATATGACCAACGGAAAGAAATCAGCGTGACCCGCGTCTGGCGCATGGAAGACGATCTGCACGTAGGTAGTTTCCCCTTGACCATGCACCACACTGCGCCGTTCCCCAAGTTGAGGTGGTTCCACAGCTCGAATCGGTGCAATGGCAGAGCCGTGTGGAATAGGCTCGTAGAGTTCACGGATACGTTCCAGCAAGGCATCGGTCTGAAAGTCGCCGGCCGCGGCCAGGATCGCGTTGTTCGGCACATAGTACGTCCGATAATGATGGTACAGGTCTTCGCGGGTCATCTGTTGCAAGTCGCACTTCCAGCCGACCACTTCGTGGTGATAGGGGTGTACCTTGAATGCGGCGCTGGTTACTTCTTCGGAGAGAAGAAATTGCGGGAAGTTTTCCGCCCCTTCTCGCTCGGAAATGATGACCGTGCGTTCTGAAGCTACCTCGTCAGGGTCGAAGTTCGAGTTGACCATGCGATCTGCCTCCAGACGCAAAGCCAGATCGAAGCGATCGGAGGGCAGAGTCTCGTAGTACGTGGTAAAATCGATCCATGTCATGCCGTTGAACGTGCCCCCTTCACGGGCAATGCGCCGGTCAATTTCTCCGCGCGGAAAGTCGGGTGTGCCCTTGAAAAGCATGTGCTCCACCCAGTGCGAGATACCGGTGATGCCGGAGACTTCGTTACGGCTTCCGACGCGATACCAGATCCACAGACCGGCGACCGGCGCATGGTGCATCTCCTTGCACAGGACTGTCAATCCATTGCTCAAGGTGGTACGCAGAAAGCCGTTCTTCATTTGTTTTTCGGTGGATTTTTCTTTGGGAGTCATGATTCCTGCTTCCTGTAAATGAATTTCCGTGTGTTGGAGAGGCACAAAAGCCGATTACCAACGTATCTGGTTTTATTTTGCATTCGCTACACGTAGAAGAATTATACCACCTCCCCGCGGCTTGTGCAAACGGCGAATTTGTGACCGTCACAAGTTGGGGACATGGTTTGGGGCCACCTGCGTGGGCCAGCGTATGCTGAGGCCGGCACAGAGGAGGCCACCGGCAGCAGCCCGTAGCCCCAGGCGCTCACCCAGCGATAAGCGGTCATCTCGATACGGCTGATGTCCGGTTGCGGCATCTTGAACCAGGCCGACAATTGTTGCTGGGGTACGAAAGGCGTACGCCCATCCCGCGTGCGCCGCCCCCTGCCACTCCGGCTGACCGCGCAGCCTGGGTGGGCGGCCGCAGCCCCCCCGTTCCCTGCCACACCCACAACCCCCAGGGCACCAGCCCCAACCACACCGG
>CAZFFM010000240.1:0-5413 GCA_964517425.1 uncultured Ardenticatenales bacterium | reverse complement strand
AGTGTTCGGAATGCCTCTGACTATTACAAAATCCGTGTAATCCGTGGCAAAAGTAGAAAAACGCCAGCGTCCAGGTTGTAATATTGGATAGTCCTGGCGCGTAGGCTTTCTTTCTTGCCCCACTTCGTGTCTTTGTGTCTTGTTAGTAAGGGCAGGGCGTGAATGATTGCAGACGCAAAACTTTGACGCACACCCCAAAGTGACCATTTGACAGCGACCAGAACATGCGGTATGATATTTCGGGAGTTTCTTCCGAAAAAGGAGATCTTGTTTACCGGACCAGAGGCAGTATCGCATAGATCAATTACAGCAGCGGCCCGGAGATACGGGGAAAGCACATTTATGCCAGGACTACAACGCAGAAGCCTGACGGCCGTGTTGGGTCTGGCATTCTGCACTTTCCTGGTCAGTATTCCGCCGGCCCCCCTTGTGGGTCTGGGACCGCAGCGCACCGTGCATTCGATCAACCCCAAAATGGGGGTACACACACGACTGACGGACGAAGTTGAGCAATGGAAAATCAAACGCACCTTGGAAATGGTGCGGGAGATGGGCGCTTCCTGGGTCGTGGAATACTTTCCGTGGGGATATATCGAACCGCAAGAGGGCCGATATGACTGGACCCATGCTGACATGGTGGTAGACCATGCCCGGCGGCAAGGGCTGACCATTATTGCGCGCCTCGACTTTGTCCCGGAATGGGCGCGCCCTCCTGATACAACCTTTCGCTATCTTGATGAAAGTGGCTACGAGGCGTATGCCGATTTTGTCTACGCTTTCGTAGCGCACTTTCGGGGGCGCGTCCGATTCATCATCATCTGGAACGAACCGAACCTTTCATTCGAGTGGGGGTATCGTCCGCCAGACCCCGCAGCCTACACAACCCTGCTGCAAATGGCCTATCGCCGCGCCAAAAAGGCCAACCCAGATGTGCAAGTTCTCGCGGCCGGTCTGGCTCCCACACTGGCCCCTCCCGGCGATCCCGGCGGCATGAATGACCTGGACTACCTGCAAGCGATGTACGATGCCGGCGCTGCTCCCTACTTCGACATCCTCGCCGCCCATGCGTATGGCTGGAAGTTCCCGGCGGATGACCCGCCGGCCCCGGACAAAATCAACTTTCGGCGTGTTGAGTTGCTGCACGATGTGATGGTGCGAAACGATAAACCGGACAAACCGATTATCATCAGCGAAGGAGGCTGGAACGACCACCCACGCTGGACGAAGGCAGTTCGTCCCGGCGTGCGCATTACCAACAGCATTGCGGCGTACCGGTTGGCCGCAGAATGGCCCTGGTGTAGGGCCATCGCCCTGTGGTCTTTTCGCACACCCTGGCCCACACATTCGATTCGGGATTATTCTACGTTCGTCACGCCAGACTTCGTGCCCAAATCAATCTATTACGAAGTGCAGCTCTATGCACGGGGCGAAGCGGAAAATCGGCCCGAGGACGGGCCCTAAGCGACTTTTTTCAGGAGAGTCATAGATGAGAATCTGTGGAAATCCGTGCAATCTGTGGCTGAAAATGCTGTATAATACTTCGTGTCTTTGTGTCTTTGTGTCTTGGTGGTAAGGGCAGGGCGTGAACGATTGCAGACGCAAAACTTTGACGGCCACCCCGCACATGGCTCAAGATTGTCTTTCCATCTGACTTGTGGTATACTTGCCCAGAGCATCGAGGGTCAGCGTCAGGCGGAGCCAGCATTTGCGGTTGCGCGCTACCAGAGACGAAACTCGTGGAGCGTGTTACGTAAAATCGTGTCCTCTGATCACTGACAACTGGCATCTGATTACTGTTTTTCCACAGATGAATAGTGAGCCGAAGTTGGCAAAAGACAATGGGGTAGTAAGAGGTTGTCCGCATCCGTGAGAACCTCCCGCTACCTCTATTTTTTCGCATATACAGAGTGAAGGAGAGAGCAATTATGCGCGTAAGGACAGGAATTGGGATACATTCTTCTTTGGACGAAGCTGCAAACGGCCGGTCTGCCTTGGCGACCACAGACCCTGAAATATATGAGGCCATACAACATGAAATCGTCCGGCAACGGGACGGCATCGAGTTGATCGCTGCCGAGAACTATACCAGCAAGGCTGTCATGGAGGCCCAAGCCTCGGTGATGACCAATAAGTATGCAGAAGGATATCCGGGTCGTCGCTACTATGGTGGCTGCAAATATGTGGACGTGGCCGAAAGCCTGGCCATCGCGCGTGTAAAAGAGCTGTTTGGGGCCGAACACGCAAACGTCCAACCCCATTCCGGTACTCAAACCAACATGGCCGTATACGCCGCTACGTTAAAGCCGGGGGACACGATTCTCTCCATGAGTCTGGATCAAGGTGGACACCTCAGCCACGGCCACAAGGTGAACTTCTCCGGCCGGCTGTATAACATCGTTTCCTACGGGGTGCGTCGCGATACGGAGACGATCGATTACGAGCAGGTCGCCGAACTGGCCCAGGAACATCGCCCGCGCATGATCGTTGCCGGTGCCAGTGCGTACCCGCGCTTCATTGATTATGCCCTCTTCGGCGAAATTGCCCGTTCGGTTGGCGCTCTCCTGACCGTGGACATGGCTCACGTGGCCGGCATGATTGCCGTGGGGCTGCACCCAGACCCTGTGCCCGTGGCTGACTTCGTTACCTCCACAACACACAAGACCTTGCGTGGCCCGCGCGGCGGGTTCATTCTCTGCAAAGAGGAACATGCCAGGGCCCTCGATCGAGCCGTATTCCCCGGAAACCAGGGTGGCCCGCTCATGCACACCATCGCGGCCAAAGCGGTCTGCTTTGCGGAAGCGCTCCGGCCCGAGTTCGCCCTGTACCAGCAACAGCTCCTCGACAATGCACAGGCCCTGGGGGACGAATTGGTGAAACTTGGCTTACGTCTTGTTTCAGGCGGCACCGACAATCACATGATGCTGGTGGACCTGCGTCCTGCCGGCGTGACCGGTCGCCAGGCCGAGATCGCCCTGGAAGAAGTGAACATCACCGTCAACAAGAACATGATTCCATACGACCCGGAGAAACCGGTGGTAACAAGCGGCGTGCGCTTGGGGTCGCCGGCCGTGACCACGCGAGGCTTTCGCGAGCCAGAAATGCGCCAGGTCGCTCGCTGGATATCTGAAGTACTCCACAACCTGGATGACCAAGCCTTGCTCCATCGCGTACGGGAGGAGGTCACAACCTTCTGCCGGCAGTTCCCCCTCCCCGGCGTAGATTAGAGCGAGGCGCTCAGCACGCCCCCAAACTGAAAGCCGTCCGACTCCCATCGAGCTTCAGCGGCCTGGCACGACAGTTCGTCGTGCCAGGCCGCAGTGATGAGAAAACTACAAGTCGATCTGCGGCAAACCTTTCAGTGCCTCGGAGACTTTCTCTTCAGGATATTCATAATCTTCCAGGTTCCCGGACAGATATTGCTCATAGGATGACAGGTCGAAGTGGCCATGGCCACTGAGGTTAAAGCAGATCGCTTTGCTCTCACCGGTCTCTTTGCATTTCAGGGCTTCATCCAGGGCAGCGCGGATGGCGTGGCCCGACTCGGGGGCCGGGATAATGCCCTCGGAGCGTGCAAAGTTCACGGCCGCGTCAAATACGGCCAGTTGATGCACCGCTCGGGCTTCAATGATGCCGTTTGCGTAAAGTGCGGAGATGATGGGAGACATGCCGTGGTATCGCAACCCGCCCGAATGAATGGGAGCAGGTACAAAGCTGTGTCCCAGCGTGTACATCTTGACCAACGGTGTCAGCATCGCCGTGTCACCGAAATCAAATGTATAGGTTCCCTTGGTCAAGCTGGGCGCGGCCGCCGGCTCGACGGCTATGATCCGTACGTCCTTACCGTTTACGACCTTATCGCGTACGAAGGGGAGCGCCAGGCCGGCAAAGTTGCTTCCGCCACCGATACAGCCAATTACGATGTCAGGATAGTCGTCGGCCAAGGCAAATTGCTTTTGCGCCTCTTCGCCAATCACAGTCTGATGCAGCAGGACGTGATTGAGCACGCTGCCCAGGGAATAGCGCGTATCGTCACGAGTGGCTGCATCCTCCACCGCTTCACTGATGGCAATGCCCAGGCTGCCCGGCGAGTCCGGATCGGCAGCGAGTATCTGGCGACCGGCGTTAGTGTCTTCGCTAGGGCTAGGCGTTACGCTTGCGCCCCATGTCTCCATGAGTATGCGCCGGTACGGCTTCTGGTCATAGCTCACCTTGACCATGTACACCTTGCACTCAAGGTCAAACAGGTTGCAGGCGAAAGAGAGCGCGCTGCCCCATTGGCCGGCACCGGTTTCTGTGGCAATACGTTTCACACCCTCTTGCTGATTGTAGTACGCCTGGGCGATGGCCGTATTCGGTTTGTGGCTGCCTGGAGGGCTGCCTCCTTCATACTTGTAATAGATGCGTGCCGGCGTGCCGATTTCCTTTTCCCAGCGATATGCGCGATGGAGGGGAGTCGGCCTCCACAGACGATACACGTCCCGCACGGTATCCGGTATCCCGATGTATCGCTCCTGGGAAACTTCTTGCATGATCAGAGCCATCGGGAAGAGGGGTGCCAAGTCCTGTGGCCCTATCGGCTGTTTGGTGCCTGGATGGACAACCGGCGGCAACTGAAAAGGCAAGTCGGCGGCGACGTTGTACCAATATTCAGGGATTTCACTTTCAGGTAGCATAATCTTTGTGTCACTCATCGCTATGTTTCCTCCGTTTCATGAATTAGATAATCAATACCAAACATTGTCGAACTACCCAGGCCGCGTTCGCGTAGTCATATCATCATCCTCTCCCCCTCTCTTTCGAAAGAATCAAAAAGCCCTCGCCTTTGCAGGACGAGGGTTTCAGGGAAACTCCCGCGGTGCCACCCGCTTTAGACGCATTGTTCAGGGCTGGCAGCAAAATTAGATTTACTTGCCTGAGCAAACGCCTCACTCATTGGCGGATACTGGGCGGCCGGCAGAACAGTCACTCAATATCCTCGACCGAGATAACGGTGGTCGTTTCCGGCATTCCCTACACGCTGACCATACCTTGGTGGCCAGTTTCAGGTTGCAGCTCCCAGGCCCATTGGGCACATGCGCCAGGTTCGGGCTCCCACCATTCCCCGAATCGCTGATCCTGCGCTCTTGTGCTTACTTTTCCTGTTCGCAGCTTTTTCGCGAATGTAAGTTTGTCCTATCTTACCCTGAGTCGCTCAATTTGTCAAACGCAAGCAACTCATCGGATGCCCGGCAAAGTTTTGCGTCTGCAATCATTCATACCCTGTCCTTACCACCAAGGCACAAAGACACGAAGTGGAGCAAGCGAGAAAGCCTACGCGCCAGGACTATCCAATGTTCCAACCTGGACGCTGGCGTTTTTTACTTTTGCCACGGATTACACGGATTTTGTAATAGTCAGAGGCATTCCGAACACT
>CAZFFM010000239.1:0-5460 GCA_964517425.1 uncultured Ardenticatenales bacterium | reverse complement strand
CTGCCACGCTATCCCTATCTCTATCCCTATCCCTATCCCTATCCCTATCCCTATCTCTATCTCTATCTCTATCTTCACATCCCCTTTTCCCCCGGAGGTTCAAAATGCGCAACCGTCACTTTTTCCTCATAGATTTACTTCTCCTTCCGGCAGCTGCCGTATTGGCCTTTGCCCTGCGACTGGACACGGTCTCATTCCAGCGACAGGGGGCCGCATTGCTGGCCTTCACTGCGTTGATCGTACCGGTGCAAGTCATCACCGGTGCGCTGCTGGGACTCTACCGGCGCTACTGGCGTTACGCCAGCGTGGACGAACTGGCATTGGTGGCAGGCATCGTCACCCTAGCTTCGGTCGTCGGGGCTGCTTTGCTCTTTGCCCTGCTTCTGCCTTGGGCCGGCATTCACGCCTTCCCGCGCTCCGTTGTGCTCATCGATTGGCTCCTGGCGCTCGTCGCTGTAGGGGGGCCTCGCTTTGCCGTGCGCCTGAACGAACGGGAGCGACAACGCCGGCGTCGCAAGTTGCACAAGGGGCCGGAGAAACGGGTCCTGGTCATCGGGGCCGGGGACGCCGGCTGCATGATCGTCAAAGAAATGCAAACCAACCCCCAATTGGGCATGATCCCTGCCGGCTTCGTGGACGACGACCCCTCCAAGCAAGGCACCCACATCCACGGCGTCACCGTACTGGGGGAGCGCAAGGACATCCCCAGACTGGTACGCGAATGCCGGGCATCGGAAGTGATCATCGCCATGCCTACGGCACAGGGCGACACAATTCGGGAGATCGTCCAGATTTGCGAGCAAGCCGCAATCGCTGTACGCACGATACCCGGCATCTACGAGCTGCTTTCTGGCGAGGTCGGCGTGCGCCAAATCCGCGAGGTGCGCATCGAGGACCTCCTGCGGCGGGAGCCCGTACGCGTGGACGAAGATGGCGTGGCGAAGATGATACGCGGCGCGCAGGTGCTGGTCACCGGAGCCGGCGGGTCTATCGGTTCCGAAATCTGTCGCCAGGCCGCGAAATTTGACGTCGCCGAACTCGTCCTGTTGGGACACGGCGAAAACAGCCTGTTTCAGATCAGCCGGGAGCTGCAACGAAACTACCCAACTCTGGCGCTCCATGCTGTCGTGGCCGACATCCGCGATCGCCGGCGACTGGAAGCCATTTTCCACAGGCACCGGCCCCAGGTCGTCTTCCATGCAGCGGCCCACAAACACGTTCCCCTGATGGAAGCGAACGTCGAGGATGCGGTCACCAACAACATACTGGGCACCCGCAACCTGGTCGAGACGGCCTCGGCCCACGGCGTGCAGCGTTTCGTGTTGATCTCCACCGACAAAGCAGTCAACCCCACCAGCATCATGGGGGCGACCAAGCGGGTGGCCGAACTCATCGTCCAGGATGCGGCCAGGGAGAATGGGCGGGACTTCGTCGCCGTCCGCTTTGGCAACGTGCTGGGCAGTCGTGGGAGCGTAATCCCCACTTTCCAGGAGCAGATCGCCCGTGGCGGGCCGGTCACCGTTACCCATCCCGACGTAAAGCGCTACTTCATGACCATTCCGGAGGCGGTGCAGTTGGTGATGCAAGCGGCAGCCCTGGGTCAGGGTGGGGAGGTCTTCGTCCTGGATATGGGTGAGCCGGTGCGTATTGCCGACCTGGCCCATGACCTGATCACCCTATCCGGTCTCGAGCCGGAGCGAGACGTTAAGATCGTGTTCACCGGCCTGCGCCCGGGCGAAAAACTTTTCGAGGAGCTATTCATCGAAGGCGAAGAATACCGGCAAACCCGTCACGAGCAGATATTCATGGCCCGGAACGGATTTACTGCTCCTCCTGCTAATCTGTCATCCGAGATGGACTTGCTGTTGCATCTGGCCCGCGCCGGCAAAGAGTCTGCAGTGCGGCAGCAGTTGTGCCGGCTGGTGCCGGAATACGCGCCGGCGGGTACTGTGCCCGCCCCGTCCACGTCTCAGCAGCCTCGCCTTCCCTCTTCGTTGCCCCCACTCTCCCCATCTTCTTCGCTCCGGTTGCAAGGGAACCGGCCACCGGTGTCCTGACCCTGACTGGCTGCCATCCTCCCCGACGACAGCGCGGGACCGCGACAACAAATCGCCCCTACCCCGGTCAGGGCCCTTTGTACGTTGTTGAGCACCCCAGACAGCACAGGCCGACTTTGTGGATGTGGGTGGCTGCTAAATACCCCACTGCTCTGTTGCACCTCAGCACAACAAGGGGAGAAGATAGCTAAGGCAATTCTTAGAATTGTTGGAGAAAAAGTATTTGGTTATGCATCTCGTCAGCGGCCACTCTGTCCAGGAGTCGGAGCACCTGCCGGAGCAGTTCGCCAAATTGGCGCTGGCTGAATTGTTCAGAGATGACAATTCCGGCATGCTCACGACCGGCAAAGTACCACGACCGGCCCAAAGCGACAAAATCCTGGGCGTTGTAGGTCAAAATGGCCATACCCAGCTCTGTTGCGTGGGTCAGTTGAGCCTCGTCTGTCGCTCCAAGATTGTGGGCCTCGGCTGCACTCTGGGCAGCGTAACCTCGTCGCCGTAAAGCAAGAGCCAGACTGCTGGTAACGTCCTCGTCGGTGTACAGGGGAATGAAGAGACGTGGAACTTCCCGGGACGTCATGGGGGCATCGTTTCCTTGGTGAAGTGAAGAAACCCCCGCGCATCCACTTCGAGGTTATGTCTGGCCATGGCTGCTTCAGGGCGGTTTTCGGTGATCTCCTGTTCAATCTCCTGTTGATGACCCAGATAGTAACTGATAGCGTCGTACACTGCCGCCGCACTCAGGTGGGGATGCGCTTGTAGCATCTCTTCTACCAGGTCGCCAGCTTTGTAGTATTGGGCGATATGGCGCACCGAGACACGTGTGCCTTTAATAATCGGCCGGCCGCCGCACACACCTTTGACTCGCACAATATAGGGGTGTTCTGTGTGTTCGACTGCTCCCCGTTCTCTTTCCTTGACCAGCGTACCCATAGCCACACCTCCTTTTGTGATAGTTAGGGGTGTTTCCCTCCTTACATTATATCATGATCCCACCTGGTGAGCAACTTGACGTAGCGCGATTGGAGATCGTCAGTGAACGACAGTCCAAGTTCCACCGCCCTGGAATGGGGTTTCCAGGGCTACGTCTGACCGTAGCGACGGAATCCCCATTCCGTCGCGTCCAAGCCGGCCCTTGACCAACCCAAAATGCAAAACTTTGCCGAGCCCCCCCGCTCGCCCACCGATTTCACTTCTCGTTCATTCTGCGCTATAATACCAAGGGGCCACAAGCGGGGAGCCACTCCGCCGGTGAATGTGGACAGGCTGCCAACCGGCCCGGCCCCTTACGTACTTTTCAATGCAGGCAGGCGCAGGGTCTGTCTGGTGCAGACAATATTTGGAGGAACTTTTATGGGACAGAATGTAACCTACAAGATATTGCAAGACCACCTCGTGGATGGCGAATTGAAACAGGGCACTGAAATCGGTATCCGCATCGACCAAACCCTGACACAGGATGCGACCGGCACCATGGCCTATCTCCAATTCGAAGCCATGGGCGTACCTCGTGTTCGGACCAAGCGTTCGGTCAGTTACATTGACCATAACATGCTGCAAACCGGTTTTGAGAATGCCGACGACCACCGCTTCTTGCAGAGCATAGCCGCAAAATTCGGAGCCTACTTTTCCCGTCCGGGCAACGGAATCTGCCACCAGGTACACCTGGAGCGATTCGCCGTTCCGGGCCAGACGTTGCTCGGTTCTGACAGCCACACGCCGACCGGTGGTGGCATGGGCATGATCGCGATCGGGGCCGGCGGTCTGGACGTCGCCGTCGCTATGAGCGGTGGGGCCTTCTATGTCCCCATGCCCCGGGTCTTGGGCATTCACCTCACAGGCAAATTGCAGCCCTGGGTGACCGCCAAGGACGTGATCCTGGAGATTCTGCGCAGACTTTCCGTCAAAGGCGGCGTCGGCAAAATCGTGGAATATTTCGGTCCGGGCGTGGCCTCTTTGACCGTGCCCGAACGAGGCACGATCACCAACATGGGTGCGGAATTGGGCGCTACAACTTCTGTCTTCCCCAGCGACGAACAAACCCTCCGCTACCTGAAGGCACAGAGTCGTGAGGAGAGTTGGGTAGAGCTGATCGCTGACCCCGATGCGGGTTACGATGAAACCATAGAAGTCAATCTGGACGAGCTGGAACCGATGATCGCCCAGCCATCCATGCCCGACCGGGTCGTGCCCGTCCGCGAGGTGGCCGGCCTGAAGATCGCTCAGGCTTGCGTCGGTAGTTGCACGAACTCGAGCTACCTCGATCTCATGCACGCGGCCTCCGTCGTCCGCGGACGAACCGTCAACCCTGGTGTCAGCATGACCCTTTCGCCCGGCTCCAAGCAGGTCTATACGATGATTTCCGAAAATGGCACCCTCACAGATTTCATTCAAGCCGGCGCACGGGTTTTGGAATCGGGCTGTGGGCCGTGCATCGGCATGGGCCAATCACCGCCGACCGGTACGATTACCTTGCGCACCTTCAACCGCAACTTTTCCGAACGAACTGGCACCCCAGGTGACCAATCTTACCTTTGCAGCCCGGAGGTTGCTTCCGTATCGGCCATCACCGGCGTGATTACGGACCCGCGCGACTTTGGAGAATATCCGCAGGTAACGCTTCCCGAAACATTTATCGTGAATGACAACATGGTGGTTCAGCCACCCGAAGACGGCACAACCGTAGAGGTCGTTCGCGGCCCCAACATCAAGCCGGTGCCGATTGGCAAAGACATGCCCGACACACTGACCGGCGAGAACCTGCTCAAGGTGGAGGACAACATCACCACGGACCACATCATGCCGGCCGGTGCAAAGATCCTGCCGCTGCGGTCCAACATTCCGGCCATCGCCGAGTATGTCTATTTTCAGGTGGATCCGACATTCGCACAACGCGCCAAAGAAAAGGGCGGCGGATTCATCGTGGGTGGCGAAAACTACGGCCAGGGTTCCAGCCGCGAACATGCCGCACTGGCACCCATGTACCTGGGCCTCAAGGCGGTCGTTGCCAAATCCTTCGCCCGCATCCATTGGAACAACCTGATCAATTTTGGTATCCTGCCCCTCGTCTTCGTCAATCCGGATGACTACGATAGGGTTGACCAAGGCGACCAACTGGAGATTCGAGACACTCGCCAGGCCATTCAGTCTGGCACCGCTGTGACGCTGCACAACAAGACGAAGAACATCGAGATTCCACTGCAACACACCCTTACACCACGGCAGATTGGCATCATGCTGGATGGAGGCTTGCTCAACCACATCCGCAAGCAGCAATAAAAGCAGTCCGGAGCCATCAACAGGCCGCGGTCAGACTGGCGCGCTTCGCAAAGCGCGCCGGTCTGGTCGCTATAGGTCTTCAGGTAATGATTTTGACACAGGAGCCTGCGCCGTCTGGCCGTGC
>CAZFFM010000238.1:0-5516 GCA_964517425.1 uncultured Ardenticatenales bacterium | reverse complement strand
ATTTGCTGTTTATTGTACCATTAAATCCGGGCAGGTAAAAATTATTTTTACCTCTTGCAGGATTAACAGAGGCTATTCCAGGCTTTCGAAAAATTTCCAGATTTCAGAACCGGCGTTATCGGGCCAGGTATGAGGGTAGTAAGTTCCGCGATAGTCGTAATCGTCGTTGTGCGGACACCATTTGACGGGTGCGATTTTATTACAGCCTGAATACTGCACACATTTCAGCGCTGCCGGATTTGTGGGCGTTGAGCTGGCGCTGCATTGGTCCTGCCTGAGGAGCTGATCCCGGGCTGTTTCTCCGGAGCTGAACGGCGCGAGCCGGTCGTTGGGGTTGTGCATTATCATTGCGGCGACGGGACCTGTACATTCATTGATGGTGGTTCCACCTCCCACTGAACCGATGGCCCTGATTTTATTCCCGCGCGCGCAGGAGAGGGAATTGGTGAACCAGGCGCCCAAACTGTGGCCCACCACATAAACTTTATCGAGGTCAATGCAGTAATTTTGGGAGAATTCTTCCAGCAACTGGTCAAACAGCGCGAAGTCCCTCAGCTGGCCGGGCGGATCGCCCGGGTCGCTCCAGCTTCGCGACGGCCCTTCTTCGGGCAGGCCGGCCGGGTAAACAAAAATCGCTTTATCACCAGCAGCCTTGTCGACTTTGTAGTAGGTCCGCACCATTGTGTTCGGGTTGGTCCGGCCATGAAAAGCGAAGACCAGGCTTAAGGGTTTGTTTTGGTCGTAATTGCCGGGCACATCGGTGATGTAGTGGCGGGTAATATTGCTGACTACTGAGCTGGTGGGGGCGGGGGAGGGAGGGGTTTGTCCGCAGCCCGCGGAACGGCTGTCGTGTTTTCCGGTGAACTTTTTCGTTCCGGCTTTGTCCATCATCAGCTGATAGATGAGGTAGGCCATTTCACCCCGCGTCATTTCTTTCTGGGGCAGGATGTTATAGCGGGAAAAGATATTGTTGTCGTGCGAAAAATCGATGTACTTCTGGTACCAGGGATCTGGGGCTGACCCCAGCTGGACCGGAAAACTTTCAATCCCCATTTTCAGCGCTTCGGCCGTATTTACTAATTGGGCGGGGCGGAAATAGCCATCGGGATAGCCTTCGACGATCTTTTTTTCTTTGGCGTAGCAGACGTATTTGGCGAACCAGTCATTGCCGACATCCTTAAAACACTGCCTTCCGAAGCCTAAATCTTCATCAAGACTGGCCTCCAGAATAATTTTCATGATTTCGGCGCGGTTGATCTTAGCTTCCGGCCGGAACGTTCCGTCGCTGTACCCTTCCACCACGCCGTGATTATATAGGTATTCGATACTGGTTTTATAGGGCGAGTCCTGGATGTCGGAAAAGATGGCGGCCGGGTAGGTAAGGGGATATGGCCAGATCAGGCCCAATCCAAAAAAAACTGAAAAAAGACCTGAGATGATTTTTTTTATGCTCATGCGGAGTTAACGGTTTATGTGTATTTAATAGTACCATAAAATATATCTGCATCTTTAAAATGGCTCTCCGTTGCGTACGAAATTCGAGATCTTTTGGCTGGCTCGAACCAACAGAAACGGCTAAGTGCAGCCGATATCTTTTCGCTTCAGCAACTTTCTGTATGACCGGGGCCTCTGTGCCGCGCACACATACGGCATACGAGACGAAGCGAACCCTGATGGGTCTTCTCGCCTGTCGAAAGAAAGAGCTGGGGCCGCAGCTATGGCGAGAGTTTAGTCAAGAACACGTCCGCTGAACCTGCGTTTGGAAGTGTTCCACCACCAAAGTCTACAGCCTGTTCAAAGGCTCCTATGATGTACATTTTCCCGGTTGCGTCCACCTTTAGCGCATTACCCTCGCTTGCCCCGAAAGTCCAGGAAAAGCGGTGCTGGTTTGATGGCGTATAGCTTGCCAGGAAAGTATCGTAGCCCCCCGTGCTGGTCTTTACCCCTCCTCCAAAATCAACGGCCCCCGTGAAAGACCCTATGAGATATATGTTGCCGCTACTATCTATCGAAATGTCATTACCTGACGACGTTGAGGATAGACTTCGAGAAAAGCGGTGCTGACCCGTCGAAGTAAAGCTATACAAGAACGCCGCCGATCTTGCTCCAAGAGCGTTTGAGTACCCTGTCAGGTAGACATTGCTCCCATCCACTGCAATAGCGAGACCTGAAGTATACGATTTCTTGAGGCACTGAGAAAATCGGTGTACACCCGACGACGTGTAGCTTGCTAGGAAAACATCAAAACTCCCTGCGCTTACGATGGCTCCGCCTCCAAAATCGGCACTCCCCGTGAAGGATCCAGTGAGATAGATGTTGCCGCCGCTATCTATCGCTATCCCACGTCCATCGTCGGAAGTAGTTCCTCCGAAACGCTTGGAGAACCGATGTGCACCCGACGACGTGTAGCTGGCGATGAAAACATCACTGTAGCCAGCACTGGTCAGCGATCCGCCTCCGAAATCGGCAGTCCCCCAGAATTGCCCCGTCACATAGATATTGCTGCTCGCATCCACCACCAAGGCATAACCAATGTCGTCAGCTCCAACGGTCCCCCCGAAACGCTTGGAGAACCTGTGTGCACCTGACGAAGTGTAGCTGGCAACAAAAATATCAGAGGAACCCGCGCTGGTGAGCGGTCCACCTCCGAGGTCGGCGGTTCCGGTGAAAGACCCCGTGACATAGACGTTGCCGGCGCTATCTACCGCAATAGCTCTACCCACGGCCAATCCCGGACCTCCAAACCCTTTCGACCAGCGGTGGGTACCGCCCGCTGTGTAGCTCGCAACAAATACGCCGCCGAAACCACTGTTTGTTATGGCTCCACCGCCGAAATTGACGGTCTTGGAAAACTGTCCCGTCACGTATGTGTTTCCGTTTTTGTCGATGGCAATAGCCCTCCCCACGTCCGAACCTACGCTTCCAAATCCCTTGGACCAGATGTGGTGTTGGGAGCCTCCATCAGGACTTGATAGGTCTACCGAGGCTGCATCAGAAGGGCCAGAATCAGCGATCCAAGTATCAGCTGGAATCGGCAGATCTGAGCTAGCGGCATCAGTGGGAGCTGCCACATCGGTTGCTGCGTCTGGAACTCCTGCATCCAGACGTTGACCCAAATCATTGGTTCCGGCGTCAAGTGGCGCAGTCGCAGCAGTTCGTAGCCACGTTTGGTAGCCGTTCGATTGGTAGCCAGCCACAGCCGTAGTTTCAACGTGGATTTTGTACCAGGTATTCGGCTGGAGTCCCGCAATCGTAGCGGTGCGCGCGCTGGCAGGAAGTACTCTGACCTGTTTTTGACCAATAGTTGCGCCGTTACATCCCGCAGCCTGCGCATAGGTCAGTTTCTGCAACGCGATGCCAACTTGTGACCAGAGTGTCCATGTGACCTTTGCACTAGTCTGAGAGCTGGTTATTGCACAAGAGCTAGGAGACGTGAACTGCGGTGCAGCAACAGTCGTCTGCAAACATGGACGCTCGTCATACCCAGAGCAGTCTGGCTTGCACTTCGCTGTACCACTGGAATAATGCCCCCCCAATGAGGTGCAAGCTACGGCATTTGAATCGCATTTTTCACCGCCTGTTACCCTTCCATCGCCGCACTTAAAACAACCTTTCTTGTCAAACGTGCAGTTGGTATTGCACTTGAGACTTCCTCCAGTATATCCAACGAAGCTCACACATTTCTTTCCACCAAGCTGACTCCCATCGCATTGTTCGCTTCCGTTCTTGATCTTGTCGCCACATCTTGCTCCTGAGACAAAGCAACTCCCTCCCACTTTGCCTATCCCCTTCGTTGCATCCACAAGCGAAATGCCGTTCCATGCTGGGATGTCATCCATCCGGCTGATGAACGGCGGGAAAACCACGTTGTCGCTGGGCCACGGAACATCGATCCAGAAGCCCGAGAACGAAAGGTGCTGCCATCGCTGGCCGTAAGACAGTTCATTTCCCACCCCAAGTGGAAGCAAGTTCAGGGTGCGGGTGCAGCCGGAAAGTTGACTGCCTGCCGGACAATGACGAATTGTCCCACCAGCAGGTTCATTCAGTACGGGTCTTGTATTTGACAAACTCGGAATATAGACGTTGTACTTGCCTTGTCGTGGGTAGAATGCGTGACTGCCTTTTGCAACATGTGCAATTGGGTGGGTACAGCCAGACGCCCTTTCCACATCATCCCATTTTACTGCCAAAAAACCTCCACCCCACTTGTGCCCCCCTGGGATGTCCGCCCTCTGCATTTTCTGGCTTGCAAGGTGCCCATGGAAAAGCATAGCTACTGGCTTACCAGTGGGTTCATCCAGCACAACCGTTACTGACTCACGGTCACGGTTATGTATCGCGACAAGCCACGATTTCCGTTTCCCGTCCTTCGGATCATGGCTGTAGAAAAACCAGTAGGTCAAAAACAGATGCTTGCCTGAGCGCTGAGCTACCCAATACCCCGTTGAATGGAAGAGCGCAGGCGACTTCTTCGTGTTGACCCAGGGGCCGCTTCTTTCTCCATGAATGATGCCGCGGTTGTGTCCATGAGTCGCCAAATACTCCATGGCCGCCGTTCCAGCCAGCATATCCTTGCTCGGAAATGTGTGGGGCACATCTATCTTGGCGGGCGAAAAGTACGTCTTGTCGAGAGGAATCGGCGTGTACTCCTCGTCATTGTGGAAGGAGAGAACAGGGGCATATTTCAACGCCAGGGCTTTGTATGACGCCGGCTCAAGCGCTCCCCCTACACGAATATTCTGCTCCCAAACCTGCCAGTTGCCTTCCAATATCTCAAACCGGTATATCCCGTCTCTCGGCACGTTGACCGTTCCAACCCAAGCGTTTGAACCATTCCTTTTACTGATATTCCAGCTTTTGAAGAAGGGAGAGCCAACAAGCTTGGCGAATACTCTATTTGGGAGCCAGGCTTCCAGCTCAATCCCCACCGTATGCTTGCCGAGTTTGGGCAATGTCAGCTTCACCGACTTCACACGGGCAGGCAGCGAGAAGATTCCCCATTTCGAAAAATGACTGAGGCGGCCAATGATCTTCTGCGAACCATCTGCGGAGACCTTTTCAATCCGCACCGTCTCAGGAATCCAGATCTTCTTTTTCTCATCATAGAAAGCGATGCCAGGTACTGCGCCTGCAGGAATAAGCTTCGGGGGGATTGTGACTTCCAAGGGAACCCTGACAGGGAGCTCTCCCGATGGTTCTATTTCCAGCAATGCGCCACCCAAGTTCTTCAGATCGGAAGGTGTTGGTTTCGGTGCCGTGCTGACGTCAACGACGGTGATCGTCAGTTTGCTCGAATCAAACGGCAAGGTCTCAGCAAAGGCTGCATTGAGGTCAACCTTGACGGTAACGCCGCTCGGCATCTTGAGCTCGATGACCTTGTTGGGCGCCCCGTCGGTCCTGCAGCCAGGCACACCGATAGCGCAGGCAACAATCAAGAGTCCAGCGACGATTTTCCAAGCTCGACGTATCCCCATCTTCCGCCTCCGTGATTGCCTATAGAGCCAGCTGATTGATCA
>CAZFFM010000237.1:0-5534 GCA_964517425.1 uncultured Ardenticatenales bacterium | reverse complement strand
AGGCCCGCTCCCCGATAATGCGCCGTCCCTGCTCGTCTATCAGCTCCACGTAGATGTTGTGATTGCCACTCGATTCGGTCGGGTCCTGATACACCGCCTGTACCAGCCGCCACACCGTCTGTCCGGGCCGCGCGTGAGCAGGTTTCAGGCGCACACCCCACTCGTCAAGGCGCGGGTCCCACTGCAAGCTGCGCGGAACAGCTTGGCCGCCGGCCACAGACGATACCGCGCGGGGCCAGATTGGGGCCGGCAGCGCGTCTGTTGTCCCATACGAGTCCAGAAGATTCCCCTCGGAATCGAGCATACGCAAGCCCAACATGCCGGACGTCCCGTACAGCGGTTTCCACAGATCGGTCAGGCGGTCTCCCGGGGATAAGTCCAATGCCCACGATTTGACGATTTGCCCGTCATTCCAAAGCTGCAATTCTCCCCGCAAAAGCACGTTCGCATACAAGGCGACCTGGACGGTGCCCGTATCTTCGCGACGCCAGCGAAGGGTGGCCGTGCGCGCCGCGTGGATCAGGTATGACTCGGCCCCCGGGAGGACAGGCAGCGACTCGGCCGCAGCCGGCGACGTAAAGGCCGGCCAGGTTCCCGGCGTGGTTGGCGTGGTGGTCGGGCCGCTGCCCGGCGCTCCGTCCGCGATCCAGCCGGCAACCTGGGCCGGTGAATAACGACGCGGGCGGCTCCCCTTGGCGGCGACGTCCCTCTTCAGCGCAGGTACCACCGGCAGCGTCGTGCCGTCCATCTTATACCACGCGGCGGCCTCCCATTGGCCGGAGCCGCCCCCCGCTGCCTGATTCACCAGCAGCCACGGCATAAAAGCAAAATAGTAGGGCGGGGCCTGATCCAGCATAGTGTTGTAGGCAGCCACTGTCCATCGGGCTACGTCGTCATCTGAAACGGGCGGGTAGCGCGGGTCTTCCTGAGAGCCGGCAATGGCCCCTCCCTCGGTGGAGATGATCGGCATAGCAAAGCCCACTCGCTCCATCACCACTTTGTGATAGGCCTCGAACTTATGAAACGCGTTGGAGTCTGCATAGATCGTACTGCCCCGGTAGAAGCCGCCTTGCGCGCGTGGCAAATGGGCGATTTGTCGCGCGTGATTGATGGCGCGAACCTGCTCGGGCGAAAGGCCTCGTCGGGCAGCCTCCGCCTCCGAAAGGAGCGTGCCTTGCAAATTTACACTATCTCTCGGGTAATCAAGCGGATGGTTCAGGAAATAGTTGTGCAACGGCAGCCACGATTGCCGTAAAAGGTCTGCGCGCCCCCGCCGTTCCACCTCGGCGAGGAAGGTGTCCAGGAATGTCACGTCGTCGTAGTCTCCACCCGGCGTCAGGGCCGGCAAACTTGGGAACCCTCCGCCCTGAATGACCGTCGCTGCAGCCGGAATCCACAGGCTTACGATGCGATTCACGCTGATCTCTTCTCCATCCCGCCAGCCTCCCGGTTGTCCGGCAATATTCGGCTCGTTGAACAATTCATAGTAATAGACCCCCATCGGTCTTCCTTCGCGCACGATCTCGGCCAGATGCGCCGGCGGATCGTTGTACTCCTGATAGATACGCAACACAGGCATAATGCCTGTGGCCACCAGTTGCCGGATCAGATAGGGGTGGGCGATTTTGGGCACATCCCCCTGCGTAATCTTCACCCATTTTATCTGCAGGGTGTGCAAATCGGCGATGTAGCGGTCTACAACCGCCGGCGGTTGGCCGAATAGTCCGGTTGACCAGTGTACGCCCCAGCCATTGTCCTGGCGGGGCCGGGGGAAGCGGGCCAGGTTGGCGTAGGCCGCAGAATCAACAGCCGGTGCAGCACTTGAAGTCGTCATGCCGGAGGTAGAGGCCGCCCTCTGACGGGAAACGCGCCCCTGGTTGCCGCCCGGCGCATTCCGGCGCATCTCCCCACGGCGAGGAAACGCCTTCAGCGCTTCGACGATGGGCAAATGATTGCCCTTGCGGTCGTGATACCAGGCGTCGGTCTCCCACGCTGTGTTGTGGTAATCGAGCCCCTTCTGCGCGATAAGCCAACTCGTATAGGCGAAGTAATACGCCGGCGCTTCGTCCAACATGTACTGCACTGCCTCCAGCGTCATGTCTCGCTGCATGTCTGGCGTGATACGGGGGTAGCGAGGATCGTCGCCGTTGCCCACCGTTGTGCCCCCCTCCGTGCCGATGATCGGAATCTCAAAGCCGAAAATGTCCGTGAACTGCTTGTGATAGGCCAGGAATTGCAGGAAGCCGTAGCTGTCCTGGTCAATCGTGGAGCCGACGTAGTAGCCTCCCTCCGCGCGTGGCTTGTGCGAAATCGCCCGAAAGTGGTTGATTTGCTCTGCCTCTGCCGACGAGATATGGTAACGCGCAATCTCGGTACGGGAGAGGGCTGTGCTGTGCCGGTTCACCGCATCGTAAGGATAGCGAATGGGGTGGTTGATTGTGTAGTTGTGCAACGCGATCCAGGCACGATAGAGCACGTCCGTATCACCATTGGCCTTCAGCCGGCGGAAGAATTGCTGGAAGAATTTTTGCTCGAACTTTGGGTCTTTTGTGGACGGGGGGAACATGGAAGGCACCGAAGGGTACCCTCCCTCCGCCTCGATCACGCGAGCGGCGGACACCCACGAACGCAGCAGGTAATCCACGTCGCGGGTTTGATTATCGCGCCAGCCGGCATCCATACCCGGAAAATTCGGTTCGTTGTACAGCTCATAGTAGTAGACTCCCATCGGCAGGTAATGCTGCACGAGGCGGCGTAGCGACTGGACGTCCAGAGGGTCGTTGTATCGCGTGTAAATGCGCATGACCGGCATGATGTCGTGCGCCACAAGCTGCTGCACGAGATAATCGTGGTGGCGGCCTTCGGTGCCATCGTTCAAGAACTTGACCCACTTAATGTCCATGGCCACCAACTCGCGCACGAAGTAATCGGTTGTTTCCCGACTCTCGCCGTACAGATTCGTGCTCCAATGAATGCCTATCCCGTTGTCATCCAAAGGACGCGGGTAGGCACTGAGCGGCAATGGACCGGTGGCGCGCACGGCCCGTGCTCCGCCCGCCAGCGCAAACAAAACGCATACCAGGGCCACCGCCAACCGTGTAACGCATTTCGATTTTCGATTTTGGATTTTAGATTTTGGATTGCCGGGCCGCATGTCCCGTTTGAACGTCGGCACGCTCCGCCCCCTACTCCTTACTCCCGACTCCATACTCCATTCATCGTTCATCGTTTCAAAGTCGCTCCACGTCACCCGCTCCCGGCCACATACCCGCGCAGCCGGTAGACATAGGATAGCACTTCTGCGATCACCGGATAAAGTTCAGGCGGAATGATTTGCCCGACATCGAGTTGGGCCAGAAGCGCGACCAGATCGGGGTCTTCACGAATGGCCACGCCATGTTCCCGCGCAAGAGCCAGAATTCGTTCGGCCATCTCGCCCCGGCCAGCTGCCGTGACCACCGGCGCCGGCGCAATGGACTCGTCGTAGCGCAGGGCAATAGCCCTGCTCTGGCCACGGGCCTTGCCGGCATCTTGCGCCATGTCTACGCCCTCGCGTCAATCCGCATGGCCGGGTCGCCCCGAGCCACGTCAATCGCCCCATTCCCCGGCGGAACCTGTTCCCCGCCCCGCTCCGTAAGCACCGACGTTTGGAGCTGCTCAACCGAGAACCCCAGCCGCCCCAACCCCAGACGTAGATCGCCGGCGTGTTGGCGAGAAAGCGCCCGCACCGGCTCGCTGTCCGAGCGAAAATGTGCCCGCACGCGATTCTGCCAGACCACCAAGTCAATTTCTACCGGCCCGAGGCCCGACACGTTCAGCCGGAAAAGGAGACGCACGTCCTTCGGGTCAACACGCGTTGGCTTGTTATCGCCATCCCCGCCGGCCTGCCAGTAGATACGCACCTGCCCGGCCTGCAACCCGTCGGGGGCGGCAAGCGGCAAGGGGAAAATGTAAAATGGCTCGGAGACGTGCGCAGCTGGCTGCCGTACGTTGAATAGATGTTCCCCCTGCACATGCTGTAACACGCTTTCCACACGCTCGGTAAGCTGCTGCCATGCTTCTCGCTGGACGGGGGACGTCTCCGCATCGTCCGCTACACGGGTGGCCAGTTCCCGCAACTGATAGAGCAAGATTTGGTCCCGTACCACAACGGCCGGCTTCCCCGCAGAGCTTTGGGTCGCCAGATTAACGGCCCCATCCGTCAACTTCGGTGCGCTTTCCTGCGGCGGCAGTGCCGTCGCGATTGTCGTCGATTCGGACGGCTGCGCTTGCGTCGTGGGCAACGGCGAGGCCTGTTCGCCGGCCGGCAATAGCGACTCGCTTTCTAACAGGTGGTGTTCGACCGAAGTGCCCAACTCTTCCAGGACATGGCGAACCTGGTCCGCAATGTCCGCTAACGGCTGATCCCCCTGCAACGGCCAGGCCGCTACACGGGCCATCACCTGCGTGAGCAAAGGCCGCGCCGATGGCGTCTGCCCATTCCCCTCCGGCTCAACGGCCAGGGTATCGGCCAAGGCGCTCAACAGCGCGGCGGTCTGCTTGTCCCAGGGTGGCACATCCTCCGTCCAAGTGGAAGCGAGGGCCACCGTTTGCGATGTGATGGGCAACCGGAGGACCGCCAGTCGCACAACCGCCGGCACCATCTCGTGCAAAGCCGGCGACAGTACGGCTTCACCGGCAGCCGGGTTGCCCGCGCTTTGTTGCCCTTCGACGGCGACGTTCGGGGAGCTGCCCTCAACGACGGCCGCTGGGCCGCCTGCGTCACCCGCATCTGGCAAGCTCCGCGCCAGACCTTCCAGGGCCGTGCGTACACGGCTGACCAAATCGGGCTCCACCGTCATGCCCTGCTGAATCAGCTCCAAGGCAATCGCGCGATTGACGCCATCATCTGCGATGGACAAGGTTGTCAGAAGCTCGCCGACCCACTGCGCGTCGGGGCGGGTTACCGCGTCCGCCGAAGCTCCCTCCGGTGAAACCAACTGCAAAGCGACTTGCTGCGGCGTAATCCCCTGCACGCGCAACTCCACTTGAGCGCCGAGAGGCAGATTCAAGTTTGTGGAAGCCCATAACTTTTGCCCACTGCCAAGGTCCAGCAACGCGCGCCCATTGGCAATGTCCAGCACCGTGGCGCGCAATGTTTGGTGCAATGCCAAACGAAGCGCCGCTGTTCCCGCCTGACGAGGAACAACGAACAGTTGTTGATTCAATGGAAATACAGTGGAAATATTCAAAAAGAGTCTCCGTTGCTACTCAGGCCGGCTTCGGCAAGCTTCGGCAAGCAATGAATTGCCCGCCTATAATTGCGAAACCTGTTGAAATAGGTTGCTGTCGTGCTGGAATAGCTGGAATAGTGCGTTTTAACGCACTTCGCAGTCTCAGGCGGCGAATTCATTCGTCGCCTTGGTGGCAGGCTGAGCAGTAACTTCCACTTGCTAGATTATACCAAATTTCTTGCCAAAAGTAAATAGTACCTGACATTGGGGGTGTGCGTCATATTTTTGCGCGGCAACTCTCTCAAATGAACCACGAAGACA
>CAZFFM010000236.1:0-5538 GCA_964517425.1 uncultured Ardenticatenales bacterium | reverse complement strand
TTGGGGGGGGTTTTTTCGATCCCAAGTGTACGCCCTCGGTATGGTGGAGACGAAGGGGTTAGTCGGAGCCATCGAGGCCGCCGACGCAATGGTCAAGGCGGCGAACGTGCGCCTGATCGGCAAGGAGAAGGTCGGCGGGGCCTACGTCACCGTGATGGTGCGCGGCGATGTCGGCGCGGTGAAGGCAGCCACCGACGCCGGCGCAGCGGCGGCCCAGCGCGTCGGTGAGCTGATCTCGGTACACGTCATCCCGCGCCCGCACGCCGACGTGGAGCATATTCTGCCGTCCGCGGAAGAGGGATGAGCGGGGACTGAGCCTTGCAAATCGTAACCGAATCTGAATTGCGGCAGCAAATACGCCGGCCGCGACATGGCCTGGTGCTCACCTTTCCGCCGGGCACGCGCTTCTCGCCGGCCGCACAGGACTTCTTGCGCGAGTGGCGTATCGCCGTGCGCTTCGTCGAGGAGCCGGAAAGTAGCGCCGACACGCAGAGCAGCACAGAGCCACCCGCCAAACGAGCCCGTCGCCAGATCGAATCGCTGGCTGCCGACTTCCGGCTGGTCGCCGGCCGGGCCCGGGCGATCCGACTGACGGCGCTGAGCGACGAGCTGGTCCGCGTCGCCGAATATGTGGAGACGATCGCGCAGGGCGGCGTGGCGACGCCGCCGGAGATGGCGACATCCCCCTCGAACCGGCCGGCACACGCCCTCTCCACCGACGACCCGGAGGTGCTCGGCTGGCTGCAATGGCTGCGTGCCGAAGTGCGCCGAACACAGGCCGCGTGCGGCGTCGAAGTCGCCCTCTCCGTCCGGATGAACAACGTTGAGCAGGCGGTCGAGCAGATCGAAGGCCGGTTCCGCTCCGGCGAACTGGCCTGGCAGCTTGCGGGGCTTTCCCGATGACGAACAAGGCAAAGTTTCAACTACGCACCTACGTCTATCTCGACCGCATGCAGCCGCAATTCGCCGCCTTCATGGGCACGGTTACGCAGGGCGACTTGCCGATCGCCGGCATGGCAGCGCTCTACGTGGAGATGGCCCCGGGCAACGAGGTCTTCCGCGTGGTGGACGTTGCCGTCAAGGCGACGGAAGTCAAGCCGGGGGCGCAGATCGTCGAACGCGAGTTCGGCATGTTGGAGATCCACTCCATGTCGCAATCGGCGGTGCAGGTTGCCGGCCAGACGATTTTGGACCGCATCGGCTGCCGGGAAACGGACCGCGTGCGGCCACAAGTCGCCTCCGTGCAGATGATCACCAACGTGGACGTGTACCAGGCGCAGCTCCTGAATCGCTGGCGGAAGGGGTCCATGCTCGTGCCGGGCCAGACCCTCTTCGTTCTGGAGGTAGCCCCGGCCGCCTACGTCACCTACGCGGCCAACGAGGCGGAAAAGGCCACAACCGTGAACCTGATTCACATCACCTCTGTGGGACGGTTTGGCCGGCTATACCTTTCGGGCACGGAAGCGGACATGATGGCCGCGAAACGGGCCGCCTTACGAGCGCTGGACAGCCTGGAGGGGAAGGAATAGCGCCGTGTTCCTCGGTCGCATCGTGGGCAGCGCGTGGGCTACGCGCAAGTACCCTGGGCTGGAAGGCTGCACACTCCTCATCGTGCAGCCGCTGGACAAACACCGCCGGCCGGTCGGTCGCCCCCGTGTGGCCGTAGATGTGGTGCAGGCCGGGGAGGGGGACACCGTCTTCCTCGTGCGCTCCCGCGAAGCCTCGCTGGCACTGGAACGCAAGGGCTTGCCGGTGGACCTGGCCGTCGTAGGCATCGTCGAACGCGTGGATGTGGTGGAGGGGCTGGAGTTGGAATTGTGAAGGGAGGCCACTATGCCAACCATCACGGTAGTTGAGAAAGAACCACCGGGGACGACAAATCCAACGGCGCAACAGGACTCGGCCTGGCACGATCTGAGTCGTGTGCGCGAAGGGTGGGCGGCCATTGAAGCGCAAGAGACGTGGTTGCTCCGGCAGATGACGGTGGAGGAAAGTTTGCAACAGTTGCTGAACCTGCACCGGACGTTTGAAGCCCAATTGCAAGAAACCGAACCTCTTTTCCGTGCCGAGCGCATAGCTTATCTGGAAGAATTACAGCGCCGTTTGCTGAAGCTAAAGGGCCTACCCCAATGCTAATCGCCCGCGTTGTCGGCACGCTGGTCTCCACGATCAAGCATCCGGCCTTCCACGGCCACAAGCTGCTGCTGGTGCAGCCGATGCACCTGCGCGGGGCGGAGGAAGAGGAGACGTTCGTGGCCATTGACGCAGCCCACGCCGGCGTCGGCGACCGGGTGCTGGTCAATCGCGAGGGCAACTCCGCCCGCCAGATCGTCGGCGACGACGAAGCACCGATCATCTCCGTCGTCGTCGGTGTACTCGATTCGCTGAGTTGGGGGTGAAAACGTGGCGTCCGTCCCTTGGAACGGTGGCACGAAAGGCTGACCACACGCGAACTTAAGGTCAAGCCAAAAGTTGCTAACATTGCGGGCTTACAACTCGCAGACATCGTCGCTCACCCATCTCGGAGAGAGGTGCTTCGCGACCATCGCCTGATTACTGATGACCGTCACACCTTTGGCGACCAAATCTGCGCTATCTTGCGACAGCACAAATATCATCGCCACCGACGAACGGGACAAATCGAAGGGTATGGGAAGAAGCTGCTACCATAAATGGGAAAAAGAGAAACGCCCTCGCGGGCGTTCTCCCGATGGCTAAGACCATCCACCTCCACTATATGGATTGCTCTTATTATACCATGATTCCTGCCAAAAATCAAGAGAGGATTCAAAATTCTCTCAGGCAATCTCCCGCCCATACCTGCACCCCCTACGCAAGTGGTGTATACTATAACTATACAGTCCGCCAGGCAGAGAGGAATTCTTCGCGTGCTTACGAAAATACAAAAATGGGGCAACAGCCAGGGCCTGCGTTTTCCAAAAACCACCTTGGAACAAGCGCATGTTCGCGTCGGGAATGAGGTGTACATCTCGGTCCAGGAAGGGAAAATCATTGTCGAACCCTTTCACAGGGTCCGTGACAAGTACAGCATCCAAGAACTGGTCGCTCTCATGCCGGAGGGCTATCGACTCAGGGAGGTGGATTGGGGAACGCCAGCAGGCAAGGAAGTCTGGTAGGCCAAAAGGGCTGCACGCGAAGGAAGCCGGATATCCTCTCGCCATGCGGGTGGATGCAAGCACCGGCGAGATTCATGGCCGATTTTCGGGACACGCGTTCGTTTCGTTCAATCCCCGTAAGCGTTCAGGGACTACCCTGGAAACACCTGCTTCAATCTCTTTTTTGCCACGAATACCACGAATTTTCACTAATTTTTTTTGCTTTTTTCGTGTAAATGCGTGCAATTCGTGGCAGATTCAGGGGGTGCTGAACGGTTACCAATCGCCGTACGTCACGGCCGGCTCCAGCGGACGGCTGGTCAGCATGAGGAAGGCGATGGCCCCGGCCAACGAAACGAGACCCACGGTGAGGTAAAGCCCGCCATAGCCCACATGCTCCGCCCACAGACCGAGCAAGGCCGATCCTCCGCCGATGCCCGAATCCAGGCCCGCGTACATGACGCTGATCGCTGTTCCCCGCACCTCCGGCGGCGCATAGTCAACGACCAGGGCATCGAGGGCGGCGCGGGCTCCGGCAGAAGCGACGCCGTAGACGATTCCCAACAGAATCAGCACGGCCAAATTTCCGGCGAAGGCCAGCAGGCCCAACGAGAGCGCAACGCCCGCCATGCAGGGAACGATCACCTGCCGCCGGCCGATTTGATCGGACAATCGTCCCAGGGGCATACGCGAAACAGCGTAGGCCAGCGCATACGCGCTGAAATAGAGCCCCACATTTCCCAGGTTCTGCTCTGTGGTGAAGAGTGGCAAGAAGGTGATCACACTGCCATAAGCTACGCCGAGCGTGAATGTCGTTATGGTAGGGGCCAGCACGCATCGTTGTTGCAGCACGGCAAGGAATCGCCCATCCGGTGGGGCCAGGTTTGGGTCTCTGCGGGGTTCCTCATCGTTCGCCGTCCGGCCGGAGATGAACAGTGCCAATCCCAGGCCCAGGCCGGCCAGCAGCGCAGCCAACAGGAAGAGTGTGGTGAAACCGAATCGGTTGAGGAGGGGCATACCCAGCGGCGGCCAAATCATCAGTGAGAGGGAGGGCGCAATGCCGGCCAAGCCGAGGGCTGCCCCGCGCTGGCTTGCACTGACCATCTCGGCCATCAGCACAATGTAGGCGGTGGTGAAGGCCGCAATGCCCACGCCGTGCAGCATACGCACCAGAATGAGCAGCGGAATCGTGTGCAGCAGCGCAAACAGTGCCGGCGATACGGTAAAAAGTAACAGCCCGAGAAACATCGTTTGCCTCCGGCCCCAGCGGTCGGAGAGTATGCCGGCCATTGGCCGCGCGAGAACGGCCGTGAGGGCGAAGGCGGCCGTGGTCAGCCCGACATCACGGGTCAGACCGCCGAGCGAGGTGATATAGAGGGGCCACGGAACCATGAGCAAGTGCATGCTGGCGAAGAAGAGCAGGTTCACCAACATGGCCAGGAAGAAGGCGCGAGGATAGGACCGCACTTATTCCTCTAAAGTCAATACGGCCATAAAGGCCTCTTGAGGAATCTCCACCTTGCCCACGCGCCTCATGCGTTTCTTGCCGGCCTTTTGTTTCTCCAGCAGCTTGCGCTTTCTGGATACGTCGCCGCCGTAGCATTTGGCCAGGACATTTTTGCGCAATGCCTGTATGGTCTGGCGGGAAATGACGCGACTGCCGACTGCGGCCTGGATGGGGACTTTGAATAGTTGGCGTGGAATGGTTTTCTTGAGCTTGCGAGTCAGGGCCAGTCCCCGCTGGTAGGCCTGGTCGCGGTGTATGATCAGGGACAGGGCATCCACGACCTGTTCGTTGATCAGGATGTCCATCTTGACCAGGTCGCCGGCCCGATACCCCGACAGTTGGTAATCGAGCGAGGCGTACCCACGGGTATGCGCCTTTAGTTGATTGTAAAAATCGACAATCATTTCGGACAGCGGAGACTGGTAGGTCAGCAAAACGCGCTGGTCGTCCAGGTATTCCATTTTTTGGAACTCGCCGCGTCGTTCGGTGACCAGTTTCATGACTGCGCCGATGTATTCCGCCGGCGTCCAGATGTGAATCTCCATCCACGGCTCGCGCAGCTCGGCGATGTCGTTCGTTGGGGGGAGCGCCGCCGGCCGGTTGATGATCAACTCCTCGCCCGATGTGCTCAGAACGTGATACTCCACGCTGGGCGCCGTGGTCAGCAAAGCTACGCCGTATTCCCGCTCCAGCCGTTCCTGGATGATCTCCAGGTGGAACAGGCCGAGAAACCCGCAGCGAAAGCCGAAGCCGAGCGCTTGTGATGTCTCCGGCTGGTACACGAGCGATGAATCGTTTAGCTGGAGTTTTTCCAAGGCGTCGCGCAGGTCGGGGTAGCCGTCACTATCTGTGGGGTAGAGGCCGGCAAAGACCATCGGTTTGACCGGGCGGTAGCCGGGCAGGGGCTCGCCGGCC
>CAZFFM010000235.1:0-5538 GCA_964517425.1 uncultured Ardenticatenales bacterium | reverse complement strand
ATTATTCTCGTATAACGGCGTGGCCCCCGAACTGGTTGCGCAGTGCCGCGAGCAATTTTGCCGAGAAGCTATCGTCCTGCCGGCTGACAAAGCGTGCCATCAACGAGAGGGTGATCACCGGTGCCGGTACATCAAGGTCTATGGCCTCGGCCACCGTCCAGCGCCCCTCGCCGGAGTCGGGTACGTAGCCACGGATGTGCTGCAAATCCGGGTCCTCCTGCAGGGCATTGGCCGTCAAATCCAGCAGCCACGAACGAACGACGCTGCCATAGCGCCAGATTTCGGCAATCTGGTGGAGATCGAGATCGAAGTCATCTTTGGCTTTCATGATCTCGAACCCCTCGGCGTAGGCCTGCATCAGGCCATACTCTATGCCGTTGTGTACCATTTTGACGAAATGGCCGGCGCCACTCGGGCCAACGTGTCCCCAGCCTTTGTCCGAAGCGGGTGCAAGGCTCTCGAAGATAGGCTTGAGCCGTTCGACCACTTCATCATCGCCTCCGACCATCATGCTGTACCCTTCGGCCAAACCCCAAACGCCGCCGCTGGTTCCGACGTCCACGATATGGAAATCCTGTGCTTGAAGCTGGATGGCCCAGTTGACGGTATCTTTGTAGTTCGAATTTCCGCCGTCAATGATCGTGTCCCCGGGGGAGAAGAGGAGTGCCAGCGACTGGATCACGCTTGCTGTCGCTTTGCCGGCCGGCACCATGATCCACACGTGACGAGGCGGGGCGAGTGCTTCAACCAAATCCTCCAGAGAGGCAGCGCCAACCGCACCCTCTTTCTCAAGGGCACGCACATTGTCCTCGCTGAGGTCAAATGCTACTACGCGATGGCCGTGTTGTATCAATCGTTGGGCCATGTTCGCGCCCATCTTTCCCAGACCCACCATGCCTATTTCCATTTGCAGCACATCCTTTCTGTTCTATTGAACTACAACCACCACAAGTATTATACTGGAGCCTGGCGAAAATCATTTTGGGCGTATAACACGGCATTTTCAGCCACAGATTGCACGGATTTGCACAGATTTTCATCTATGGCTCCACTGAAAAAAGGTGCTCTGAGGCCCGTCCTCGGGCCGATTTTCCGCACCCGAGGACGGGTGCTAGAGCTTTTTTCAGTAGAGTCATCTATTCTTTCTGATTTCTCCGTGAAAATCCGTGGCAAAAACAAAAAACGCCAGTGTCTAGTATTATACAACGATGAACGGGTTTTGTCAGGTTGCGGGTGAAACAATCTCCGGAGGGCGGGCTGTCCCGACGGCGGAAAGAACGTCGCCCGCGGGACCGCAAGGCGCGCCGAAGGGTTCCGCGCATTGACGGCTGTCACTGTCAATCTGACGCTTTGGCGGGGTCGGTTTCTTACCTGTCACTTTGTGGGGAACCGGCAATGTAGGCCGATCCTGCTCGGGTCGACTCGCGAGTGTTACGTATTTGGGGGGTAAGCGTTCAGGGACTACCCTGGAAACACCTGCTTCAATCTCTTTTTTGCCACGAATTGCACGAATTTTCACTATTTTTTTGCTTTTTTCGTATCATCTCAATAACTTGGGGAACGCCCCCCTGCCCCCAATTCTGGGGGAGCACATTCCCCCCAAAGTTGGGGGGTTAGGGGGGCACGACGTTCTGCTCACCCCGAAATATTGAGAAGATGCCTTTTTTCGTGTAAATTCGTGCAATTCGTGGCAGATTCAGGGGGTGCTGAACGGTTACTCGAAAGAAACACGCCACGCAACACGCTCCCCGTCCTCGTTTTGCCCCCCCCACTTCCTTGCCACTTCCCCACACTTGTGATACAATGCAGGCATTGTGGCCATGATTGTACTTCGGGACGTAACGCGCACTTACAGGCTAGGCAGTCGTCAGGTTCGGGCGTTGGACCGAGTCACGCTCACTGTTGCGGAAGGCGAGTTTGTTGCTGTCGTGGGGCCGTCCGGCAGTGGTAAGTCCACTTTGTTGCACGTGATCAGTGGCATTGACCGGCCGGAAAGCGGAGAGGTACTGGTCGCCGGCACCGAAATCACCGAGCGAAGCGAGAACGATTTGGCACGCTGGCGCGGTCAGACGGTGGGCATTGTGTTCCAGTTCTTCCAACTCTTGCCCACCCTAACCGCTGTGGAGAACGTGGCCTTGCCCATGGAACTGCGTGGCAACAGTGGAGGAGACTATCGCGAAAGGGCGCGCCGGCTTCTGGAGCAGGTGGGCATGTCTGCGCGATCCGATCACTTGCCATCAGAACTTTCGGGTGGAGAACAACAGCGCGTGGCGATTGCCCGCGCCATCGCCAACGAGCCCCCCCTGTTGCTGGCGGATGAGCCGACCGGGAACCTGGACGCTGACAGCGGTGCAGAGGTACTCTCCTTGATCCGGCAACTGCACGGCAAGGGCATGACCGTGGTTTTGGTCACACACGATTCGCACGTGGCTACACAAGCACAGCGAGTGATCCATATTTTCAACGGAAAAATTAACGGCGATGGTCAGGAGAGGTAGTGTGTGGTGCGTGGAGCAACGACAAAACGATGAACGCGGAATGATGAATGATGAAGGGAGTAATGAGGGACAGGGATGTTTCGGCAAGTATTCTTAACCCTATCCCATAGCCGGCGCTTGCGCAGGTTGGCCACGGACGTTTCTGCCGCGCAGCGCGTGGCCTTGCGCTTTGTGGCCGGCGAGACGCTGGAGGATGCCCTGCGTGTCATTCGCACCCTCAACGCCAAAGGGATGCGCGTCACCCTCGACCACCTCGGTGAAAACGTGACCTCGGTCGATACAGCACAGCGATCGGCCGAAGACTATGTGACCGCCCTGCGGACCATCGCTGCGCAACAGGTGGATGCGAACGTTTCGCTCAAACTCACGCAAATGGGGCTGGACGTAGATGCGGATCTGTGCCGGGAAAACCTGGAACGAATCCTGGCCGTGGCCGCAGAGACCGGCAACTTCGTGCGCATAGACATGGAAGGCTCGCCATACACCCAACGTACGCTAGACCTTTACGATGCGCTCCGCGACGCCGGCTTCGACAACACCGGCGTGGTCATCCAGGCCTACCTCTATCGCAGCGAGGGTGACATCGAACGGCTCATCGAACGGGGCGCGGCGGTGCGCCTTTGCAAGGGGGCCTACGATGAAAGGCCGGTCGTCGCCTACCCGCGCAAGCGTGACGTAGATGCCAACTATGTCCGCCTGATGAAAATGCTGGCCGGACCACAGGCAAGGGAACGCGGCGTTCGAGTGGCCATCGCCACCCACGATGAAAACATGATCCGTGCCACGAAGGAATGTCTGGCGGAACAGAGCTTGCCCAAAGACGCCGTCGAATTTCAGATGCTCTACGGCGTTCGCCCGGCCTTGCAAGAGCAGCTCGCTGCCGCCGGCTACCCCTTCCGTGTCTATGTCCCTTACGGAACCGAATGGTACCCCTATTTCATGCGTCGCCTGGGAGAACGTCCCGCGAACGTTATCTTCCTGGCCAAGAACTTCTTTCGATCCTGAAAGGAATGCCCATGCTACGTACACATACTTGCGGCGAATTGCGAACAGAACAGACCGGCCAAACTGTGACCCTATCTGGTTGGGTCAACCGACGTCGTGATCATGGCGGTCTCATTTTTCTTGACCTGCGAGACCGCTATGGCGTGACCCAGGTTGTCTTCAACCCCGCAGTCTCGCCCCAGGCCCATGCTGTTGCCACCCAGGCGCGAGGCGAATTTGTCCTCCAGATTCAGGGCGAGGTGCGCAATCGCCCCTCAGACATGATCAATCCGAAACTGGCTACCGGTGAAATCGAGGTCGCAGCCGGTGACATCACGATCCTCAACCCGGCGAAGACACCCCCCTTCTACATCAGCGAGGAAACGCCGGTGGACGAGACCCTTCGCCTCAAGTATCGCTATCTGGACTTGCGACACCCGCGTCTGCAGCACAATCTGATCCTGCGCCACCGCATCGTCAAGTTCATCCGCGACTACCTCGATGCGCGGAACTTCCTGGAAATCGAGACACCCATCCTGATCAAGAGCACGCCGGAAGGGGCCCGCGACTATCTCGTCCCCGCTCGTGTGCAGCCGGGACGATTCTACGCCTTGCCGCAATCGCCACAGCAACTCAAACAGTTGCTCATGGTCGCCGGACTGGACCGCTATTTTCAGATTGCGCGCTGTTTCCGCGACGAAGACCTCCGCGCCGACCGCCAGCCGGAGTTTACTCAACTGGACCTGGAAATGGCTTTTGTCGAACAAGAGGATGTCTTGCGCATCAGCGAAGACCTGTTCACGGAGCTGGTTGCCACAGTGACCGATAAACGCTTGAAGTTTGCGCCCTTCCCCCGCTTGACCTATGCCGAAGCCATGGAGCGCTTCGGCAGCGACAAGCCCGACTTGCGCTTCGGCATGGAACTGGTTGACCTGGGCGATATCGTCGCTGGCAGTACGTTCCGCGTATTTCAGAGCGCACTGGCCGGTGGAGGCCGCGTAAAGGGCATTCGCGTGCCGGCGTGTGGCACGTACTCGCGCAAGCAACTGGACGAGTTGACCGGCATCGCCAAGCAATTCGGCGCGCAAGGCCTGATCTGGATGGCGCGCACGGATGATGGGCTGCGTTCGCCTGTGGCCAAGTTCCTCTCCGAAACGGAACGCGACGCCCTGATCGAACGGCTGGCGCTGGAGCCGGGCGACCTGGCTCTGATCGTCGCCGATACGGCGGATACCGTCGCCGACGTGCTTGGCCGGCTGCGCCTGGAGATGGGCACCCGCCTTGATCTGCGGCCGGAAGATGAAATCGCCTTTGCCTGGATATTGGAGTTCCCCCTGCTGGAGTGGAATGCGGAGGAGGGACGCTGGTCGGCCATGCACCATCCCTTCACATCGCCGATGGACGAAGACCTTCCCTTGATGAAGACAGACCCCGGTCGCGTGCGCGCCAAAGCGTACGACGTCGTGGCCAATGGCTGGGAGATCGGCGGGGGAAGCATTCGTATTCACCGGCGCGATGTGCAAGAGCAAATGTTCCGTCTGCTCAACATTTCGCCGGAGCAGGCCCAGAGCCAATTCGGACACATGCTGGAGGCATTTGAATTTGGTGCGCCGCCGCATGGAGGCATTGCCCCCGGTATAGACCGGCTGGTCATGCTTCTCGCCGGCGAGCATAACATCCGCGAGGTCATTGCCTTTCCCAAGACGGCCGCCGGCACAGACCTGATGACCAGTGCGCCATCAGAAGTATCGGAACAGCAACTCAAAGAACTGCACCTTCAGATAACAAAGCGGGTGAGTTCACCTGCTGACCAATCTGACGGTTGATTTCACGGATGACACAGATTAAGAAACCAGGAATAATCTGAGAAATCTGAGCAATCTGTGGTTAGCCTTTTTGGTTCTGGCTCAGCCAGGTTAGGGTATGCTAAGGGGATTTGCCCTCCTTATGGGTCTGCGGGAATGCCTCGCCCATAACAGTTTTGCGCTATACCCCCTTTGTACGGGTGGCCGTCAAAGTTTTGCGTTTGCAATCATTCACGCCCTGCCCTTACCAC
>CAZFFM010000234.1:2668-5562 GCA_964517425.1 uncultured Ardenticatenales bacterium | reverse complement strand
ATCGCTCAGGTGGTAGGGTCTCCCCGCACCTGGCGGGCGGCTGACGCTGATCGTTTACGGCAACTTTAGATTGATTTTGTTCGATCGTGATTCTTGGTAGGCGCTGAAAACGTCCAAATCTGTGTCCCATTATTCTCTCTCCGACAAACTGCGAATTGCACAATCAAAAAGATCATAGGGCAAGGAGTACGTATGGAGGCCACTACATCGAAAAAATTATCGAATCGATCCCGTTTTGACCTTGGCTCTATCGCCTCTACACTTGTGGCTGTGGTGGTTGGAGCCTTTATTGTCTGGCGCGTGGGCCTTGTAATCACCACAAAACATTACCCCATGTCTTTGTGGGGGCTGCAACTGGCCAATGGCCTCGTTCTTGGTGGGGTGTATGCTCTGCTTGCCCTCGGATACACCCTCGTTTATGGTATCCTCTTCATGATCAACTTTGCGCATGGCGATGTGATGATGATCGGTGCGTACGCGGGATTCTTTTCCTTGCAGTGGCTCAAGTCCCAGGGGCTGGTTGAAACCCAGCCGGTTGTCTCTCTGCTCTTTGTGCTGTTTGTGGGCATGATCGTGTCTATGATTGTGGGCATTGTCTTGGAGCGACTGGCCTACCGCCCGTTGCGTCATGCCCCCCGCTTGGTGCCCCTGATCAGCGCGATTGGGGCGTCTATCTTCCTGGAGCAGGCGGCGCTGCGTGTTTTCGGCCCCAAACTGCGGGTCTACACCAAACCTCCCCTTATTCAAGGTGGATGGGACATCGGAGCCACAGGCGTCTTTGTGACCCGCACCGGCGTGTTAATTATGGTCATGTCGCTGCTGATGATGATCGGGCTTTACGTGATGATCCAATACACGAAGGTCGGCAAAGCCATGCGCGCCGTGGCCGAAGACCAGCAGACCGCGGCCCTGATGGGCGTTGACGTAGACCAGGTCATTGTGTTTACGTTTGCCCTCGGTTCGTTCCTGGGCGGTGCTGCCGGGGTGATGCTCGGTTTTCACAACGGGCAGGTAGATTTTATGGTCGGCTTTATCCCCGGGCTGAAGGCCTTTACGGCCGCTGTACTCGGAGGCATCGGCAACGTGCCGGGAGCGATGTTCGGCGGTGTATTCCTTGGGCTGGCCGAATCACTTGGCCCGACGGCGCTAGACATCCCTTCGCAGTATAAGGACGTAATCGCTTTTAGTCTGCTTGTATTGGTGCTCATCTTTCGTCCTACCGGTTTGTTAGGAGAGATACTTTCCGAGAAGAAAGCATAGGGGTTGTTGTGCAACTACGATCAAGCATAAAATCAGGCACAATTGTCGGAACTACGGCCCTCTTTTTTGCCATTTCGGGCATGTTCAACGCATTGGCCGGCCCGCACATTGCCGGCGTTTCGCTGAGTCGTATCATCCTGGTGCTCATGGGGCTGTGGGCTGGCCTCCTCATAGTTCGCGGCCCGATGGATGGGGAAGAGTCCCCGCCCCTTTGGCAGACTGCCCTTTCGGGTGTGCTGGCCGGCATTGTCGCAGGACTGTGGATAGCGGCGCTCGTTGTCCTCGCCTCCGCGGTCGATGTGCGCTACGTTCTGGATAGCGTAACGCCCGATACTATCGCCATACTCAGTTTTGGCCGGAGCCTGCCACAAGGCGCTCTGTTGCTGGTTGGTGGTTCTGCTGCCCTATCTATGCTTACGGCTTTGCTGTATCCCTATCTCTCGCAGGCAAACTTGCAAATACGGCAAGGCCTCTCTACATCTGGTCTGTCCGGCCCGGCATTTTCCTCCAATCGCTCGGTTCGCGTGATTCTCCCTCTCACACTTCTGGGCCTGCTGATCGTGCTGGCGCCCCTTCGACTGGGAATGTACTACGATCATGTCCTGGGTTCCGTGGGAATCTACGTGATGATGGGGTTGGGACTGAACGTCGTCGTAGGCTTTGCCGGTCTCTTGGACCTTGGATATGTGGCATTCTTTGCCATAGGAGCCTACGCATACGCTTTTTTGAACTCACCGAAGTATCACATGCACATCGGTTTCTGGATTTCCCTGCCCCTTGTTGTGGCAATTGCGGCCCTGGGGGGGCTTCTGCTCGGTATCCCCGTGCTGCGAATGCGGGGCGACTATCTGGCAATTGTCACACTCGGATTTGGCGAGATCATTCGTTTGTTCCTTAACAACCTGGTAAAGTTGACCGGCGGCCCGCAGGGCATCTTGGATATTCAGCCTCCCAGCCTTCCTGGCCTCGATCTTGATAATCCACTCGCCTTCTACTATCTGATTGTGATTGGATGTGTCGTTACCGCCTTTGTAACCAGCCGGTTGGACAGCTCGCGCATTGGGAGAGCCTGGATAGCTATTCGGGAAGACGAAGACGTGGCCCGGGCCATGGGCATAGATACCGTGAAGTACAAGTTGATGGCCTTTGCCATCGGGGCTTCCTTTGCCGGCATCGGTGGCAGCTTCTTTGCCTCTCGCCAGACAGCGATCTTTCCGGCAGATTTCACCCTGATGGTCTCTATCAACGTACTCTGCCTGATCATCATCGGGGGCATGGGCAGCATCCCCGGCGTAATCGCCGGTTCAGTAGCCTTGATCGGCCTCCCGGAGCTGTTGCGTGAGTTCTCCGACTACCGGCTTTTGATCTTTGGAGCACTCTTGGTCATCATGATGGTATTCCGTCCCGAAGGACTGATCCCCTCCGTGCGACGCCGGCAAGAGATTCACAAGGAAGAAGAGGAACTGGAAGCGGTACTCGTGGCTACGTGAGGCGTGGAGCGTGAAGCGGGGGGCGACGGCAAAACGATGAATGCAGAATGATGAATGATGAACGGTGCGAGATAGAGGTAGAGGTAGAGGTAGAGGTAGAGATAGAGGTAGAGATAGAGGTAGAGATAGAGATAGAGGTAGAGA
>CAZFFM010000234.1:0-2568 GCA_964517425.1 uncultured Ardenticatenales bacterium | reverse complement strand
GTAGAGGTAGAGATAGAGGTAGAGATAGAGGTAGAGATAGAGATAGAGGTAGAGAGTGTGGAGCGGGGAGCAATGGAGCACGCAACACGAGATTACGCAACATGCAGTACGCAGCACACATTACGCAACATCTAGCACCTGACTGACGAAGGATAATAACACATGGCATTACTCGAAGCCAACGCGGTCGTCAAGCAATTTGGTGGCCTTACAGCAGTAAACAATGTAGACTTCTCCATCGAAAAGGGTATGATTGCCAGCCTGATCGGCCCGAATGGTGCCGGTAAGACTACGTTCTTCAACATTATTACCGGGTTCTACCGGCCCACAGCGGGCGATGTCGTCTTTGATGGCAAGTCTCTCGTGGGACTGTCTACAGACCGCATTACCGGGCGGGGGGTGTCGCGAACGTTTCAGAACATTCGCCTGTTTGCAAACATGTCTGCCCTGGAAAACGTGCTCGTTGGAGAGCATTGCCATTTGCGTTCAGGCGTGGTGGGCGCAATTTTACACACACCGGGAACGATGCGTGAAGAAGCCCAGGCCGAAGCCCGCGCGCATGAACTCCTTGATTTTGTCGGCCTGCGTAATCGGGCTCACGAGCTGGCCAAGAATCTGCCTTATGGTGACCAGCGGCGGCTGGAAATCGCCCGGGCATTGGCGACGGAACCGAAACTGCTCTTACTCGATGAGCCCTCTGCGGGCATGAATCCCATCGAAACGGAAGACCTCACGCAGTTTATTCGCCGGCTGCGTGATGAGCTGGACCTGACCATCCTGCTGATCGAGCACCACATGCGTGTGGTGATGAACATCTCTGACCGCGTCAGCGTGATGGACCTGGGCGAACTGATTGCCGAAGGGGCACCGGAAGAGATTCAGCAAAACCAACGTGTCATTGAGGCTTATCTAGGCACGGGTGGTGACGAAATGCTGGGACAGGATGATGAGAGGGAGAGGGAGAGGGAGAGGGAGAGGTAGAGATAGAGGTAGGGAAAAAGCATAGAACGCTGGATTACGCAACACGCAACACGCAACACGCAGTACTCAACATCGGCCACATCCGCTAAAGGGAGTTTCCGACAGGATCAACATCTATGCTACAAGTCAATGACATTCATACCTATTACGGTCACATCCACGCCCTGAAAGGAATCACTTTTTATGTTTCCCAAGGTGAGATTGTAACGCTGATCGGTGCCAACGGTGCCGGCAAGAGTACGACCCTAAACACAATCTCGGGTATCCTTAAGCCGCGTACAGGCAGCGTCTTGCTGGAAGGCGCACCGATCCACACTAAGCCGGCGCACAAAGTGACAGGTTTGGGGGTGTGCCAGGCTCCCGAAGGGCGAAAAATCTTCGCCCGCTTGACTGTTCAGGAAAACCTGGAGATGGGAGCCTACACTCGCAAGGACAAGGCTGCCATCCGCGAAGACATGGAGCGCGTGTTGGAACTTTTTCCGCGTCTGGGTGAACGTCTACACCAACCAGGGGGTACGCTCTCCGGCGGTGAACAGCAAATGCTGGCCATTGGGCGAGCGCTAATGTCCCGCCCACGGTTGCTCTTGCTGGACGAACCGTCCATGGGGCTGGCCCCGCTCCTGGTTGAGCAGATTTTTCGGATTATCCGGGACATCAACAAACAAGGCACGACAATCTTACTGGTCGAGCAGAACGCCCAAATGGCTCTGGCCATTGCCCATCGTGGCTACGTGCTGGAGACGGGCATGATTGCCCTGGAGGGCACCGCCAATGAGCTGCGCGAAGATCCGCAAGTTCGCGCTGCCTACTTGGGCGCGACGTAGCGCGGGGGAGAGTTGTCAATGATCAATGGTCAATTGTAAACTTTCAATGATCAGCGCAACACACACTGACGACTGGCTGCGGAAACCAAAAGATATACAGGAAGAGGAAATGATGAACATGGCAAAGGTAGAAGAGATTCAAGTTGCGATTGAATCCCTGCCTTATTTGGAATATGCGTACCTGAGGCAGTGGTTTGCAGAAAAAGATTGGAAAAAATGGGATGGGCAAATTAAGGCGGATTCAGAATCAGGGAAGTTGGATTTCTTAATCGAGGAAGCTCTAAATGAAAAGGCCGAGGGCGTCCTGGGAAAATTATAGATGCATAGGGCAACGAATCGTTTCTGGAAATGCTTTGGAGATCTTCCAGAACCTGTACAGCGGGTAGCGAGAAAGAATTTCGAATTGCTCAAAGTAGATCCTTCACACCCCTCTCTTCATTTTAAGAAGGTGGGTAAGTTTTGGTCGGCCCGAGTCGGAATCAACCACAGGGTGCTTGCAATTGACGATGGAGAAGATTTTATTTGGATCTGGATCGGTACTCACAATGAATACGAGCGTGTGATCAAATAGCGAAGCCGTTTGCCGACTGATGACTGTTCGCTGGCATCTGACTACTGGAAAGGGGGTGAGGCAACAAAGACAAGCTGTTCGTTAGGTTTTGGAATGTGATGCAGCGTTTCGTGTATCTCCAAAGGAGGAGGATTCTCATGAAGAAGAAGGTATTGTTATTGACATTGCTGGTGGCGGCACTGGCCCTGGTCG
>CAZFFM010000233.1:0-5572 GCA_964517425.1 uncultured Ardenticatenales bacterium | reverse complement strand
GGCTGAAAATGCTGTATACTTCGTGTCTTTGTGTCTTGGTGGTAAGGGCAGGGCGATTGCAGACGCAAAACTTTGACGGCCACTCATCACATCTTGCGAGGCCCATCGCCAATTCTTTGAAACCCCTGAGGAAATTCGAAATCTTGCCGATAATAGGAGTAGCGCCCGCACAATGGGCATCTCAAGCTGTGCGTCAATGTTTGCCATCACGAGTTCACAACGGCGCATTTCTGTCAGTTTCAAGGGAAATACAAGGCGATCACATATCCTGGATGTTTCCCGATTGCTCCGGCAGGGAGGGAAAAGATCGAATGACAGCAACAGTTGCATCTGCTCATCGCTTGCTCTGCGTGGATGACGAATCGGCGATCTTGCGGGCTCTTCACCGCGTGTTCCGCCGCGAGGGCTACACAGTACTTACGGCCAATGGAGGTAATGAAGGGTTAAACTTGTTGCATCAGACGCCGGTATCTTTGATCATATCCGATCAGCGCATGCCCGGCATGTCTGGCGTGGAATTCTTGCGCCGGTCTCGACAGATCGCACCCGACACGATCCGCATTCTGTTGACGGCATATTCGGACACGGAAGCCGCTATTGCCGCGATCAATCGCGGCGAAGTATACCGCTTTTTGCTGAAGCCCTGGGACGATGGTGAATTGTGCCTGGCCGTCCGCGATGGCATAGAGCACCTGGCCCTGAAGCTGGAGAACCGCCGGTTATTGCAAGTTACCGCCCAGCAGAACATGCGTCTGCGTTCGTTCAGCCAGGACCTGGAAGCAAAAGTGCGTGAACGGACACGGGACCTCGAAGAGAAGAGCGCGCGGCTTGAGCAGCTCCACACACAACTGGACCGTGACTTTGTGGACATGGTGAGTGTGTTTGCGCGGCTCATCGAACTGCACGATGCACACACCGGCAGCCATAGCCAGCGTGTTGCAACCATGGCCAAAGCCATTGCCGTAGAAATGGAACTTTCCGCAGAAGAAATCCGCGACGTCGAGTTCGCCGGCGTGCTGCACGACATCGGCAAGATTGGCCAGCCACCGGCTCTGATCAACCGACCCTACCGTAAGCTGCCCGAATCGGAGCAGCGGGTTGTCGAGCGTCATCCCGTCCTCGGTCAGGCAAGCGTGCAAGTTGTGGGGAGCCTGCGGGAAGTGGGGCGGCTCATCCGCAGCCATCACGAATATTATGACGGTACAGGCTATCCGGATCAATTGCACGGCCCTGCTATACCGTTGGGATCACGAATCCTCGCCGTGGCCAATGAGTACGATCTTCACGCCGAGCAGTCTCACGTCTCGCTGCCCCTCTCCGCTGCCCGCGAGGCCGCCGAAAGAGCCATCATCACGGGCAGCGAAACGTGGTTTGACCCGCGCGTCGTCCGCTTCTTTCGACAGGCCCTGGAAAAGATGAAGCGAGAAGATCGTGAGTTCGCAGAGGAACCAGTTCCGCTGAGCGATTTGCAGGAGGGGATGATCCTCTCTCGCGACGTGTATACGCGGAGCGGGGTAATGCTCATGCCAAAAGACGAATCGTTGCGCAAATCCTTCGTTGAAAAGATCTGCGCCTATCATCAAAGCGATCCCGTTGCCGGCGATGTTTACGTTTATGCAAATTGGCGCCGGTAGTTTCTGCGAGTACGGTGGAAGGCGCGGTTCGTGACAAGCACGCTGAATGCCTATTTGCAAGCGTTGGAGGGATTGCTCGGGCGGCGCGCGTTGGCACTCTATCTGGCCGACCCGCACCGGCAGCGCTGGCATCTGGCCGCTTCCCGTAGCTTGCCCGGCCACGTGGCCCAGGAGCCGGACGGTTCGCTGGATGGACCACACCCTGTGGCCCAGGCTATGCGTGGCCAGGTTTGGGTGCGGCATAATCATGCCGGCGAAGTGGCGCTGATCATTCCGATAGTCCACGAAGAAAAGGCCATCGGCGGATTGTGGATTTGCCTCCTGCCGGACGAAGAACCTTCGCTACACATGAAGCGCAACATCCAGTCGCTGCTCCCCCTGGCCTCCAGTCTCGCTTTTGCCAGCGTGAACGATTCCGGGGATGCCCGGTCGTTGGAATCAGAAAACCGCCGCCTGCAACACGAGATGGCGCAACGGCTGCGTGAAACCAATGCCCTGATTGAAGTTGGCCAGAGTATCACCAGTATCTTGGACATGGATGACCTGCTGGCCCACATTGTGGATGAGGCCCTGAAAGCAGTTCCCAGCGCATGCAAGGGAGCGATCCACTTACTCGAAGGGGAAATCCTTGTGCCGAAAGCGATCAGCGAAGTTGCGCCCGACAGACGCGACTCCTACCAAATGCGCGTGCGTGGCGGCATCAAAGGGGTGGGGGGTACCGCATTCCTGGGAATGCCCAATCCGTCGGGACATTTGCAGGTGGGGGAAGGTATCCTGGGCCGCGTTGCCCTGGGGAACACCCCTCTGTACGTGCCGGATGTACGCACAGAACCTCGTTTCATAGACACCGGAAATAGCAAAACCAGCGCCTTACTGGTCGCTCCTTTGCTCATCCACGACAAGCCGATCGGAACGCTGGGTATCGAGAGCCAGCAGCGGGATGGTTTCACCCCTGAACATCAGCGTCTGCTGGTCACGCTGGCCAATCAGGCTGCCATCGCCATTCGCAACGCCCAAATGACCGAAAGGCTGCGTGTGTCCCGCGACCACCTATCCCGTCGCACCGCCGAGCTTGAGGAAATACGGGCGACTCTGGAGGACCGCGTCCAACAGCGCACCCGCGAGCTGAGACAGGTGAACGCATCGCTCGAGGAGAAGATCAAAGAGCTGCGAAAAGCCCGGCAGCAGTTGGTGCAATCAGAGAAAATGGCCTCGCTGGGCGTACTCTCGGCCGGCATTGCCCACGAGATCAACAACCCCATCGGCTTTATCCAAAGCAATCTGGGCATGTTGCAAACGAGCGTGGCCGATTTGCTGAACATTATCGGGGAATACCGCCGGTTTCGCCAAATGATTAGCCAATTGGGCATTCTGAAAGCGCAGACTGACGCCATGCAGGCCCTGGAGCAACGGTTAGATATGGATTTCCTCACGGAAGATCTCCCCCAGCTCATCGCCGATGCCCGTGAGGGCACGCAGCGGGTGAAGACCATCGTGCAAGACCTCAAGGCGTTCTCGCGCACTTCTGACGATTCGCCCCAGCCGTTCGACATCAACCGTGAGATGGAGATCGCCTTGCGCATTGCGCATAATGAAATCAAATATGTAGCCGAAGTGGAGAAGCTGTATGGTGATGTTCCGCTCGTCAAAGGGGTGGCTCCTCAGCTAAACCAGGTACTCGTAAACTTGCTGGTCAATGCCGCGCAAGCCATCGGCCAAAAAGGGGCCGATACGCAGGGCAAAATCCGTGTGCGCACCTTTGCCAATAATGGCACCGTCAATGTCGAAATCGCCGACACCGGTGTGGGCATTGCGCAGGAAAACCTGACGCGCATCTTTGACCCGTTTTTTACCACCAAGAAAGTCGGCCAGGGCACAGGTCTCGGCCTCTCCATCAGCTATAGCATCGTGCAGCGCATGGGGGGCACAATCATCGTGCGCAGCAAACCGGGCCAGGGTACAATGTTTTGCATCGCCCTGCCGGCGGCTCGCGCAAACGAAGTGGTGGCCTCGCATAAATGACAGGGTCTGGCGTTAGTAGGGGCGAGGCATTCCCCTTGGCAGCGTTCTTCCTTACTCATTAGGGCACGCTAAGGGGATTTGCCATCCTCATGGGTCTGCGGGAATGCCTCGCCCCTACAATTCCCCACAGATTGCAGAATCGTTGCTTTGCGTGTATAATTGTAGCCCTTGCCGGTAGGACAATATAGCAGAAGATGCCAACTAGAAAAGACAGATTGTGGATATTCGAAAAATTGTGTTGATTCAGCCTGGTCGTGATGGCCGGGTTTTGGGCAAGGCCACGGCACTGCCCTACACGCTGATGCGGCTGGCTTCCCTGGTGCCCGAGGAGATTGCAGTCGAGATCTGGGATGAGAATCTGGGGGCACTCGAAAACCGTATCCTTACTGAGCTCGGCCCCAACGACGTGGTCGGTATTTCGGCCAAGACGCTGGCCATCGAAACGACCGAAAAGTTCACCGGGTTGGCCCACCAGGCCGGTGTGCAGTATGTTGCCGTGGGGGGCGCCCATGCGACGCTAATGCCGGAGCACGTGGCGGGCTGGGCCGACGTGGTTTTTACCGGCGAAGCCTATTTTACCTGGCCTGCCTTCATCCAGGACGTGTTCAATGACACCGTGCAATCGCGATACAACGACACGGAGTGGGCCGATCTGGGCGGCATCGCGCCACTGACCGACCGGGTCATCGCCCAGGTGGACGAACAACGCAACTACTGGACGCCGCTCTTGGAAATCACACGGGGCTGCCCGCGAAGCTGCACGTTCTGTACGGCCATCCGGGTCAGCGGGCAGATCATGCGTTTTCGCCCCGTCGAAGAAGTCGTAGAGGAAATTGAACGCCGCAAGATTGACCGCTTTTTCCTCACGGATGACAATTTTGGGTTGGCCTTTCGCATCAATCCAGGATATGTGGAAGAACTCTTCCGCGCGTTGGCCAAGTTACCTTTGCGCAGTTGGACCACCCAGGCCGAAATGATGGTCGCCAAATATCCCGATTTGCTGGACATGGCTCGTCGGGCGCATCTGGATAAGTTCTTCATCGGGTTCGAATCGGTGAATCCTAATAACCGGAGCGAGTTGGGGGGGAAGAGCAAAGGAGAAACCGACGATTACTTGCGAGCAATTTCCGAGATTCACAAGCACGGCCTTGGCGTTGTGGGCTTGTTCGTCTATGGCTTTGACAATGATACGTCGGCGACGATGTGGGAAACGTGGGAATTTGCAAAGTCTGCCGGCCTCGACAGTATGAGCCAGACGATCCTCACGCCCTATCCTGGCACACCCTTCCGGCAACAACTGATCGAGGAAGACCGTTTGATCCCCAACGTGCCATGGCGACTCTATGACACGGCACATGTGACATACTACCCCAAACGCATGACCGTGGAAGAGTTTACCCGCGAGTACGACAAGATTTGCCGCACCGTATATTCCCCGCTGCGCATTGCCAAACGCGGCACACGTTCGCTGGCCCGCATTTCCCGCTTTTCGGTCAGTGCCCTGCCGCGCAAGATATTCTCCAGCTTTAGCACCGATTACGGATACCGACGGGAATTTAGCTGGCGACATACAAGCTGAATGTGCCTTCAGCTGTTATGAAAACAGTAGCCAGATGTCAGATGTCAGATGTCAGATCATGTAGCCCTGGAATCCCCATTCCAGGGCGTGTTGCGTATTGCGTAATGCGTAATGCGTGTTGCGTGCCGCTCGCCTATTGAAAATTGACCGTTGATCATTGACCATTGCGCCCCGCCATTTTCATCCTTGGTGGCGCGCAATCGCTCATGCGGACTGCTTTGAAAACAGTTGTCAGTCGTCAGATGTCAGTCGTCAGAACGTGCTGCGTGATACGGGGTGGCCGTCATTTTTTTGCGCGGCAACTCTCTCAAATAAACCACGAAGACACGAAGGCACA
>CAZFFM010000232.1:0-5586 GCA_964517425.1 uncultured Ardenticatenales bacterium | reverse complement strand
ATATTCTTGCACGGCAACTCTCTCAAATGAACCACGAAGACACGAAGGCACAAAGGCACAAAGAACAACCAGGTTGAATGTTTCGACGTTGGAACATTGGATAGGCCTGACGAGTAGGCTTTCTCGCTTGCCCCACTTCGCATACTTCGTGTCTTTGTGGTGAGGGCAGGGCGTGAATGATTGCAGACGCAAAACTTTGACGACCACCCTCCGCATAAAGCGCTATGCGATTTGCCAACGCGCCCGTACCGTGTTAGAATCATCGTGTTGGATGCCGGTTTCACAGGGTTCAATAGGAAACGTGCAAGGATTAGCAGGTTCTACTCATGTTGTTGCGCAAGGATGAGCACGGAGCCATGCTCCCACAGGGTACATCGCTGTAGTTTGGAGGGAGGTGAGGGGACGCAAGAATAGACAGCAAGTGTTCTGCTTCAATTGGCACCACGAAACGGTTTTATGTATTCACGCAAGTTAAGGAGGAAAAACATGTTGAGAAACAATACAGTTAAGTTGGCAATTCTGTTCTTGCTCATCCTGAGCCTCACCGCAGTGGCCTGTAATCCTGCGCCGGCGGCGAAGCCAACGGAAGCTCCGGCAGCGGCGGCGGCGAAGACAGTCGTTGTGGGGTTCACCGCCTCGCAGACCGGCAAGCTCAACGTCTCGTCCACGCGGCAGGTCAATGGCCTGAACCTGTGGATCAAGGATGTGAACGATGCCGGCGGTATCAAGCTGAGTGATGGTACCGTGCTCACGTTCGAAGCCAAATCGTACGACGACGAATCGAATAAAGACCGCGTGCAAGAGCTGTATACGAAGCTGGCCACCGAAGATAAGGCCGATTTCCTTATCAGCCCTTATTCCAGTGGCCTTACTTCAGCCGCGTCCGTGATTGCGGAGCAATACGGCAAGGTCATGATCACCACCGGCGCTGCTTCTGATGCCAACTATAAGCAGGGCTATACGCGGGTCTATCAGGCCTACACGCCGGCCAGCCGCTATCTGACCGGTGCTGTAGATTTACTGGCGAAACTGGACCCGAATGTCAAGAAGGTAGCCATGGTGTACGAGAACAGTAAGTTCTCCACGGGCGTCGTTAAGGCGGCCAAGGCCTACGCAGAAGAGAAGGGCTACGAAATCGTACTCTTCGAGGGTTACGCCCCAGGCACGACCGACTTTGCTCCCTTCATCAACAAGATTCAACAGGCTGCACCAGAGGCCATCATGGGTGGCGGTCACTTCCAGGATGGCAGCACCTTCGCCAAGCAATTGTTCGAGAAGGCCGTTCCGGTGAAATACGTCGCTTTGCTCGTTGCCCCGCCGGAACCATCCTTCGCCGAGTTGGGTGATGCCGCGCTAGGCGTGATTGGCCCCAGCCAGTGGGAACCGCTGGCCGCCTTCACCGCTGAGTCGGCCAAAGCTGCCGGCCTGGCCTGGTTTGGTCCGACCGGTGCCGACTTTACGGCCGAATACAAAGCCGCCTATGGCGAGGACCCCTCGTATCACTCCGCCGGTGGCTATGCGGCCGGCCTGATTTTGCAAGAAGCTATCGTCCGGGCCGATTCAGTTGACGCTGATGCCGTCAATAAGGCGCTGAACGATACCGATATGCTGACCTTCTACGGTCACGTCAAATTCGACTCTGGCGAAGCGGCACACGGCCTGCAACTTGCGCACGATATGGTGTACATCCAGTGGCAGAAAGACGCTTCTGGCAAGTTGGTCAAACAGGTTGTCTGGCCTCCCGCAGGCAAGACTGCCGATCCTCTTTATCCCATCCGCTGACGCGCGTATGTAGAGCGCTCTTGGCTGTGGCTCCCCCTTGCATGATCGCAGGGGGAGCCTTGGCCCTCTAGACTCTCTGGAGGACGCTTATGGCCGACGTACTGTTGGCATCCGTGACCGACGGTCTCCTTATCGGTGTCATTTATGGTATCGCCGCTATGGGGTTGACCCTGATTTGGGGTGTGATGGATGTGATCAACCTGGCCCATGGCCCCATCATCGCCTTGGGGATGTTTGGCGTCTATCTGCTCTTTACGCTTGCCGGCCTGAACCCCTTCGTGGCCATCCTGCTGGTCGCCGTGGCCGGGCTCATCTTTGGGTTCTTCGTGTACAGCGTAGCGGTCCATCGCGTGATTGACGCACCGCCCCTTTCCAGCCTGCTGTCCACCTTCTCCGTAAACATGATGATCATTGGGATCGGCACCAGCCTGTTTTCCACCTCTTTTCGCAACGTAGATTACAGCCTGGGGATTTTCAATGCCGGCCCGGTTAGCGTTACGTACACGCGGTTGGTGGCCTGCCTGGTCGCCCTTCTGGTGACAGCAGGACTCTACTACTTTCTCTACCGGACCCGGCCCGGCAAGTACGTCCGCGCGGTGGCAAACAACCGTGCTGCCGCGGAGTTGATGGGCATCCCCTCCACCCGCATTCTGGCCTTGAGTTTTGGAATCGGGACGATGTTGGCGGCCATCGCCGGCGGCTTGATTGCGACCCTGCTACCTTTCACCATCCTTTCCGGAGGCACCTACGAACTGAAAAGCTTCGTGATCGTGGTACTGGGCGGGCTGGGCAACCCCCTCGGAGCGCTGATCGGCGGCCTGATTCTTGGCGTGATCGAAGGTGTGGTTCCGGTCTTCATGAAGACTACGTGGGTTCCCGTGCTGGAGTTTGTCCTGTTCGTGCTCATTCTTTTGGTTCGCCCCCAAGGGCTATTCGGAGAGCGATCATGAAAACTTTCCGTAACCCTGGTTTGTGGATTACCCTGGGGGTTGTCCTTGTCGCCGCAATTCTCCCCGTGCTCGCCGGCAGCGCCAGTTTGCGCGAGATGATCTTCGTCATCTTGATGTCTGTGGCTTTGGCTTCCAGCTTGAATATCCTGCTGGGCTATACCGGCTATGTCAGTTTCGGCCATATCGTCTTCTTCGGTCTGGGCGGGTATGTGGGGTTCTACACCATGGCCGAGCTTGGCTGGAACTTGTTGCCGGCGACCCTGGCCGGCGGCGCGGCAGCGGCCGTGTTGGCCTTCCTGCTGGGCAAATCAATTCTGCGTCTACGCGGCGCCTATTTTGCCCTGGCTACGATCGGCATCAACGAGGCGCTGAAGGCCTTCATCAACAATTTTGGCCCGTTCGGCGGGCCGACCGGAATGGAGCTGCATTTTTCCGTATACAAGAACTACGGCGGGGCTACCCAAGCGCTGTGGATTGCCTACTGGGGACTGGTCATAATTACGCTGATTGTCGTCGTGGCCAGCTTTATGGTGAAGCGGTCCAAGTTTGGCCTGGGGCTAATGGCCATCCGCGAAGACGAAGACGCTGCGGAGGTGATGGGCGTCGTCGCTCCGGATGCCAAGACTTGGGCGTTTGTGCTTTCGGCCATCTTTCCCGGTCTGATCGGCGTGCTCTTCTTCTTCAAGAACGGTAACATTGAACCGGAAGATGCCTTCCGCCTGCAACTGTCCATCGAGATGATTGTGATGGTCATGCTCGGTGGCCAGGGGACCGTGCTGGGGCCGGTTATCGGCGGAGCTACCTACCAACGGGTGCGCGGGTTCCTGCTCACCAGCCCCATCTTCAAGAACGTTCAACTGGCGGTCGCCGGCCTGCTCTTGCTGCTGATTGTTCTGTTCATCCCGTCTGGTGCGGTTGGCTGGCTGCGTGAGCGAAATGCCACCCTGCGGAGGATGCTGGAATGATTCTAGAACTCAAGAACGTGACCAAACAATTTGGCGGCCTGACGGCCGTGGACAATGTGAGCTTTAGTCTGCCCAAAGGCCAAATCCTGGGCTTGATCGGGCCGAACGGTGCCGGCAAGACGACCCTGTTCAACTGTATCAACGGCGTCTATACGCCCACTTCGGGCCACGTTATCTTCAACCAAGAGGATATCACCGGCTGTAAACCGTACCACGCGGCCCACCGGGGACTGGCCCGCACGCACCAGATCGTGCGTCCGCTCAACGAACTTACGGTACGCGAAAACGTCACCGTGGGGGCTTGCTTTGGCCGGGAGAATCATGGTCTGACCGATGCTACCCGCATCGCCGATGAGATCCTGGAGTTCGTGGGCCTGGAGGTACGGGCTGATATGCTGGCCGGAAGTCTCAACGTGGCTCAAAAGAAGCGGTTGGAAATGGCGCGGGCGTTGGCGGCGCGGCCCCACCTGCTGCTGCTCGACGAGGTATTGGCTGGTCTCAACCCCTCAGAAGTCACCGAGATGCTAGACACCATTTATCAGATTCAAAATAAGGGGATCAGCATCATTATGATTGAGCACATCATGCACGCCGTCATGAACGTTTCTGACCATGTCATTGTTCTGAACTATGGTGAGTTAATTGCCGAGGGAAGCCCAGAGGCGATTGCCGAAAACCCGCAGGTCATCGAAGCCTATCTGGGCAGCCCCGAACTTGCCGACAAATTGCTGGAGGATTAACATGGCCTTGCTCGAAGTTCGTGACGTAACCTCAGGCTACGGGGAAGTGCAAATCTTGTGGGGCCCCAGCCTGGAACTGGAGGAGGGCCGGCTCACCACGCTGGTTGGCTCCAATGGCGCCGGCAAAACCACTTTGTTGCGCACCATCATGGGGCAAATCCGGCCGTGGGCCGGGCAGATCATCTTTCAAGGCGAAGATGTCAGCCGCCTGCCGGCACACGCCAAGGCCGAACTGGGCATGATTATGGTGCCGGAAGGTCGCCAGCTTTTTACCGACATGACCGTGCGCGAAAACCTGGAGATGGGGGCCACGCCCAAGCGGGCTCGGGGAAACGAAGCCCGCAATCTGGAACGCGTCTTTGAACTGTTCCCCCGCCTCATGGAGCGCGAGAACCAGAAGACAGGGACCATGAGCGGCGGCGAGCAGCAGATGGTAGCCGTGGCCCGCGGCATTATGTCCGAGCCGGTCGTGCTGATGGTGGACGAACTGTCGCTTGGCCTGGCCCCCGTGCTGGCCATTGACCTGTTTCGGGCATTGCGCATTTTGCGCCGCGAGGGCCTGACCATCTTGCTCGTGGAGCAGAACGTCACCATGGCCCTAAAGGTCAGCGATTATTCCTACGTACTCAGCAAAGGACGCGTCGAGCTCCACGGCCCGGCCGCGGAGATCGCCCAAGACGAAGGCGTGCGCAAGGCCTACCTGGGCATTTGATGGGAGTTACTGTTTTTCGCTTAGAAGTTCAACTTCTCTGAGAAGTTGAACTTCTTGGGCGGAAAGGTTTGTGCCTGAAATCGGTGGTACCCCAGGATGTCCGCGCGTGTCACCCTCCGGCCCGAGTTCCCCCTGTCCTTCTTTTACTACGAAGACACAAAGACGCCAAGTGTACAAAATGAGTTACTGCTCAGCCTGCCACCAAGGCAACGAATGAATTCGCCGCCTGAGACTGCGAAGTGCTGCGAAGTGCGTTAAAACACACTATTCCAGCACGATAGCAACCTGTTTCAACAGGTTTCGCAATGATAGGCGGGCAATTCATTGCTTGCCGAAGCCGGCCCGAGTAGTAACCCACGAAGACACGAAGGCACAAAGAACGACCAGGTTGAATGTTTCGACGTTGGAACATTGGATAGGCCTGACGAGTAGGCTTT
>CAZFFM010000231.1:0-5597 GCA_964517425.1 uncultured Ardenticatenales bacterium | reverse complement strand
GGCCTCGCCACCAGTGCCGATTTCCAATCCGGCACGGGCCCCTTGTGGTGGAACTGGCACAAGACTCAAATCCATAAAGGAAGAACACAGGCATCAATCGCCCCGATATCATAGCACAGAAAACGGAGATGTGCAATCAGCACAGTCATGGATCGCCCGATTCCATGCGCAGGGCCTGCTCCCACTCGGCCGGCGTGTTGACATTGAAGAACGATTGCCGGCGGGGATCGAAGCGCGCGATCTCGTCCGGTTCCAGGTAGCGCACGCGCACAGCGGCCAGGAAGGCGATCACGCGCAGGTCGTCCGAGTCGATCAGCTTTTCGATGACCGGCAAGCAGGTGCGCCGGTAGACGGCGTGCAGGGGGTGCAATCCTCTCATCTTAGCGGTTGGCCCGGCTTGTGGCCGGTCGTGCAGAGCACGCGGTGGGGCAGACACCCCTGTATGCGGAATGACCACGTCGTGGCCGGGCGACTGGGCCAGCATGAAGCGCAGCAAGTCCGGCTGTACGAAGGGCATGTCGCAGGCGACGACTACGGCCAGTCCGTGCCGGGCAGCCTGCAAGCCGGAGTAGATGCCGACGAGCGGCCCCTTCCCGCGTACAACGTCCGGCACCAAACGCGCCGGCAGGTGTGCATACTGCTGCGGGCTATTGGTAACGATGATCGTCTCCGTGGCGACTTGCTGCACGCGCTCCAGCACCCGCTCGATGAGCGGCCGGCCGCCCACCTCGACAAAGGCTTTGTCCCGCCCCATGCGGGTGCTCTGCCCTCCGGCCAGTATGATTCCTGTGGCCCGCAAATCTGCTTGGCTATTCATACGTCTATTTGCTTACCGTTCCCTTCCGTATTCAATCTGTGTCATCCATGAAATCTGTGGTTCATTTTCTAGCTTTGTGAACAGGGGTATGATTGCTAAACTCCTAACCTACGGGCGGAAAGCAGCCCCGGTTGTTCACCTCGCACCATCAAATTCACCAGTCGTTCGGCAGCGACAATGCCCAGCCCCAAGCCGTGGCCGGTAAAGCCCACAGCGAAGAAGACGCGCGGTTCACGAGGCAGGCTGCCCACCAGCGGCAACCCGTCTTGGGAAAAGCCCATCACCCCGGCCCAACGATGTGTGATCGCGCCCTGCACCTCTGGAAAGTGCCGGGCCAGGAACGATTCCAGGCCCGCCTGGATCGGACCGGTCGTTTCGTCGCTGTAGCCGACCTCTTCCGCGCGGTAGTGCTGCCGCCAGCCGCCGAGAAGCAGCCGGCCGTCGGGGAGCTGCCGGAAATATTCGTAGCCGTGATCGGCATAGCCCGGTCGCGCGAATAGCGGCGGCAAGGGCGCAGTGGCCAACACCTGGCCCCGCGTGGGGTATACCTTGCCGGCAAAGTACGCGTCGAGCAGCGGGGCATAAGCGTTCACGGCCAACACCATGCTCTGGCAGCGGACGGTCGCCCGGCGAGCATACACAATCAGCCCATCGCCATCGTTCTCGAACGCGCGCACCTCGCAGCCGGTGAGCAGCTCGGCGCGTGCGCTGGCTCGCAGGGCTGTGGTGAAAGCAACCGGGTCCATGGCCACGTCGTCCGGCTGTAGCAGTGCAGCGCGGAACCCTCGTCCCAGCGGGTCACGTGCCTCGAATTGGGCAGCAAAGCCATCCTCCGCAAGCAGGCGCGCCGATTCACGCAGGTCGTTCACTTCCGGTTCGTCTACAGCCAGGAGCAGACAGCCCGTCCGTTCCACCGGCACATCCAATCGAGCGGCCCAATCGAGCAGTCGTCCGCGATTTTCCACGGTCAGCATCCACGCTTCGCGGGCACGGTCGCGTCCATAGGTCTGCACCGCGCGGTTGTAGTGTTCCGCCAGGCCAGTGAGGACCATGCCGGCGTTACGGCCGGTCGCACCGGCAGCGACGTGCCGCGCTTCCAGCAGCACCACGCCCAAGCCCTCATCGCCGAGCAGGCGGGCCAGCGTGCAGCCCACAATGCCCGCACCAACAATAGCCACGTCGCACGTGCGCCGCAGCCTGTCTGCCTGGTCTTGCCATACGGATACCGTCATTCTTCGTTACTGCTCAGCGACTATTCCAGCACGACAGCAACCTGTTTCAACAGGTTTCGCAATTATAGGCGGGCAATTCATTGCTTGCCGAAGCTCTCAATGCGCACATAGTCCACCTCCAGCCATTGCTCCTGCGGCACATCGAGCAGGCCGAAGGCAAATTCCCCGGCGGGCGTGAAGCGGGCCCACTGGTTGTCCATCCAGGCGACGAAGCCCAGAGGGACGGTGGGAGGGTTTCCCACGCGGAGCACTTCTTGGTCACCCACCCAAAAGCGGGCCTCATGCGCCAACCAGTGCAGGCGATATACCTGCCACTCGGTCAGCGAAACGTCCTCCAGTAAGCATTCAGCAGCGCGCACTTGGGTGCGCGCGGCTCGCTGGGCCATCCGACCGAGTGCCGGCAGCCGCAAAGCCGCCTCCCCCAGGCGAACGATCCAGCCGGGCGGATTTCCTCCGTTCAGCATAGCCGCCTTCCATCCCCACCCCGGCACGTTGCGCACCAGGCGCGTATCCGAGGGCGGCGAAGCAAAGAAGAACCAGACGTTGTTTGGCGCTGCTGTGGTCGCTCCCTGCCCTGTAAAGGGATCGTTCCAGAAGCCAAAGCCGGCCGTGCCCAGCAATTGCTCCACCGGGTGGGACATGCGCGCGCGCACTTCCAATTTAACGGGCGGTCGCCAGGGATACGACCGCGGCGAAAGGCCATGGTAATCGTCAATCTGCGCATCGGACAGGCCGGTCGAGCGGGCCCCACCCACGACAAATCGCATCGTGCCGCGCGAACGCTCCAGCTGAGCATGGCCGGTCGCAAAGCGTACCCAACGGGGCAGCGCACCACCCTCAAATCGTTCAACGACCGGTGTAGTCAATCTTCCCTCTTCACACCAACGAGCAGGCCTTCCAGCAGGTTGAACTTGAGCGCGCCCTCTTCCAAGCGGGGTTGCAACGAAGCGCGTGCTGCCGGCGGTGTACGATCCAACATCGCTCGTAAGTGGGCCTGTCCTTCTTCGGAAACGCCCATGCGCCAGGCCCAGGCCACAAAATCCATCGTCTTCGGTTCCACTTCGGTGTGGGTGATCTGAACCCCCACTTTTTCCAAGAACCGTCTGAGGGCAGAAAGGGGATGTTCGCAAAAATGGGAGGGGTCGCGGTAATCCTCGAAGGCGTTGATGAACACGCCGGCTTCTTCGTCCTCCGGCACCACGTTGTCCACCAAGCCGACCGATCCGCCGGGGCGGCACACCCGCGCCATTTCGGCGACCGCCTGCCGGGGGTGTGGGAAGTGATGCAAGCCCAGCCGGCAGGTGACCAGGTCGAAGGCGGCATCGGGAAAGGGCAGCCGTTCCGCATCGGCCGCGGCCAGCAGCGGCACGACCAGCCCGCGCGATTCGGCCAACGCGCGCGCCTTGGGCAGGGCCTCCGTCGTCAAATCGGTGGCTACAACGCGGCGCACATGCGGGGCAAAGGTCAGGGCGGTGTGTCCTGCAGCCGTGGCGATGTCCAGCAGGCAATCGGTCGAGCGTGGCCGGAGCAATTCCACCAGGCGACCCAGGCTGGCTCCGCGCGCATGAACGGGACTGTCTACATACCGCCCGACGTAGCGTCCAAATTGATCCTGCACCCGTGACTTGACGTTCATGGCGTCACCATCCGGTAGGCTCGCCAGGCGTCGGGCGGTACCGGCAAGCCTTTGGCCACGCGCATAAAAAGGGATACGTCGTGCTGTGCCGCATCCTGCCAGGAGAAGAGATCGGCGATGGTCTGGTCGCCATGCACTTCGTGTATCGCTTGATACCAGGTCATGTTGTCCATGTTCTGAAAGTGCCAGTATTCCAAAGCGGTCTTGTCCTCCTTCCAACTGAACGTCTCATCTTCATACGAAGAGATGGGGGTCCAGCCATAATCTTTGGCCAGCCGTCCGAAGTTCACGTAGTAGCCAGTGGTGGCCGATTTTGGATGTCCGCCTTCATCCGGGGCGTCCTCCCAGCGGGCCTTGTAGGAGAGGTCCCACGGCGCATCGGTGAGCGGTTCGCCACAAGAGCCATCCTGTTTCGCGCAACGCAGATAGACCTGCCAATAGGTCTCCGTGCGCCGGTCGTCGCGCACTACTTCCATCATCGGGTATCTGGAGCGACGGTCCAGGTCCACCAGCGTGTCGATGGCCCGGCCGGCTTTGTGCCAGCTCAAATAGTCAGAGCCATCGCTATCGAAGTCGAGCGGGCGATAGGCGTCGCTCAGGCTCGCCAGGAAATCATAGCCCACCTCGTCCTTCACGCGGGCACGCAGCGCGCGAAAGCTATCGTCTACACGTGCGCTCAATTTTGCGCTGTTGGTATCCACGTCTGCCAGCTCGACGAGAAGATACGGTGGCCCGTCGCCCGTCTGGCGGGCTGCGTTTTCGTGAAAAAGGGGCTGTGGCGTGGCGTGGGGGGACAATTTCAGCAGATCGGCCTCGGCCACGGTCTGCGGGCCGTTTGCCAGGGCACGGAAGCCGGCATCTGACGGCGTCATTTGTTGCGGCATGGACTGGGGATCGCGCAGGTTCGCGGCATAAAGTGGGCGGCCGGCTGCGCGCGGTGATACGAACCAGAGCCATTGCCCATCGGGAGACCAGGCCGGCGATTCATCGTAGCCGGACCAGGAAACACGACGGGGCGACTCGTCCGGCTGCAACGGAAATTGCATGACGTACACCGCGCGGCCCCCATCGCGATCGGAGACGAAGGCCAGCCAACGCCCATCGGGTGACCAAACGGGGCCCTCATCTTGAGCCGGGTTGCGGGTCAGGTTTATGGGGATCGTGCCATCCGGACGCACAACGTAAACCTCGCGGTTACGGTCGCGCCAGGTGGTGAAGGCAATCCACTCTCCATTGGGCGACCAGGCCGGCGCGTAATCGTGGGCCGACGATTTCTCGGTGAGATCGCGCAGTTGGCCGGTCCGCAAATCTGCAACAAAGATGTCCAGATCTTTCTCACGACTCGATTCGAAGGCCAGGTAGCGTCCATCGGGCGACCAGGTGGGATGGGCATCGTACTGCGGGTTGTTCGTGATCCGCCGGTCCTTTCCGGTGGTCATGTCCAGGACGTAGACATCCCAATTGCGTTGGCGGCGGGAGGCATAGGCCAGTTGCCGGCCATCGGACGACCAGACAGGGTCGCGGTCGTCGGCGGTGGGTGCGGTGAGCACGTGGCTGCGGCCGGCCGGGTCGCGCAGGACGATGTCGTCCTGGCCGCCACGGTGTTGCACAGCCGTCAGCCAACCTGCCGGTAGCGGCGGCCCGGCGCGAGCCACCGGCACGGAGAAAAGCATGAACGCGGCAAGAACCGCGATTTTTGTACGCAGCCGGTTGTCAGTCATCGGTTATCCGTCGTCAGATATCAGCTTGCCGGCAAGCATCGAGCATGAGAGCATGAGTCGCAACAGGACACTGTGCGTCCGACGTTTCACGCAGCACGAAGTATAGCGGAAAAGGGAGGAATCGGCAAGCGCAGGAGGGGTGTCCGTCAAAGTTTTGCGTCTGCAATCATTCACGCCCTGCCCTTACCACC
>CAZFFM010000230.1:0-5670 GCA_964517425.1 uncultured Ardenticatenales bacterium | reverse complement strand
GTGAGCAATGCAGTGGCATTGTAGCGTACAACCTCCCGCAGAATGTCCGCTATCCTGATGTTGATACTATTCACCGTTCCTTTGTAAAGGATGGTTGGTGACGTCAGGATACGGTGCCTAGTGTTGAGCAGGAGCAAGGCAAAGTGTTCCTGCTCTTTTCCTCCGATGACCGGCATGAGCACCTGAGCGGCCCGTGAGGGACTGCTGATCGGTTCGGAGAACCCAGCCTCCTCGGTCTCTGCCCGTCGTCCAAGCTCCAGTGCCGCTTTGATCCGGATCGCCGTGGCCGGCGTTATGCCGGTAGCGGCGAACTCGGCTTGAGTGGCAATGGCCATGCGGCCTAAGCCGCCGAAGTTGGCGAGGAGCGATTGAGACTGGCCTACCAGACGAACGCCAGCAACAATGTCTAGCAGTTCGCTGACCGACAAAGCCTCCGCTCCATACAGCTTTAGCCGCTCGCACGGCTGATACCGTGTGGGCATTTCCCGGATAGTGAGCGTTCGTTCATGCCGAACCGGCTGCTCAAATCCGGGCAAGGCTCGCTGAAATGCCATACTTGCTCCTTTCTTCCCGCGCCTATACGCACACAGGCCACCACGGCCTGGTGAGTTCCCCTTGCGCGAAACGGGGATTGATTGTTCTCTCTTCTTTTTCTCTTCCATAGGTCGTGTGCCACCGTAGTGGTGGGTACACAGATGAGCGAGGAAAGAAGAGAGATAAAAGCCTTTGTACTACAGGGGGTGTCATAGAGGCAAAAGAGCCGTCTATGACAAGAAACAAAAACTGCAAATCCCACAGAGGTAGAAAGCCATCTGTGAGAAGTGTCGTAGAGGTCAAAACCGTCTACGACATTTTCATCCCACCAGGTCAGAACCAGGTCGAACGAAATCAGGAGACCCAGGGGAGTCGAACCCCTGACCGGCGAGATCGGTCACCGGTGAGTGCCGCACTCGGGGCCTCACGAAGCCTGGCCGAAGCCAGGCTAATACGGATCAGGATGGGTCTTTGTGGATGTCTTGCTGGACTTGGCCGGCTATGACTTCGTAGACGCCGTTGCCGAAAGCCAGCGGTTCACTGTAGGTGATCGTGAACAAGAGGTTTGGATAGACAGTAGATGCGTGGTGTACCCACGCAATGGGAGGTGTCCATGCCGTTTGGAACATGAATACAATGGTCCCGTCTAAGGTCTGCGAGATGGCTGCGCCAGTCTGGTACCGGCGACAGCCCCAGTAGAGCAGCCGCCAGTCGCTGGCGACAACAGGATCAAAGCGGTAATCGCCGGGAACCGGGTAGACCTGTTCCAAAAAGAAGGGCACGGTGCCCGCTTCGATCATGCTCGCTATACTGCACTCGCTGTGCCGCGTACCGGTGACCCTGCACACGAATTGGTGAAGGTCGAGCCGGGCCATCTCGCCGTCAGCTTGAAGGCTGAGACTGTTTGCGCACCAGTTGGGCATTATCAGTAGTCCTTGTCCCAGGTGTAGAGGCACAGAAGGAACAAGAACGTTACAGTAACGACCAGCAACATTACGCTGTAGGGGCTACAGGGAAATCTGGCAGTACGGCTTCGTCTATGCGTGCCAGCGTCTGCCGTATTTCGGCGATTTCCTGCGCAAACGCGCGGCTTTGCTCACCGCCGACATCAAGGCTGTCCAGAAGCGTTTCAAGCGTACGCTTGGAGCGGCCCAGAGCAAACAGCATGTCAAACAGGCCGGTTTGGACTACGAGGAGCAGCAAGCGTCCGGCTTCCCGCGACGGCGGTACGAGCGGGTTTTCGATACTGTTCAGCGTGAGATAGACGCGGAACAGCGCCAGCCAGCCCTTGATGCGTGCCTCCTGATCGTCATTGTCTTCGACCAAGAACGACAGCACGATGTCTACGATAGCGCTGGCCCCCACAAGCTCTTTGAAAGCAAAAAACTTCCAGACCCACTGCGGCACAGCTGTTTCAAGTTGGGTCAGAGACAATGTGGGTACGGTTGCGGGCAGGGGGATGAGCGACTCTATCTTCTCTCCTTTGAACAACCCCACGTATAGGGTATCGTCTTGGGGCTGATCGCTGTCAATCTTGTGGAAATCTTCGCCTGTGCCGAGTGTAACGGTCGGCAGGGGAGATTGTTCGTGTTCCACATTTACGGAAATGAGCATGTTTTCTCCTTTGTTTGTAACCGTTCAGGCTCGCAAAAAAAGAACGCTGATGGCGCGGATTTCACGCAGATCCACGCAGAAGAAACAGCAGCGGCCAGCGTCAATCAGTGTCAATCTGCGTCCTCTGATTGGGGAGGCTGAACAGCAACCTTCGTTTTATAGGACGAGAGGCGCCAGGCCCTCCTTTGCGGTCATGGACATTCTGGCGTGTGCCTACGTGCCTACAATCCGTTTGCCGGCTCCAGCCAGCAGATGTCTTTGTACGGGTTGCCTTCCGAGTTAAGTTTCGCGCTCTCCTTCCAGACGGCAAAGAAGCGACAGGGCGCTTCCTTTCCCGCCTCCAGCTTTGCAAAATCTATGCCCACCGTGGCTAACTCCGACAGATCAAATAGTTTCAAGTCGGGGTAGCGGTGGCTCTTGCCGTATAGATCGGCTTCCGTGTCACCGGTGCGGCGGAGCTTCACGATCAGCATCCGGTGCTGGCCCTCTTCCAAAGGCCGAGGGGGGGCCAGCGTTGCTGCCGTGGCCACCGTTCCAGCCAGGTCGGGTGCCGGCTGTGCGCCGGTTTTCTCCAGGTAGGCAATGACCTCCTGAGCCTTGCCGATCACCGTCTTGCTGTCTGGACCTTTGAGGCCCAGCGTGCAGCGGTATCCGCTGGGGTCCTGGAACTCCACGCTCCAGGTCACAACCGTTGTTGACATTATGCCTCCTTTGGTGAAGAGTTCCCCTTTCTACGCTGCTCCAGATATTCCCGGCAGCGTTGCGCCTGTTGCTCCAAGGACGACATGCCTTCGAGACAATAGGCGACCCTATCTGCTCGCTTCTTTGCGTCTTGCCAATCACCGTAGTTACAGCAGACGCAGATTTCCCTGCCCGTCGTTTTCTCCAAAACCACGTACGTGTCGTGGTCGAAACGGGTGACGTAGTACATGAGCTTTTCTCCTATCCGATAGTATTTGCCGGTGTGTTCCCATGTATAGTCTCCCTGCGGCCACGCCGCGAAGCGTGACCACAGGGAGGAGGCGAAACTAGAAGGGCACTTCGTCCACCGGTGCTGGTGCAGTTGGGGCTACTGGGGCTGCTGTGCTGCTTTCCCCATTGCCATGGCTGCTGCCCCGGCCCAGGAAACGGACCGACTGGGCGCGCACCTCGAATGAAGCACGTGGTTCGCCATCCTGGCTGTACCAGATTTTGGGGCCGCCCTTGTCGGAGGGCACTATGGCGCCCTCGATCAGTACGGCACTCCCCTTGGCCAGGTACTGGTTCGTAGTCTCGGCCTGTTTGCCCCAAACCGAAACGCGCCACCAGATGGTCTCTTCGTGTTTCTCCCCATCACGGCCCGTCCACTTTCGTGACGTGGCCACGGAGAAGTTGGTAACGGGGTCCCCGTCTTGCGTATAGCGCAACTCCGGGTCACGACCCAGATGTCCTGCAAGAATCACTTTGTGGTACATTTGTTCCTCCTAATGTAAATCGTATGACCACCACATCGGCATTTTGTAGAAGTCCATGCCAAAATCGTCAAACTCAAATGGCACAGCAATGGGTGGTATATCATCATCCTTTGGCGGCTCCTGTGGCTCTTCAGGTGGGCCAAAAAACGATACGGTCCTGCCTGTCACGCTATCATGACGGCTGATGAAGCAGTACCCCTGCTCTTGATACTCTTTCTCGTAGGATTGCCGCAATTCGGCGGCATACTCCTCGCCCCGCCCATGATAACGTTCCGGGCGATAGTACCGCTCCAAGAAGTCTGCTACGTCCGTTGCCTCGACGCGGTACGCTTTGATCAATGATCTCACGATTGTTGAGCCGTAGCTGCTTCCAGCCGGCGGATGGCCAGCGTGGCCTCCGGTTCGGACAGCGGTATCGCGAACCCGGCTTGCTGCAGGGCTTCGTGCTGCCTCTCGGCTGTTTTGTAGCCGAGTGCAGCCAGCAGGGCCGCGATCTTCTGTCGCTGCCCCAGTGAGGCGTCCGGCAGCTTGCCGTTGCCATTGCTATTGGTAGTGGGCGTGGCGATGATCGTTGACGCGGTGGTAGCATTGGCCGGCCGGTGACTGGTTTCCTGAAGATAGAGAGTCCTCAACTGCTCTTTGGCAGCCTCTGTGAAGAACTCCCCATCTACGTCCTGCCATGTCTTTGGCAGGTCGTATAGATGCCGGCCGAGGCCGAACGTGGAGCAGGCCCGCTTGAACGCCTGCGCGTAGGCAGACGTGGCCGCATTTTGATCGTCAAGCGAGCATTCGCCTATCCCAGATCGTGTAATCTTGTTGATCGTGAGATGAACGATGCAGACCAAGCGATCTCCGGCCACCACTGCTTGGGTACGGCTCTTCCAATTGGGGACGACCTCATTCAGACGGTCCTCGTAAGCACGGAGCTTCCCATAAGCGGCCACCTTCGCCTGCTGGCCGTCCTCGCTATACTTCTGGGGTTTCCAGGAGATTTGCTCGACCCCGAAGGGCCGAGCCAGGGCCGCGCGCCAGTCGGCGGCGGCAGCTTCTTTGTCCACGATACCTCCCTATTCTAATCGCCGTCACGGACGAAGGCCGGAATTATGTCCGGCGCTGGGCCCGCAGTTTGGGGCGGCGCGTTCCACGCCCCCTGCGCGCGGGCACTGATCACGAGCAGAATGATGCCTGTGGCACCCATCGTCATCAGCAGGGCCAAACCCAATAGCCCCACCATGATGACCGGCGCCAATTGAGCGATCATATTCACTTTGGCCTCCTTCAATATTTGGAGGGGAGCAAGATCGTAGTCGCGCTGCGGTCCGCTTCGCTGATGGCCCATATCTCTGTGCCGTCACCGAGGGCGTAGGCCGAGAAGATTCGCCCGCCGCGCTGCAGAGCAGTCTGGTTCTCTCTGCGATCATATACGTCCAGGGCACCCCAGTTACCAGTGGCATGCCGCGCCGGGAGCTTCAGAGGGTCGCCCCCCGACTGTCTCGAGGCGTGGATGGCCCCAAGCGTGTAGAAGATCAAACCCAGGGCGAAGTTGTTCTTTCTTTGCTTCAAGGCTACCTCCTTTGTTTGTGCTTACTCCTGGCGAAGTCACACCGTCACCAGGAAAGACAAGGGTTGAAGGGACTCGACGACCATCCCTTCCTATGGCATACACACTCCTTTCTCCCCACACCTGTATGCGCGCAGACCACTACGGTCCGGCGGGTCCCCGTTGTGTGGGATGGGGCAATGGCTCCGTTTTCCTCCGGCCTCTCTCAATCTTGCAATCCCGCACCGGTGTGCATGCAGCCTTCCCTGCGCCAGGGTGGTCAACATGGCCAAGAACACGAAAAGAAAGATTGAAAAAAAGAGGGCGTAGAAGAGAGACACTTTGTACGGCTGTCCTGATGAGGCCAGTACCGTCATCAGATCATGCTACAATGCGAGAGGCCCATGCCGTCTCGCGCACTGCAATGTGCCACGGGGGCCAAAACCGCCCGTGACATTTCATTCCACCAGGTCAGAACCAGGTCGAACGAAATCAGGAGACCCAGGGGAGTCGAACCCCTGACCGGCG
>CAZFFM010000229.1:0-5670 GCA_964517425.1 uncultured Ardenticatenales bacterium | reverse complement strand
TACCTATCACTGGCACATAATTCAACATACTTGCCGCCATTACGCGAATAGTGAGCTATTATACACCGATTGCTGCCAATTGTAAAATAGTGCTGAACGGAGTTGCGTATGGCATGTTCTGTCGCTCTACACTATTCTCATTCCTGGTGACGCGCGTGTTGGCTCTAGGCCAAAGCACTTTTCGGCGCCAAAACATTCTATGTTAAATTTAACCGTAAAGGACACCATGAAACATACGTTAAAGGCTCATAAAACTACCCTTAAATAAACGTTATAGTCACTTGACATTTCCATGAATTTGTAGTATTATATGAGGAGAAATGTAAAACCACAATCGATGAAGGTGGTGGAAGCATGGCAAAAACGAAACGATTCTTCATACTCATGCTGGTCGTACTGCTTTCGGCCTCTGTGTTGGCCGTGACGAGTGCGGCAGCAGCTCCACCTGCATCAGGACCCAACATCCACATTGTGCAACCTGGCGAGACCCTCTTCTCCATCGCCTGGCACAATGGAACTACGGTACAGGCCCTGATGGCAGCGAATGGCTTGCACAGCACACTCATCTATTCTGGACAAGGCTTGCTGATTCCGACAACTGCTATTGTTGCGCCACCGTCTCCTGCCGGCAACTATATTGTGCAAGCGGGGGATACGCTATACAGCATTGCCCGCAACCATGGGACATCGGTCGACGCACTAATGCAAGCAAACGGGCTCTCCAACACCTGGATATGGGTTGGCCAAGCTTTGATCATTCCAAATGGCAGTGCTCCCGTACCTGTTGTCCAACCGGTAAGTATGCAGTACTACATTGTCCAATGGGGTGACACACTCTACTCTGTCGCCTGGCGATTCGGCGTTCCCGCAGACATTCTGGCGCAGGCAAACGGCATCGCCCCAGACGGCTGGCTATATGCTGGGCAGCGCCTAATCATCCCCGATGGGGCCCACGCACCGGCTCCGCCGGCGTATGGGGCACCGACCGCACCGGCGGGACCGGCCACCTACTACATTTGCCAGCAGGGCGACACCTTGAATAGCATTGCCTACCGGTTCAACATCAACCCGTGGGCTTTGGCGCAGTCCAACGGACTATCCAACAACGGATGGGTATACGCGGGCCAGCAATTGGTCATCCCCGGCGCGTACCAGGGCAACCCGGTGCCGCCCCCAACGTCTGGGCCAGGCTACATACCTGCCGCTGGTGGTTGTGGTGGTTGTCCGCCGCCACCACCGCCCCCTTGCACGACCTGCGCACCGCCGCCAGAAGTGCCGCCGCCCTGCACGACCTGCGCACCGGAGGTGCCACCTACGGATAACCAGCCACCGGTGGTCACCACAGCGTGGCAAGGCAGCGTAATCAGCAATACGAACGGCACCGTAGATACGCGGGAGCCCTTCTCCGTCATCCGCGTGACCATGCCCGGTCACAAGGATTGGCCGGTGACTGTGTGGGCCTTACCCATTCAAGACAGCACCTTCCATATCACCGGACGCACCGGGACGAAGCCAGAATTGGGAGAGTATGCAGCAGAATTCGCGCCCTTCAAAGCGGGGTGGTATGCAGTCTATCCAGAGGGGCTGGATGCTCGAATGGACATTTACCTGGATGGGCACGGAACAATATACTTGCAATTCGTCCAGGTCTCGCTTGCCGGAAACCCGTAACCTTCAAACCTAAAACCTGACAGGTTTTAGAAACCTGTCAGGTTTTTCTTTTCTACCAAACTGTTAGCGACGATGATGATCTACGAGAATATCAATGTAGACATCTTCCCCCGTCTCTCCTGTCTTCTGGCTATGCACCCGTCTGAGGGAGGGCAAGAGATGACGCTCCAGGGAGATTCCTAAGGCCTGGTCCACAAGGTCTACGGCTCGTGCAGCAGAGGCAATATTGTAGCGCGCCTCCAGACCGGACGGGTCATCAAAGAAGAAGCCGCAACTGGTGTACATACGTTGCCGGTTGTAGAAAGCCTCCAGCAAAAGACGCGCGCGACGTGCTTCTGCCCAATTGAACGTGCGCTGCAACAGACCCTGGACAAATGTATCCACAGGCTGCTTCCCCAGAAGCACCTCTATGTAATTGAGGCGCACCTTTTTTGGGGGGATGCCTTTCGCCTGCCAATAGTCATCAAACAATTCGTCAAAAACGGTCGCCAAACCATTCAGCCCGGCCCGCAGATATTCCTTCCAATTGCCATCTCCGGCGCAACAGTCGCAATCTCCTCGCCAGCGCTCCACGCCGTGGTGGCAACTCCAGGACGTCTGCTCCAACACACGCACTTCGTCCTGAACTGGGTGATGTAACAAATAGCGAGCGGGGTAGGTCGTGGAGATGCCGGCCTTTGCCGAGCTTCCGTTCAGCAGGTATTCGAGAAACTTGTCGCGCCACTCCTTGTGGTGTCCGTACAATTCGCCATCGCTTGCCACCAGGATGAGTGGATCGTAGTCGTGGTCTTCGGGGTAGCGGGGTAAAAGCGTTTCGGTTATGAAGGCGTCAGCATTGGCCGTCGTGCCCGGATCAAAGGAAATACTGCCAGACAGATCGCCCTGATAAAAGAAAACGACAATCGAACGTTTTGACGGAAGTAGGACGCGGTAGGGGACGGTCACGTCCAGATCATGGTCTGCTGCTTGCCACGGAGCGAGAATGGTGAAGGCAATTCCATAGTCCACGAGAATTTCCAACGTATCTACGTCGACTGCCGTTTCGGGCAGCCACATTCCTTCTGGAAGCCGGCCAAAACGGTGCTGAAAATCGGCAATGCCCCAGGAGGTTTGCAGTTCTTTGTCGTTTGCAGTGGCCAGGGGCAGTATGGTATGGTTGTAGGGCTGAGCAATGGCGTTTCCAACCCCGTAGCGGTCAATGTTGATCCGATCGTCGAACAAGATTCTGTGGTATGTCCCGGGAGCGTGTTGTTGCAGCCAGGACATCAAAGTGGGGCCAACATCGAAGCTTATGCCGCGAAAGTTTCCTAATCGTGCATTGGGAGCATAGCACTCCGCAAGAATTCGTTCGTTCCAGTCATGAAAAGGCGTCGCCCCCGGTTCCTTGGGGATGCGTCCTGTAAATGGGTCCACCCTGGATGGCTGATAAAAATGTCCGTGAATGCAAAGTTGTTTCATAGGGTACGTGGTCAGTCAGCGATTCTTATCGGTCCTGTATTACCGGACTGGAGTCTGGCGAAAATCATTTTGACCGTGTAACATGGGCATTTTCAGCCACGGATGGCACGGATTTGCACAGATTTCTGGGTTTTTTCCGTGAAAATCGGTGTAATCCGTGGCCAAAACAGAAAAATGCCAGAGTCCAGTACCGGAGATACATAATCGGACGGCGGACGAGATGGTGTGCCAAGCGTGCGCGTGAAAACATAAAATGTGACGCCTGACGCAAACCGTTCGCAATGACAACCCGGGCGTACTATTTTCAGAGCAGTCCCCATGAACGGCACGCGCCACCAACGATGAAAATCGCGGGGCGCAATGGGCAATGATCAACGGTCAAAATTCAATTTTCAATGGGCGAGCGGCACGCAACACGCAACACGTTCTGACATCTGACATCTGGCTACTGACGACTGTTTTCAAAGCAGCAGCCGTTGCCGCCCCCCCAGTCCCAAAAAAATTCTCAGGGGAGTAGAATGAGATCCCCCAGCATCTTTTTATGGCGGGCAAGGGGGACAGCACCTGACCGGCTATTTCTTATGCCCCTTTGCTTTCGTTGCCAGCAACTGGGGCCGGCGACGGCTTCTCTTCTTCGTCCGCTCCATCAGAGGCACGTCGAAACTCACGAATACCCTTCCCCAAAGCACCGCCCACTTCGGGCAAGCGGCCCACACCAAAAACAATGATCACGATCACCAAAATGATGATCAGTTCCATAGGCCCTAAACTAGCCATGTTCACACTCCTTTATCTACAAAAGCATAAACTGTGATGCGTACAACAAGCCTCACACCCTTTATGCATCACTCCTCACAATTTACGTACAGACAGAGATGCCTCAACGCTCCCCTTCCGCTGCCGCGCGGTCGGACTGACGTGTACCCTCTCACGCCGCTTGCCTGTATTCGTATGGCTGCATCAGCACTTCTGCTGGAATGCCGAGCTCCGCGCATGGAGTCGCCGCATCTATCCGGTCATACTCCTCATGGCTTCCCACAAAGCGGATGTAGGCAATATTCTCTTAGGGCTTCGTGAGAGATGATGCGTATGCCCGTATTATATCACGCTCCTAACGTGGGAGCAAATCCATGTTCACATTTTGTTTTCAGTGTTTGGCTCTCGCTGCGCAGCCCAATGCAGCAGGACTGCGCGTCACCCTGCAACTCCTGCACAGGGATCCTCCGGTTGGGCTGTCGGCTGCCAGCGGCCTGTTAGACGGCTTCCATCCAGAATTGCGTTCCGGTCTCCCCACACACAGTGAACCCCAGCCGCTCGTAGAGAGCGCGGGCACGGCTCTCTCGAAGCACCCGAAGTCGCAACGGCTTGCTGAGGCGATGGGCCTTGGCCAACTCCTGCTTTACGAGTTGCGAACCGATGCCCTTTCCGTCGCTAATCTTCTTGTGCGTTTCATCGGCTTCGTCCGCCTAACGGTTGGCTCTAACCCGTGGTTAGCGGACGCATACCTGATGAGCTAAACACCGACACGGGACAATTCCAAACTAGGTGAAGCGGACTGTGGTAATAGTTCCCGACGTGCTGGTAATTGCACGATTACATCGAGATACCACCACCAGTGTGTTGCGGGTACGTTCTCGTCACACCGCCAACTAGATAAATCAGCGATACTCTGAATAGACTTGTAGAATTGCTTGGCTCGTCGTAAAAGTAGTTTGTCTGCTTTTGATACGCGCCTTCGCTCCTCATCTGATAGGTGCAACTCATTTTGAGCAATGTCGCTGCGTGTCATCAGCATATCTAAATGCTCCATACCGCTTACTGAGGTTGGTTACTGAGGTTGGCCCCATCCTTTAAACTCTGTTAAAGCACAGCAAGCCGTAGATAACTGTCAATGCTAATGTGTAGACGATAAGAACATAAAACCATTTTCCGGCAAATTTAGGCGTTCGTACAGGGGCTAAATTAAACATCAGAAATACCATCAATAGTGCATAAAGGATTATTGAAAAAATTGTATGATTAATAAAGCCTTCAAACAAAAACACAAAAGCAAGAATAATAACATTGTTGTCTAATGCCAGCCCCATGTAGGTTTTATCGTCAATCAGTCCGAAAATATTGAAGTAACTCAATCGTATAGCGCCGGTGGCGACAATAAGAAATGCTCCCGGTAGGAACCATGGACTGAACTTACCATAGCTTAAGAGAAACACGGCCGGGAATATTCCAAAACTTACAATATCTATCAGCGAATCAAGCTGTCCTCCAAAAGCCCGATGGTGATCTGTTCGCCCCGTCATTTGACGAGCAACGATTCCGTCAGCCCAGTCAAATAGAACAGCCCACAGAACTCCAATTATCGCAACAGGGAAATTGCCCAAAATAGCGTAGTAAATACCAAGCACGGCACATAACAGGCCTGCAAGCGAACAGATATTGGGAAGATCCCTGGCAAAAGAAAGCATTGTGGGCTGATGTGGTTGTGGAGGTTCGGGATTTGTCATCATTCTTATGCTTCTCCGTTTTTTAAGTCCATTACAT
>CAZFFM010000228.1:0-5708 GCA_964517425.1 uncultured Ardenticatenales bacterium | reverse complement strand
GTGGTTCATTCCTTGCGAGAAGGTGCGTTGCCGTGCAAAAAAATGACGGACACCCGCACACCAATCAGAATTGACAGATCGCCCAACGTGTGCTACACTTGACCCAACAATAGAATAACACGTCGAATTGATCCCAGGGGAGCCCGAAGGCGTCGGGCTGAGAGGATGGTCGCCACCATTGACCCTTGAACCTGATCTGGGTAATGCCAGCGGAGGAAGAAGACTACTTTTGAGACAAAAGCCGCGACAGGAAACACCCAGTCGTGGCTTTTTTTATTGTGAAGGCGAACAACAACTATGCACATTGTAATTGTGGCCAACGGAGACTCTGCACCGTGCGACTTGTCCGAGGCTAGCCTAGTCATTGCTGCCGATGGCGGCGCGCGCCACGCCCTTGCCTGGGGCCGCACCCCCGACATCGTCATCGGCGACTTCGACTCGCTGGACGCCAATTCGCGGCAGAAACTGGAGCAAGCCGGCGCTCGCCTCATCGCTTATCCCACGCGCAAAGACGAGACCGATTTGGAACTGGCCTTGCTCCATGCGGCCAGTCTTTCACCGAACCGCATGACCATCCTGGCTGCGTGGGGCGACCGTCCCGATCATACACTGGCGAACGTGTTACTGCTGCTCCGTCCGGAATTCGCCGGCCTGGACGTGCGCCTGATCGCAGACGGGCAGGAAATCCGGCTGGTGCGCGACGCCATCACCCTGCACGGCCATTCCGGTGACTTGGTCTCCCTCCTCCCCATCGATCGCGACGCTGAAGGCGTGTCCACATCAGGGCTAGAGTACCCCCTGCGCGACGAAGCGCTGCACCTGGGATCCAGCCGAGGGGTGAGCAACGTGATGACCGCCGAACGGGCCGAAGTGCACCTGCGCAGGGGACGGTTGTTGTGTTTGCACAAGATATCGTAGACGGCGGCGTACATCGCCGATCTTTGTCTCTTCGTGGTGAGTGTGGCCGAATTGGAAAAGGCCCTTGTTCGATCTAAAATCAAAGGAGGTTAACATGAAAAACCGGTTTGTGATCTTTGCTCTTTTGTTGTCTGTTGTCCTCATTACCACATCGTGTGCTGGAGCCACGCCGGCCCCACCGACGAAACTGACCCTGATGACCCACGACAGCTTCGCGGCCAGCGAAGAGGTCGTCGCCCAATTTGAACAGGCGAACAACGCCAAAGTGGAAATCCTCAAGTCGGGCGACGCCGGCGCGGCTCTCAACCAGGCGATCCTCAGCAAGGACAACCCCCTGGCCGACATTTTCTTCGGCGTGGATAACACATTCTTCAGCCGCGCCATCAAGGCAGACATTTTTGTGCCCTATGCATCGCCGGAGTTGGCAAACATCCCGGACGCTCTGGAGGCCGACCACGAACACCGGCTGACCCCGGTTGACTTTGGCGATGTCTGCCTGAACTACGACAAGGCCTGGTTTGAGAAGAAGGGCCTGGCCCCTCCGCAAACCCTGGAAGACCTGGTCAAACCCGACTTCAAAGACCTCACGGTGGTGGAGAACCCGGCTACATCTTCGCCCGGTCTCTCGTTTCTGATGGCCACGGTGGGACACTTCGGCGAGGACGGCTACCTCGCTTACTGGACGAAATTGAAGGAAAACGGCGTACTGGTCACGAACGGCTGGGAGGACGCCTATTGGGGCCAGTTCTCGGCCGCCAGCGATGGCAACCGCCCCGTCGTAGTCAGCTACGCGACCAGCCCCGCCGCCGAGGTCTTCTTCAGCGAAGGCAAATACACAGAACCACCGACCGGCAACGTCTTGGGCAAAGGAGCATGCTTCCGCCAGGTCGAGTTCGTCGGCATCCTGAAGGGCAGCAAGAATCAAGCGCTGGCCAAGAAGTTCGTGGATTTCATGCTAGGCACCGCCTTCCAGGAAGACATTCCCTTGCAGATGTGGGTTTTTCCGGCCAATGAGCAGGCCAGCCTGCCGGACGTCTTCCAATTCGCCCAGGTACCCTCCCAGCCGGCCATCGTGCCGGCAGGGAAGATCGAACAGAATCGCGAAAAGTGGATTGAGGCCTGGACGGAGACGGTACTACGGTGATCTTCCGCCTGACAGGGAGAGAGAAGCCGCTGAAAATGCGCGAAGCCTTCTCTCTCCCTGTTCTTCTTTATCTTTTTCCGCTCGCCTTTTTGGCCCTCTTCTATTTCTACCCGCTGCTCTCCATCTTCCGGCTGAGCCTACGTCCGGAGGGGCGCTGGGCGCTGGATTCGCTGCGCAAGCTGGCTGGCACCTCATATTACCTGCGCACTCTCTGGTTTACGACGTGGCAAGCGGCCGTTTCCACGTTGCTGACGTTGGTGCTGGCTTTCCCGGGAGCGTACGTGTTTGCCCGCTTCCGCTTCCCCGGCAAAGCACTGCTCCAGGCTATGACCACCGTGCCTTTTGTGCTGCCCACGATCGTCGTCGCCGTGGCCTTCAGCGCGTTGTTGGGGCCGCGCGGCTGGATCAACGTCATGTTCATGCGCCTGTTTGCACTGGACGCCCCCCCTTTGAATCTGCAACACACTCTGTGGACCATCTTCTTGGCCCACATCTTCTACAATTACACGGTCGTGTTGCGCATCGTGGGCAGCTTCTGGGCCAACCTGGACCCGCAGGTGGAAGAAGTTGCGCACACCCTGGGCGCCGGTCGCTGGCGTACGTTCCGGCACGTGACCCTGCCCCTGCTCATGCCGGCCATCTCTGCCGCCAGCCTGCTCGTCTTCATTTTCTGCTTCACCAGTTTCGGTGTGATCCTCATTCTGGGCGGCCCTCGCTATGCCACGCTGGAAGTGGAGATCTACCGCCAGGCGGCGCACCTATTCAACCTGCCGGTGGCAGCGGCCTTGTCCCTGGCCCAAATCGTGGCAACCTTCGCCCTGATGTGGGTCTACACGAGTCTGCAAGCGCGCAGCACCGTGCCTTTGCGCCTGCAATCGCGAGAGGCCGCGCAACGCCAGCCCGCAAATGGCCGCGAATGGGTTGGCGTTCTGGTCAACGTGGCGTTCATGTTGCTTTTGCTGGTCACCCCGCTGGCTGCCCTCGCCGAGCGTTCCTTCTCGGTTGGCCAATCCGGCTACTCGTTCGACTCCTACCGTGCCCTCGGCGTGAATCTGCGCGGCTCGATTACCTTTGTGCCCCCGCTGGAGGCCGTGCGCAATTCGCTCGGCTTTGCCGGCGTAACGGTGATCCTGGGTCTGGCCCTGGGGCTTATCGCTGCCTATCTGTTGGCGCGGGAGAGGGGCACCCTGCACGCGCTGCTCGATCCGGTGTTCATGTTGCCGCTGGGGACGTCGGCGGTGACGCTGGGCTTCGGCTTCATCGTGGCTTTGGGCCATCCGCCGCTGAACCTGCGCACCTCGCCGCTGCTGATTCCCCTGGCGCATACCCTCGTGGCCTTCCCGTTCGTCGTGCGCAGCATTCTGCCGGCCTTGCGCGGCATTCACCCGCACCTGCGGGAGGCGGCTGCCGTGCTGGGCGCCGCACCGCGTCGCGTCTGGTGGGAGATTGACCTGCCGATTGTCGGACGGGCCCTGCTGGTGGGTGCCGCCTTCGCTTTTACGATCAGCATGGGCGAGTTCGGCGCGACGATCTTCATCGCCCGACCGCAGGTGCCCACCATGCCGGTAGCCATCTTCCGCCTGCTCAGCCAGCCCGGCGCGCGCAACTATGGGCAGGCGCTGGCCATGAGTACGCTGCTGATGCTCGTTTGTACGGTCGGCTTCGTGGCCATCGAGCGGTTTCGCGCCGCCGGCGTGGGGGAATTCTGAAGGTGCTTGCCAAAGCGGGCCGGGCGGGGTATAATCAAACGGCTTTTCAGATCAGCAGACACCATGAACAGCACGCGCCACCAACGATGAAAATGGCAGGGCGCAATGGTCAACGATCAAATGTCAACTTTCAATTTTCAATGGGCGAGCGGCACGGAACACGTTCTGACGACTGACATCTGACACCTGACACCTGACATCTGACTACTGACTACTGACGACTGGTTTTCATAACAGCCACAAGCAACGGTTGACCCCTATGATTCTACAAATCCGAGACATCTCCAAGTGGTTTGAGGGGACGCAGATTCTCCGGGAATTGAGTTTTTCCCTTCACGAAGGAGAGATTCTCTCGCTGCTCGGCCCCAGCGGCAGTGGCAAGACGACGCTGTTGCGCGTCATCGCCGGCCTGGAGGTGCCCGATGCCGGTCAGGTGTTCTTCGATGGCCGGGACCTGGCCGCTGTGCCGCCCCATCGCCGGGGCTTTGGCCTGATGTTCCAGGAGTATGCGCTCTTCCCCCACAAGAATGTGTTCGAGAATGTAGCCTTTGGGCTGCGCATGCAAAGTCTCGCGGACGGTGCAATCGAGCGGCGCGTTGCCGAGATGCTGGACCTGGTTGGAATGACCGGATTTGAGGGGCGGGACGTGAACCGCCTGTCCGGCGGAGAGCGCCAGCGTGTGGCCCTGGCACGCAGCCTCGCTCCCCGGCCCCAATTGCTCATGCTCGACGAGCCGTTGGGGGCCCTGGATCGCGCGTTGCGCGAGCGGCTGCTGGTCGAATTGCGCGACATCCTGCAACGGGTTGGGCAAACGGCAATTTACGTTACGCATGACCAGCAAGAAGCCTTCGCTCTCGCCGACCGCGTGCTCATCATGCACGAAGGCCGGATTGAGCAGGCGGGCACGCCGGAGGCCGTCTATCGCCGGCCGGCTAACGAGTTCGTAGCGCGCTTCTTGGGACTGACCAATCTATTGCCGGGGCGAGTCGTCGAATCTGGGCCGCCATCCGTGGTGCAAACTGGTGCCGGCCGCATGACGACGGAGGGACCGAAGAAATGGCCTGCGAATGCGCGCGTTCTTGTTTTGCTTGCCCAGACTGCGACGCCCAGTTCAGCGCCACAGACGGACGACAACACGATTCATGGCGTGGTGCAAGAATGTACATTCCGCGGAAAGGACTACCAAGTTGCCGTTCGAGTTGTCGGGGGCGAGACATTACACTTTGACCTGCACGACGAAGCGGCGAAGTCTTTCGTTACCGGACAAGGCATCACCCTGAGAGTCTCGCCGGCAACGGTGATCAGCACGCTGCTAGAATGAAACAGCGCCACCGGCATGCCAAGGGATGTTGAAATACTCTTCCTCACCGATCCACTCCGCCAGGTGAGAATGATATTCTACGAGCATTTGCAGGTTGTCGTCGAACTCGACCACGATGACGTGCCGGTCTTCATTGTCGTAGAAGCGTACGTAGTGACGATTGGGAGCCAATGTGCCACAATCTATGGTGGCTGTGTCTTCAAACAGAATGCCCATCTGAGCCAGTGCCTCATTGGCAAGCACAACCCGGTTATGGATGAATATTGCTTCCGCGCCTGACCCCAACTTCCCATACGTTCGTTCGGTAAATTCCTTCACTGTCTCAGTCACAATTGCACTCCTAGCTTTTCCGTGTAACACACTATGCAATCCATCCCCAAAAGATTCACAGGTGGGGAAGGAGAGACTCGAACTCTCACGGATTTCTCCACGTGATCCTAAGTCACGCTCGTCTGCCAATTCCGACACTTCCCCTCACCCCCAAAATTCTAACACGAAACCGCAGTTCTGGCAAGTTTTGTCTGCCACTCTAAACGGATTCTTGGGGTGTGCGTCATATTTTTGTGCGGCAACTCTCTCAAATGAACCACGAAGACACGAAGGCACAAAGAACAAC
>CAZFFM010000227.1:0-5769 GCA_964517425.1 uncultured Ardenticatenales bacterium | reverse complement strand
TCGTACAAAGGCCAGATTGTGGTGATGACCTACCCGCACATCGGCAACTACGGCGTGAACGACGAGGACGTGGAGAGTACTCGCCCCTGGGTGGAAGGCTTCGTCGTCCGCGAGCTGAGCCGGCGGGTGAGCAACTGGCGTGCGGAGACGGACGTGGCGACCTACTTGGCCGCACACGGTGTCGTCGGTATTGCCGAGGTGGACACCCGTGCGCTCACACGGCGACTGCGCGAGCACGGCTCCATGCGCGGGATCATCTCCACGGAGGATGACGACCGCGATGTACTGGTCGCCAAAGCGCGAGCCTGGCCTGGCCTGGTGGGGCGCGACATGGTCCGCGAGGTGACTTGCGCCGCACGCTATGAGTGGGCCGATCCTGGGCCTGCCGAGTGGGTGTTGCCGGCGGGAGAATCGCCGGCGGCAACGCACCACGTGGTGGCCTACGATTTTGGTGTGAAGCAGAACATCCTGCGGCGGCTGGTGGCGCACGACTGCCGCGTGACGGTCGTGCCGGCGAGTACCCCGGCGGCCGACGTGCTCGCGCTGGAGCCGGATGGCGTCTTCCTCTCCAACGGCCCGGGTGACCCGGGAGGCGTGCCCTACGCCGCCGAGGCGGTGCGGCAATTGCTGGGGCGCGTGCCGGTCTTCGGCATCTGCCTGGGCCACCAAATTCTGGGCCTGGCCCTGGGCGCGCGTACGTACAAGCTGAAATTCGGTCACCACGGAGGGAACCAGCCGGTACAGCGGCTGGACACGCGACAGGTGGAGATCACCAGCCACAACCACAACTTCGCCGTGGACCCGAACAGCCTGCCGGCAGCGGTGGAAGTCACACACGTCAACCTGAACGACAACTGCTGCGAGGGTCTGCGCCATCGAGAGTTGCCGGCCTTCAGCGTGCAATACCACCCGGAGGCTTCCCCCGGCCCCCACGACGCGGACTATTTGTTCACGAAATTCGTGGGGATGATGGAGAGGGGGTAGAGGTGCCACTACAAGAATCTTGGTTTTGTGGAGGAAATTATACTTTTCGCCCTGAAAGTATAATTCTCCCCGGCAGAATTATACTTTTGTACACATCACACTTCAACAGAACGCCGAATGTTCAGTAACCTGACCGAACACCGTAAACGTTCAGGTATCCAGAAAATAGAACGCTGATTGCGCAGATTTACCGCTGATGAACGCAGTGAATATCAAAAAGTCAGCGAAAATCTGCGTTATCAGCGTCATCTGCGTTCTATTCCAGGGAGGGCTAACCAAACACCGAGGAGGCCCAATGAAAAAGGTCGCGCTCATACCATGTGTAAGCAAGAAACGCTCATCCAGGGCAAGGGCAGTAGAATTGTATACCAGCACGCTCTTCAAGCTGAGCCTACAATATGCCCGAAAACTCAGTCCGGATCGCATACTCATCCTTTCTGCGAAATATGGGTTGGTAGACCTTGACGAGGAGATCGAACCGTACGATATGACGCTCAACAAGATGAGAGCCGGTGAGCGAAAGGCTTGGGCCGGCAAAGTTATCGAGCAACTCAAAAGAGACTTTGACCTGCAACACGATCATTTCATCATCCTGGCCGGAGAGCGGTACCGTCAATACTTGTTGCCGCACCTGGCTTCTTACGAGATTCCCCTGAAGGGGCTACCGATTGGCAAGCAGTTGCAGTTTCTTAAAAGGCAGGGAGGTGGGAGTGGGGAATTGGCTGGGATTGTACTCCCCAAAGTCGAAAATCCGCCGGAGCGGATTGTGGCAGGTGCAGGGATTGTACAAGAAGGCTTTGTCCGAAACGGAACTGACGGGACTCGCGATTTTCAAACTCAATAAAGCAACTTACCTGCCCAAACGAACTGACATCGAGAAAAACCCGATCATCGTCTTTGTTTGCGGAGAAAAGATTTGCCAATTGCGACTCACCGCGATAGAATTGCTGTAGCTAATCAGGAAAAGCGAATAGTCGTTGGAGGAGATAGAAATGCCTGTTGTTCAAGTGGAGAGACAATTGTCTACAGAGGATTTGCTAAAAGCTGCCGGTCAGCTCAGTCAGTCTGAACTGGAACAGTTCACGTATCGAGTCATTACCTTGCGAGCACAACACCAAGCACCCAGCTTGCCACGTGCTGAAGCCAGGCTTTTGCGCAAGATTAATCAAGGGATCCCTGTGACAATTCAGAACCGATACGACGAATTGACTGCCAAACGACGAGATGAAACGCTTTCTTCTGACGAGTACGAAGAATTGCTGCGTCTGACCGATCAAATTGAGGAGATCGAAGCTCGGCGGCTGGGGTATTTGGCAGAACTGGCACGTCTGCGTCGGACTACACTTGCAGACTTGATGGGAACCTTGGGTATTCGGCCTCCTACTTATGTCTGAATCGCGCATTGTTGCCCAACAAAGACAGGTGGTAGCAGAGCGTGCTGGAGGCTGTTGCGAATATTGTCGCAGCCAGGCACGTTTTGCTATGCAATCCTTTTGTGTCGAACACATCATCCCTCGCTCTCAGGGCGGTAGGACGACGCTGGACAATTTGGCACTCGCTTGCCAGGGATGCAACAATCATAAGTACACCAAAGTCAAAGGAAACGATTCGATTACTGGCGATCTCGTGCCTCTGTACCATCCAAGGCAGCAGCGGTGGCGTGACCACTTTGCCTGGAATGAAGACTTTACTCTTATCATTGGATTGACTCCCACAGGACGCGCTACAGTGGAAGCATTGCGATTGAACAGAGAGGGCTTGGTCAATTTGCGGCGTATACTTTATACGATGGGAGAACACCCACCTGCGGAGCCTGGCTAGAACCGATTGTATTGGTCGAGCGATCCGTTTCCACCTACGTTGCCTCAGCATAGAGACCTTCGGCGAGCAGAGGAAACAAGATGATGAAAAAAGTACCACCAAGTGTTAGGAAGTTCCAGCAACGACTGTTTGCAAGCTACAAAGACAGCTTGTCTCTACCAGAACCTTACCAGTATATCTATGGCAATCCCATTCAACCTGTAGTGCCTCTCGACATAGCCGAGAAAGGTGTTTTCATCGTTGGTGCCTATCCGTCTGCACGCTTTGCTGCAATTCAGTCGGAACGTGATGTGCCTGTCGGAGACAATTGCGGCCCCTTTTCCCCTGAGTGCTACTTCGATGGGCAACGCGTACGCACCGTCAATAGCGGCTACGAGCTAGTCCAAGCCTACCTCAAACCACTGCGATTGAGACGTGAACAGTGCTGGATTACAGATATCGTCCGTGTCTTCCTGTTTAAGGAAGGGCATCTGGCCAAGTACCGGCGTTTAGATTGTCCGTGGCCACCTCACGAAACCCGCAGCCATTTTGAGGAGTATGCACGACAAGGGCTGTCGTGGCTGGAAGAGGAGCTGCGAATCGCGCAACCACAAGTTATCATCACCCTGGGCAGCGAAGTTGCGGGAGTCTTGCAGAATGTGACGGGACAGAAACAGCGAAATGCCCTGCTAGGTGGAGATGTGAAGGAACTCTCCATCGGTGGCACGACCTATCCGGTCGTCCACTTGGCACATCCAGGAATCACAATGCGCCCGGCCACAGAACGTAACCGGTGGCCACGTTGGCACAAGGAGATACACATCCCAGCAGCAAGAGAAGCAATGAGGGCAGTGGTTTCCAACTAGGAGGGGTTATTCGTTGGACGCTTCTCAAGAAAATCGAGCATGTCTTCCATCGAGTTAAAAGTCTTGTATTCACCCTGGGCCAGTGCTCTCTCAATCGCCTGCTCTTCGGTCTTGCCAAATGTATAGATTGCCAGCTCGGGCACGGCGATGGAGAAGCCGACCGGACGCTCATCCAGGATTTCTATGGTGAAAATCGTTCGGACACCGCGCCCGCACGTGATAAGTTTTCATCTTTACGTTCCTAACCCGGACAAGCCAGAACCAAAAATGATTCTCGCCACGAATTGAACGAATTGACACGAAAAAAGAATAAAGAGAAAAATTCGTGAAAATTAGTGAAATTCGTGGCAGAGATTTTCTTGCCCAGAAAACAAGAAACTCGTACCATTCGTGACTGATTGATTATTCTACCACAACCGCACAACGAAAGCAACTCACATGCCCAAACGAACTGACATCAAGAAAATCCTGATCATCGGCTCCGGCCCCATCGTCATCGGGCAGGCCTGCGAGTTCGACTACTCCGGCACGCAGGCGTGCAAAGCGCTGCGCCGCGAGGGCTACCAGGTCGTGCTGGTCAACTCCAACCCGGCGACGATCATGACCGACCCGGAGATGGCCGACCGCACGTACATCGAGCCGCTGACCGTCAACATGCTCAAGCAGATCATCCGCGCCGAACGGCCCGACGCGCTGCTCCCCACTGTCGGCGGGCAGACCGCGCTGAACCTGGCGGTGGAGCTGGCCGAATCGGGCGTCCTCAACCAGTTCGGCGTAGAGCTGATCGGCGCGCGACTGCAGGCCATGCTGTTGGCCGAAGACCGCCTACGTTTCAAACGGGCAATGCTCGAAGCCGGCCTGGACGTGCCTCGCAGCGACGTGATCACTTCGGTCGAAGAAGCCCGTGACGTGGCCGAACGGCTCGGCTACCCCCTCATCGTGCGCCCCAGCTTCACCCTGGGCGGCGGGGGCGGGGGCGTCGTCTACGCGCCGGACGAGCTGGTGCCGGCGGTCGAGCAGGGCCTGCGCGAAAGCCCGGTCAGCCAGGTGCTGCTGGAAGAATCGGTCCTCGGCTGGAAAGAGTTCGAGCTGGAGGTGATGCGCGACCGTGCCGACAACTTCGTCGTCGTCTGCTCCATCGAGAACTTCGACCCCATGGGCGTTCACACCGGCGACAGTATCACCATCGCGCCGGCACAGACGCTGACCGACAAGGAGTACCAGCGCCTGCGCGACCAAGCCCGCCGCGTCATCTCCGCCGTCGGCGTGGAAACCGGCGGCTCCAACATCCAGTTCGCCGTACACCCGCAGACGGGCCGCGTGGTGATCATCGAGATGAACCCGCGCGTCAGCCGCAGCTCCGCACTGGCCTCGAAAGCGACCGGCTTCCCTATCGCCAAGATCGCCGCCCTGCTAGCCGTCGGCTACACGCTGGACGAAATCCCCAACGACATCACCCGCAAGACGCCCGCTTCGTTCGAGCCGGTGATTGACTACATCGTTGTCAAAGTGCCTCGCTGGGTGATGGAGAAGTTCCCCGGCGTGAACCGCACGCTGACCACGCACATGAAATCGGTCGGCGAGGTGATGTCTATCGGGCGCACGTTCAAAGAGGCGCTGCTGAAATCCCTGCGCTCGCTGGAACAGGACCGCGTGGGCCTGGACACGCTAGGCGAATCCCTCACCACCGCAGAGCGATTGCGACAACTGGCCGTGCCCACGCCCGAACGAATCTTCCAGATCGGCGACGCGCTGCGCGAGGAAATCTCCATCGAGGCAATCGCCGGCGCGACGCAAATTGACCCCTGGTTCCTCGACCAGATGCAACAGATCATCGAGATGGAACGCCGGCTGGCCGGGCATACGCTGGAGACGCTGCCGGCCGACCTGCTGCGCGAGGCCAAACGGTACGGGCTTTCCGATGCAGCACTTGCCCGGCTGTTGAGAACGGGACAACCGCAGGACGGGCAACCGCAAGACGGGCAACCGCAAGGGGTTGCCCCTACCGAGGGGGAGGTGACGCGGCGACGTGAGGCATTGGGGATCGTGCCGATCTATCACCGCGTGGACACCTGCGCCGCCGAATTCGAGGCCTACACCCCCTACCTCTATTCGACCT
>CAZFFM010000226.1:0-5775 GCA_964517425.1 uncultured Ardenticatenales bacterium | reverse complement strand
CCATTGTCTCTGCGGTGAAATCCTTACCCTGCCCCCAGAATTGAAATGCACCCCCCGGGGGTTGTGTGGCTGAAGGTTGCCAACTTTCAGAAAGCTGGCAACCGGGGCAACCCCCGACCGGCCTTCCACGGGCCGGCGCATAAGGGACTGGGCAAGCCCACGCCCGTACCTGCTATTATGAAAACCAGTCGTCAGTAGCCAGTAGCCAGTAGCCAGTAGCCAGTCGTCAGTCGTCAGAACGTGTTATGTATTGCGTGTTCCGTCGCTCTACGCTCCACGCTCCACGCTCGACGCGGTTTTCATACTTGGTGGCGCGCAATCGTTCATGGGCACTGTAATAGAAGCAGCCGACGGTCTATCGGCCCTCTTCTCCCCCAGCAAGCAGTGGGAGAAGGGAGAGAACTGGCCGTACGTCCTCGTCACCCGGCGTACAACTCAGGACGTAGTATCCCGATGTAGGGCAAGTTCCTGTAGATGCTGTCGTAATCCAAACCATAGCCCACAACAAAGCTGTTTGGAATGCTGAATCCCAGATAGTCAATCGGGATATCCACCTCGCGGCGTTCAGGTTTGTCCAGCAAGCAACAGATGTGGATTGAGGCGGGCCGGCGTGTTTCCAGGTTTTCGACAATGTACTGCAGCGTATACCCTGAATCGATGATGTCTTCAACAATCAGCACATTGCGGCCCTTGATGTTCGTTTCCAGGTCCATAATGATGCGCACCACGCCGGTCGATTCCGTAGACTTTCCTTCATAGCTGGAGATAGCCATGAAATCGATCTCGTGGGGTATGGAAATCTGACGCATCAGGTCGCTGAGAAAGATAGTCGCGCCCTTCAGGACAGCAATCAGCAGGACATCTTTTCCCGCATAATCTCGCGAAACCGCTTGCCCCAACTCTTCGACTTTGGCGCGGAGTTCCTCTTCTGTGATCAATACTTCCGCGATGTCATCGTGTAAAGACATGGCTACACCTCCTATTTTGAGAACAGCGCTTCAACCGCTGTGACGGGTACGCCAATTCTTCAATCCCCCCCTCCTCCTTCGCCGGGCTCACCCGTCGGGTTGTTCGAGTTGTGGCAACCCGACCCCATACAGGTGAATTGGCCGAAATCGTTGCGTGGATGACATCGCTCGCAGGTCAGGAAGTGCTCGCCACCACCGAGGTGCTCGCGTACCCGCGGGTGCAGGAACGTGGACGGCGTCCAGGCATCCGTGCGATGGCATTTCGCGCAATCGGTGCCCAAACCGCCGCGATGGGTATCATCCCCTTGATGGCAACTGTAACAGTCGCTCGGCGTGCCCTTGAATTGTTGGTTGATGTGGCAGTCTTTGCACGTGACCCGAGCGTGCGCACCGGTCAGCGGGAAGCTGCTCTGGCTGTGATCGAAGGTGGCCTCGTCCCATTTCGTAGGACGGTGGCAGTCCTCGCACTGCGTGCCAAAGGAGCCCTTGTGCTCGTCGTCCTTCTTGTGGCAGCTATAGCAGTCGGCCGGCGTGCCCTTGAATTGCTTGTCCACGTGGCACTTTTCGCAAGCCACATCGGTGTGCGAGTCGGTCAGCGGGAAGCTGCTCTGGCTGTGATCGAAGGTGGCCTCGTCCCATTTCGTAGGACGGTGGCAGTCCTCGCACTGCGTGCCAAAGGAGCCCTTGTGCTCGTCGTCCTTCTTGTGGCAGCTATAGCAGTCGGCCGGCGTGCCCTTGAATTGCTTGTCCACGTGGCACTTTTCGCAAGCCACATCGGTGTGCGAGTCGGTCAGCGGGAAGCTGCTCTGGCTGTGATCGAAGGTCACCTCGTCCCATTTCGTGGGACGGTGGCAGGTCTCGCACTGCGTGCCAAAGGCTCCCTTGTGCTCGTCGTCCTTCTCGTGGCAGCTGTAGCAGTCGGTTGGCGTGCCCTTGAATTGCTGATTGGCATGGCACTCTTCGCATTTCAGACTCGCATGAGAACCGGTGAGTGGCAAACGAGTCTTGCTGTGATCGAAATGTAACACCTTGCCCGTACCATCGTGGCAAGTCAGGCAATCATCGCCAAAGCGCTGGCGGTGTTCGGTCATAAAGGAGGGGTCGCGCTCGCCGTGGCAATCGGCACAGCGCGTTTGAGAAAAGGGCAAGTATTCATCGGTATGGCAATCCTGGCACTGGAAGGGACGAAGGCCCAGGCGTTCGTGCTCTTCAAGAGAGAAAGCGGTCTGTTCATGTGGAAAATTGGGCCGGTACAGAACGTTGATCGGATAGTCACGCCCGCGATGGTCTGTGTGACAGGCTTTGCAGTCGGTCACAGACCGGAGCATGCCGTGGAATCCCTGTCCGGTGCGCATGTCGTCGCCTTCCTTCGTGTGACATGTCAAGCACCGGTCCGTCATGTGCTTGCTGCTGAGAGGCAGCGCGTGGCAGGTTGCACATTTCCCTTCAAAGTCAGCGTGGGATGTCACACCCTGCAGCGATTTTCCTTCGGTGTGGCGCGCGCTCACATCGCCGGGAGCAAAAATCAGTGGCCCGCCCTGCACCCAGCCGGCCGCTACAACAAAAAGCAACATGGCCAGGGCACCCAAGAACCCTTGCCAGGAAAAGACACCAACATCTTTTCGCACTTGAGACCTCCTGTTATGAAAATAGCGGTCAGTCGCCAGACGGCCCCGCATGAATGACGGGGCCTGGGCGGCCAACCCAGGCGGCGCGATTCCATCCGCCGCCGTCCGCTATACTCTATGTTGGCGGTACGCGTACCGCTGAACTAGCGCGAGAACGTGCTGAAAACAAGCGCAGCGACGACGTGCAAAGCAACAGAGGTGAACAGCGCAGTGCCAATTGGCACATGCGCCGCCCGCCATCGGGACATTAGCGTGCGAGCAGTCGCCCAAGAAGTGGCTTGGCGCTCTACCCTGTGCCGCTTCTGGAGCAACTCGCTGATTTCCTGTACCTGGGCACGTTCCATCGTGCTGAGCTGACCGAGTGACTGGCTCAACGCCCTGCGGTAGCTCCAATCGTCCCAAATACGGCTGAGTACGGCCCCGGCATTGCCGGTGACCGGTTCCGCCTTGGATCTAGCATCCAGCCGCACCAGCTCTTGCAACTGCACCGGCTTTTGGGCCAACCATCGCTGAATTTGGCTGTTCAACTGCTCCAACTGCCCGGTCAGTTGCTGATGTTCAACGGCTTTGCCGGACATGGTTCGGGGAATGGATGTATAGATGTACCGTCCAAAGAATCCGCTGAGCGCTACGACAGCCGTCAAGAGTAGCGTGATGCCGGCCAGACCATGAAACTTCCATGCTGTGTGCATCAGCACCATCGTGGGGCCAACGATGCCCATGTAGATGTGTACACTCAACCAGGTGCGGAGACGACCAAATTGTAATAACTTGGTTCGCTTACGAATGCTGTAAAGGGTCTCCGTTGCCAGCATCAGCAATGTGCCGGTGATGCCCAGGGCATGTCCGATGGGAATGCCAGGGCTGGGAGTATCAAAACGCGCATAGAAAACGTAGCCTACGGCCAGAAACAATACCGTAAGCCACGCCGCCTTCAGCTCGCGGCTCTCCGTCATCTGTTCTCCTCCCCAAATATTTGTTCGATGGCTGAAACACTATGACTTCATGGTGCGGATGACCGTTGCCAAGTTCGGGGCCTGGCATCTGGTGGTCTGTGTTTCGTGATTATCCAGCCACTCTTCACACCGCGTTCCGCACTTGTTACTGCTCAGGCTACCTTGCCGTGACGGGCTAAAGCCGTCACTGGCTGCGAGAGAAAGTCGCTAAAGCGACTGCCCGGCGGGAATTCAGCCGCTTTTAGCGGCTTGGAGGGATAACCCAGTGCCGATTTTAATCCGGCACGGACCCTACCTGAGTAGCAACCCGCGCTTTATCTCTGCCCGCTTGTGATTTCTGATAGTTCTCCCAAAATGGACCCAGGATATCTGCCAGGGGCGTTTGATGATCCGAGAGCAGGCGTTCGCGAATCGAGGTGATGTCCGCTTCGGCCGCGATCAGTCCTCGAAGTGGGTCAGCCAGCGTCTGATCTCCGAGCAATAGAGCGCCAATGATGCGCGGGCCTTGCATAACCAGGCGTTGGGATTCACCAGGAATTCTACGGACCACGCTGGCGTATTGTCCACCGGCCGGACTGAACCAAACCTCGCTCGTGCCACGCGAGAGGGCCACCAAATCGGTCTCCTCGTCCACCATGGGGCGGGTCGAGACCTGACCGATGGTGGTCATGTGCAGGCCGCAGAGCAAGGCCGCGTTAAAGGGGGGAGCTTTGCGATAGTGTTTGTGGATTCCGGCCATATTTGCGCCGGCGACTTTGCCGGTTGCCAGCGCCGTGGGCCACAAAACGTCCAGCTTGTATTGGCCACTCCAACGATCCAGTACTTGGGCGACGTCTCCCGCCGCATAGACACCCTCGATATTCGTCTGCAGGTGGTCATCCACAAGAATGCCACGATCGGTTTTGATATCGGGACCCTTGACAACGGCAATATTCGGTCGCACACCAATTGCCATGCCGACGATGTCGCAAGGCAAGGTGCGGCCCGACTTGGTGCGCACACCTTTCACGCGACCTCTCTGTCCAATGACTTCTGCCAATTCTTCAAATCTGTGGATTTTGATGCCGTGTTCGATCAAACGATCTTCAACCAGGTCCGACTCGTCTTCACTCAGCAGGCTGGACCAGAACCGCCCCTTGCGTAGCAGGTAATGCGTTTCCACGCCCTGGGCCTGCAATCCTTCGACCAGTTCCAGGGCCGTGATGCCGCCTCCGACAACAACGGCGCGCCTGGCTTTTTTGGCCAGACGCATGATGGTATGAACATCGGTCATCGTGTCCAACGCAATGACGCCCGGCAGGTCAATCCCCGGCAAGTTTGGCTTTACGGCATGAGAACCGGTAGCAATAAGCAGCGCATCGTACGGGAGTGCGCGACCATCAGAAAGCGTTATGCGACGGGTGGACAGGTCAAGCTGGGTCGCCCGTGCCGTGATGCGGTGGAACCTTTGCTGCTCATAATGACCCTCTGGCCGGCTATATAATTGTTTCTCCGGTAAATCTCCGCGAAGGTAGTAGGCCAACCCTGGACGCGAATAGAAGGGAAATGGTTCGTCGGAGACGATGGTTATGTACGCATGGTTGTCCTGCCGGCGTATCTCTTCGGCGGCGCTCAATCCTGCAGCTCCATTACCGATGATCACGTATTGCTTTGGCACAGGTTATGCTCCAGTTTTGACGAGTGCTTCCAGCAAGCCGTAAGCCTCGACCTGCTCGAAGGGGTCTTTCTCCCATGCCGGCTGGAAAAACCGGTCTTCCTCGGGTACCGCAAATTGTAACGTGTTGCGCGGACAGCGTTCGATGCAAATTCCACAGGCGATGCAGGTCGAGTCTTTTACAGGCAATCCTCGGAACGCGTAAGCGCGTACATCGATTCCTACCGGACAGTTGTAACTGCAGATGCCACACTGGACACAGCGTGTGGCATCAGGAGTGACGCACGTACCGGCCAAGACTACCGGGACTTCCTCTTCATTGCCGCCAAATAACGTTCGAAGAAAACTCATCCTCTCTCTCCCAGATGTATTAAGAATATTGATTGTTTCAAAGGTATCTGAAGTATATCACAGAGAAGACGAAAATTGGTTACGCACCCCTTAGAAGAATCTTACAACGAGCTTACAGGTTATCTTGACATGATTATATCATAGTGAGATGCATTTGACAACCCCCCGTATTCATTCATGTAAAATGTTACCGAGTGTGGTATAGTTCTCTCAAATGA
>CAZFFM010000225.1:0-5798 GCA_964517425.1 uncultured Ardenticatenales bacterium | reverse complement strand
GGTGGTAAGGGCAGGGCGTGAATGATTGCAAACGCAAAATTTTGACGGCCACCCACCCTCGTGCCGGGATAAAACCCGCCATTTGGCCTACGCGCCACCCGCCAAATGGCGGTGGCCATACGCAACCTGATGTGGTAGAATGTAGATGCAACTTCGCAGAAAGGGGGGGAAAGCTTATAGCCAAGGCTCCGTCACCGGCGTGGTTACGAGTTGCTGCGCCTGGCCCAGCGCGTGTTGCCACGCCTTCCGTTGCCCTTCGTTCAGGGGGTGGGAGCCTTTGTGAGTCGGCCTGCAGTTCTGCAACGCATCTTGCGCCCATATCTGTCGGCGTTCCGCATAGCCACAACCCCGACTCTGAAAGTTGCCAACCGTTTGGCGGTTGCGAAATGCGACGAAACAGGGTATACTTTTTCTGCTATCCGAAGGGTGGAAATGGTGAGAACAAAGGGGATTTCAATGAATAAAGCCAGCAACACGAAGCACGAAGCCGGCCGCCGGCACAAGTCGCTGCCGGTGTTGGGCGCGATCGCACTCGTACTGGCCGCCATCGTAGTGGCCGGCTGTGCCGGCGCGACCGGCGGGGAGCAGACCGCGACCCGCAGCAGCGCCAGCCCGGCCCCGCGACCGGAGACGGCCCAGCCCTCGCCCACCAGTCCGCCGCCCGGCCTGCCGCCGGAACGCGAGGGGTTCACGCCGGCGCCGGAACAGTACGCCGTGATGGGCGACCCGCACGCGCCGGTGACGGTGGTCGAGTACTCCGACTACCAGTGACCGTGGTGCGGCCGTCATGCCCGTGACGTGCTCCCTCTTCTGGAAGAAGAGTACATCCAAACCGGCAAAGTCTACTACATCTTCAAAGACCTGCCCGTCTTCGGCAACGAATCGATGACCTCGGCCACCGCCGCAGAATGCGCCGGCGAAATGGGCGATTACTGGGCCATGCACGACTGGCTGTTCCAGAACCAGAACGACTGGAAGTTCAGGCCGGAAGCGGCGGACATCATCACGCAAGGGGCAGTGGAACTGGGGTTCGATGAGGCGGCGTTCACGGAGTGCCTGCAGTCATCGCGCTACAAGCAAGAGATCACCGACGACTTCGCCGAGGCACGCAAAATCGGGGCACAAGGCACGCCGACGTTTATGATCAATGGCCGGCGGTATACCGGCTTCATCACCTGGAACAACCTCCAGGGCATAGTGGAACGAATGCTGCCGAAGACTACACCGGAGGCTACGAAAACACAATGATGAACACAAAACGGACAGACTTGAGCGGCAAGAAGAAGCAGAAGCGATGGGGCATGATGGTAGTCGTGAGCTTGTTGTTGCTGGCCCTGGCCGCGGCCGGCTGCGCGACCGGCAAACCGCAGATCGAGCTGCCGCAGACAGAGCATGATTTCGGCGAGGTTCAGCAGGGGGAGGTGGTCACGGTGACGCTGCCGGTGCGCAACGTGGGCACAGCCGCCCTGCATGTCAAGACGGTGGCCACGTCGTGCGGTTGTACCTCGGCCAAAGTTGAGCCAGACGTTATCCCGCCACAGGGCGAGGGAACGTTGACCGCCTGGTACAATTCGGGGCTGCACCCGGACGAAGGAGCTATCTGGCGGGTAGTCTACATCACCACAGACGATCCACAGACACCGGAGGTCAAGGTAGACCTGCGCGCCACGGTCATCGCGCCGTAAGTGCTGCACCACCGATTATTCATGCTTGGAGCAAATGGAGCTTGCCACGAAGGCGCAAAGGCACGAAGAAAAGAACTCCTTTGTGTCTCCGTGGTAAAGAAACCGGATTGGTCCTGGTTGAGCCAGATTAGAGGAAAACCATGAAAGATCAGACTACCGCTACGCAAAGCCGCTACGACCGTATCGCACCCTTCTACGATCTGATGGAATGGTTCACCGAACGCGCCAAGTTCCAAGAATGGCGCCGGTTGCTCTGGTCGCGCGTACCGGCCGGCCACGTCCTGGAAGTGGGCGTGGGCACCGGCAAGAACATGCCCTTCTACCCCCCGGACGCGCAGCTCACCGCAGTGGACCTGAGCCCGCGCATGTTGCAGCGGGCGACGAAACGCGCCCGCAAGTTGGGTCTGGATGTTGACTTGCGGCAGATGGACGTCCAGCACCTCGATTTCCCGGATGGTAGCCTCGACGCGGCGGTGACCACCTTCGTCTTCTGCTCCGTGCCCGATCCGGTAACGGGCCTGCGGGAACTGGGCCGCGTTGTCCGCCCGGACGGCGACATCTGGCTGCTGGAGCACGTACGGGTGAACCGGCCACTCGTTGGCCCACTGATGGACGCGCTCAATCCGCTGGTCTTGCGCATCATCGGGGCGAACATCAACCGCCAAACGGTAGAGAACGTGCGTCGCGCAGGGCTGGAGATCGCCGGCGTGGAGAATCTGAGCGGCGAGCTTGTGAAACTGATCCACGCCAAGCCGCCAAAACCCGCGGAGGAATGATGGAAAAGACAGGCAAACCGATCCGTGTGGTGCTGGCCGATGACCACGCTGTCGTCCGCAAGGGGATCCGCGAGTTCCTCGAAGAGGCGGCGGACATCGTCGTGGTGGCCGAGGCAGCAAACGGGCGAGAAGCGTTGCAGGCGGTGTCAGAGCATCGCCCGGACGTGGCCGTGTTGGACATCCAAATGCCCGAACTGAGCGGCATCGAAGCCACACGGCGGATCAAGGCCCGCCATCCCGAAATCGGCGTGCTGATCCTGACGGCATACGACGACGACCCGTACATCTTTGCCCTGCTACAGGCCGGCGCGGGGGGCTACGTGTTGAAGACGGCCGACACCAACGAGATCATCCGGGCGGTACGCGCCGTGCATCGCGGAGATTCGGCCCTGGACCCGGCCGTGGCCCGCAAGGTGGTGCAGCGGCTGGCCAGCGGACGTCCCACGGTAGAGAGCGAAGCGGCCGTCGAGGGGCTGACCAATCGGGAGTTGGACGTGTTGCGCCTGGCCGCAAAGGGCCTGACCAACCAGGCCATCGGCACCCAATTGGACATCAGTGACCGGACGGTGCAGGGGCATCTGGCCAACGTGTATGCCAAGTTGAGCGTCAGCACGCGCACCGAGGCGGTGTTGCGGGCGGTGAAGCTGGGGTGGTTGACGCTGGACGAGGTTGGGTAGATGTTCCGGCGGCGCTGGTTACGCGGTGTGCCGATCCAGCTCCTGCTGTGGACGACGGTGCCGCTGACGGTGGCAGTGGTGATCCTCGCCTTACTCGGCGTTGTCGGTCATCAGCACGCCATGCGCGATCTCGTGCAGGCACGCGATGCGCGCGTGGCGCAGATGGCCGCCGGGCGGCTTTCTGAGCGGCTGCAGGTTCGCGCGGACGCGCTGGCCACATTGGCGGATGCGATTACGCAAGGGAGAACACCGTCCGTCGCGGAGGGAAGGGTTTTCCAGGGCGGGGTGGCGGTGGTGGATCCTCCCGCCACGGTTGTCGCCTCCTGGCCAGACAGTCAGGCCTGGACGCCCCGCGCGGCAGCGATCGAAGCCTTCTTGTCCGCCACGCCAGACTCGTCGTTGCGCACGTCGCCCGTGATAGTTGATCCCGCCACCGGAGAACGACTGTTGCTACTGGCCCGGCCAGCCGGCACATACTGGGTGGTGGGTGCGGTGACGCTGGCGGAACTCAATCTACAGCCGCTCGTCGCGGAACTGGCCGGCGGCACGCCGGCATGGGCCGCGGTGGTGGACGGTGAGGGTCGGGTGCTGGCGACCAGTTCGCAGACCTACGGCCGGGAGCTGGCCACCGGTTTGCCGGTCGTGCGCGACAAGGCCGGCGCCCTCACCACCTCGGTGGGGGGCGAGACCATGGTCGTGGCCTACGCGCCGGTGACACCGGCCGGCTGGTCGCTGATTACGCAGGAACCGTGGGATGCCGTCGTGGGGCCGCTGATGCGCTTTTCCCTCGTTGCGCCGCTGTTGTTGCTTCTGGCCGCTCTGGCCGCGGGTCTGACCGTCGCTTTTGGGCTGCAAGCCATCGTTCGCCCGCTTCAGCATTTGGACGAGCAGGCCGTGCGCCTGGCTTGGGGTGATTTCGATGCCGTGCAGACCCCGGTGGGGGGGACGCGGGAGATCGAGGACCTGCGCCAGACGTTGCACATGCTGGCTCAGCAGATCCGGCAGTACCAGCAGGGGATGCGGGATTACATCGGGGCGATCACACGCGGTCAGGAAGAGGAACGCAAGCGGCTGGCCCGCGAGTTGCACGACGACACGATTCAGGCGCTGATCGCGCTGGGACACCGCGTGGAGATGGCCAGACGGCAACTGGAACACGACCCCCATCAGGCGGCGAAACGGCTGGACGAATTGAAAGAGCTGATCCACGAGACCGTTGGGGAGGTGCGCCGGTTCACGCGGGCGCTGCGCCCCGCTTATCTAGAGGATTTGGGGTTGCAGCCGGCGCTGGAGATGTTGGTGCGGGACACGCAAACCCAGACCGGGATTGAAGCCACGTTACAGATCAGCGGGCCATCCCGTCGCCTGACCGAGGAGTTGGAGCTGACGGTTTATCGCATTGCGCAGGAAGCGCTGGGCAATGTAGCGCATCATGCTCATGCCGGTCACGCCGAGGTACGTTTGCAGTATACGGCGGATGGGGTCAAGTTGACCGTTGCGGATAACGGTGTAGGCTTCGACGTGCCGGATCGGCCGGAAGAGCTGGCGCAGCGCGGGCATTTCGGCTTGGTGGGGATGCGCGAGCGGGCCGCGCTGGTCGGTGGCCGGCTGGCGCTGACCTCGACACCGGGGCAAGGCACGCAGGTGCTGGTGATTCTGCCAACCCACGTTGCGGAAAAAACGCCATCGCCGCTTCAGGATTGAGACCAGTTGTCACCTGATGAAAAACGTGCGGGTGCGTACCGCCTGTGGAGCTACACCAAATGAAAGTATCTGTTTGTGCCCAAGTTAGCATAGCTCGACCTAAATCCTTATCGGCCACAGATTGCTCAGGTTGCACGGATTTCTTGCTGTTTGATATGTGCAACCCGTGCAATCTGTGGTTAAAACACCCGATATGTTCATAGCGACACGTAATGGGGGACTATCGAGAAACAGGCAAGATATTTAACCCCCTATCCTAACGGCCTGTGCCGTCCAGATGGACTGTTTTGGACATGCCCGATTCTCTTGTGGTTCGATTCTTCCTTGCTCCCAATGCAGTCCACATTCTGTCTTTTCAATGTCTGCCCAACGGCCAGCGCGGTCATCTTCGCCGGTGACGACTGGCTGCGTGCAAGGAGCGCAGCCAACGCTGCGGAAACCTTGTTCAAAGAGAGGATGCTTGGGCAGGTTATGTTGCAGGACGTACGCTTCCACGTCCTCGCGCGTCCAGTTGACGAGGGGATTGATCTTGAGCAATCCCCCCGGTTGGGGTTCGAGTACCCGCGTGCAGCGGCGGTGGACGGTCTGGTCGCGACGGATGCCCGTGATCCAGGCTCGATAGCGCCGCAATGCTCGCTGCATTGGCTCGACCTTGCGCAGGTGACAGCAGCGGTCAGGGTCGCACGGGGCGGGATAGCACGGCCCGGTCAGGATGGGGCCCACCGTGTGCACATTCAGCCCCCACATGTGCTGGATCTCGTTACGGAATTGCAGTGTCTGCGGAAAATGGTAGCCGGTGTCCACGAATAGTATAGGAAGTTCCGGATACGTGCGGCCGATGATATGGAGCAAAGGAACGCACTGGGTCTGGAACGAGGAACTGGCCGCGACGTCTGCCCCAAAAGTCCCCACTGCCCAGCGAATGATCTCTTCCGGCCAGGCGCGATCCAGACGAT
>CAZFFM010000224.1:0-5819 GCA_964517425.1 uncultured Ardenticatenales bacterium | reverse complement strand
AGACGTGAATGCTCGAATGTCCTGCCGTGACGGGCTGAAGCCGTCACTGGCCGCGCAAGAAAGTCGCTGAAGCGACTGCCCGGCGGGAATTCAGCCGCTTCCAGCGGCTTGGTCCGTGCGCCAGTGCCGATTTCCAATCCGGCACGGCCAGACGGCATAGGCTCCTGTATCAAAATCATTATCTGAAGACCTATAGAAGTTCGACTTCTGTCAGAAGTCGAACTTCTTCGCTTCTCTTGACCTGTCGTTCGCTTCGTGGTACAATGCCAGGTATGGAAGAGCAGGGGAGGAAGTGGGGAGATGTTGTGAGCATGGAGTTAGCGCGCGAAGGGAAAACGGTTTTCAGTTTCCAGATTGCCCATCGCTCTGTCAAAATGCAACCTTCCGTGCAGGCAGGCTGGACCGATGTTCTGCTGGATAGCCTCGTGGATTTGTTAGCCAGCAAGATGGTGGCTCTGGTGGAGCGGGGTGCGCCACGGGACTTTCGCGACATCTATACCCTGTGCCAGGCCGATCTGACAACGCCATCTCAGTGTTGGCAGCTCTGGCGGCAACGTCAGCAATTGGCCGGGAGTGACACCGATGCCAATCGCGCTCACTTGGCGATTGAAACGCACCTGACGCGCATTGCCCAACATCGCCCCCTGGAACAGATTGCAGACCATGCTCAGCGATTGGCTGCTGAACAGGTGCGCTCCTGGTTTAGAACGGAGTTCCTCCATGCCCTCGTGGATTGACGGTGCCCTCTATCCGGACACCGAGCCGCCAGAAGAAATCCGCACACTGGCAGACCGAGTTGATTTTTTGGCCCGACTCTGCGCCGCCTGGGACTTCGGTCTATTGCCAGACACGGGAACCGTAGCAGAAATCCGTCGCCCGGCATGGCGCGAAGCCGTGGATGCCTGCCGCCTGTTGACCTCTCCCGCTTATCACCTGCTACGTTCGTGGCACGGATTACCAGTGTTGCCCTACTTGGGGCAACAACTGGCCTACATCCGCGATGACCCCAATCTGGCTTATGTCTGATGGGTGCCCGTCATATTTTTGCGCGGCAATTCTCTCAAATGAACCACGAAGACACGGAGGCACAAAGAACAACCAGTTGGACACTGGCGTTTTTTGTTTTTGCCACGGATTTTCACGGAAAAATCAGCAAGAATAGATGAAAATCTGTGGAAATCCGTGCAATCTGTGGCTGAAAATGCTGTGTTATGTGAGATGCGATAGGCCCGACGAGCAGGCTTTCTCGCTTTCCTCACTTTGTATGCTTCGTGTCTTTGTGTCTTGGTGGTAAGGACAGGGCATGAATGATTGCAGATGCAAAACTTTGACGGACACCCACGTCTGATGGCCGGTTTGACAGATTTCCTTATGCATCATCTTACTGAGACCAAGCGCAGGTTGTCCAGATAAAGGGTGCGCGGACCGAGTTGCCAGAGGTGATCGTTGTTCTGGTAATCGGTCTGCTCGGTAACGGTTTCCGGGCCAATGCTGAGCCATATCACGTGGGTCAGGTCTACGCTGGCGGCCACTTCGGCCATGGGCACGATGACGTGGCGGGTGCTGTGCGGCAACAGCTTGACTTCCCCGCCGGTCAGCGGATACCAGCCATCGGCATTATCGCCAACACTGACGGTCAACATGGTGTAGAAGTCACTCTCGTTGAAAACGTCGAATTCGAGTGCCGTAAAGCTGCTCCAATTGGCGGTGGGAAATGTGCCGGTGGCAGCTTCCGCCTCGTCGCCGGCCTGGGCCTGGGCGAGATCGTCATCGAACACGACCTTCAGTGCCGTGCTCCCGTCGGTTGCATGATCCGGCACAAGCTGAAAACTGAGCGTGTTGGCGAATTCCCACCAATCGAGTTCGTCAACGGACTCGAAGGAGTAGAGCAGCGTGGATGTCTCGGCGACGTGGGTCAGGGAAACGTTCTGCGTGACCGTCTGGCCGGCCTGGGGCAAGGCGGGCACGGTCTGCGTGACAAAGCGAGGAGCGGAGACGGTCAGGGTCAGGCTCGCTGCCGAGGCGATGGCCTGTGCGGTGGGCAGCCCCACGGTGAGGGTGTACACGCCGCCGGCATCGGTCTGTGCGCCCGACCAACCGTCGGTGACGAAAGCGCCGGCGACGGGCACGGCGTTGGCCGCGTTGGTGACCTGGCCGCGCACGGTGGCCAATTGGATGGTCGTCGCGCCGTCCAGGATCGCGCCAACGTAGTCTCGCCAGGCATACATCTTTTCCGGCGTGGGGTCCCAGTTCCAGTAGTCCCCGGCGATGAGACCTTCGGCCAGGGCGTGGGCATACTCCGGGCTGGTCTGGGCCGCCAGAAGGGTCAGGTAATCGTGATCGTCTACGGCCTCGCGGTCTAACTTCAGGCGGATGGAGGGCAAGGGGCCGTCCACGTTCTTGTTCGCGTCCCCTTCGATGTGGTGGCCGGGCCAGAAGAGGGCACCTCCACCCAGGCCGTATAGCGAGGTGACCGGCGAGGTCCAGGGATTGACGATGTTCATCGTTGCCGCATCGCCGATCCATGCTGCGCCGGCCCACTCGTCCAATCCCCAGGCATCGTACTTGTAGGTCACCCAGCCGAGGCCTCGATGCAAAGTGGCCTTGTAGTCCAGGAAGTCGCCCCAATCGTTCAGGTAGAAGAAGAGCTGGTCTCCGGCTTCCAGCCGGCGGCGGAAGGAAGCAGGGTCTTCGTCCGCATCCTGCACGACGACATCCCAGTTGTTCACCACCCCGATCATGGTTGGCCAGCCCCGGCTGGGATCACCAAAGGGCACGGGGTAGACACTCGATCCGTTGATCCGGTAGGCTGGGTCTACGGCATGGAGCAAATCGGCCCAGGCTTGCAAGCGCTGGAGGCCGGCCGGGCCGTTGTGTTCCGGTTCGTCGGCGACCCACTCTGTTTCGTCGGTTGGGTAGATGTAGGCTCGATCCCACCAGCCTTTGCTTTGCAGGTGGTCGCGTACCGCGGCATAGTATTGCTTTGCTTTTTGCACGAACGTCGCATCGCTGAAGTCGGCCTGCGTGTAGGGATTGCCCGATGCGTTACGGATCCGGTAAACATCGTTGTCGCTGTCATAGATATCGGGAACGTAGACCGCGGGGATGCCTTTCGTATCCAGCCAGTAGGTGTAGAGCGGGTCTGCCTGGCTCCAATCGAGTTGCACCTGGCCTCCGGTGTCGCTCACTGCCGGTTCGAGGTAGAGGGCGATCGGTCCTTGCCGGTGTGCCCACAGGGCTTCGTAGTACTTGTCTGTGAGAGCGTGGATGGCGGTTTGGTCCGTATCCGGCACCCCGTATTGTGGCGGCAAGGTCCAGAACGGGTCCAGGGTGTAGTTGATGAACAGGGATGGCCGGGCCGGCAAGACGAAATCCCAGATGCGCAATTCCAGCGGAATGACAATGGCACCCTGGTCTGTGGTCACGGTGATCTGGCCGCTGTAGCTGCCGGCGGGAGCGGTGGTCGGCACGGTAACGTCTACCCATACGGGCCGGTTCTGTCCGGCCAGGGCGGTGAAAGGCGCACCGACTGCATGGCCGGGGCTGTACGGATCGTCGAAGGGGATCAGCGCGTCGGGAATGGGGCCGGGGTCCAGCGCACCGGCCGGCAGGCCATAGCCATACGGGTCGGACGACGCCGTGACGGTATAGTATGCTTCGCGGTAAAACGTGATTTGGCTTTGGGCGACGGTGTTGCCGCTGCCGGTGAGATCGCTGACGCTGACCGTCACGCCGGTGAGCGGCTGTGTGCCGGCACGCAGGACAATCTGGAAAGCCTCGGTCTCGCCTTTTGCCGCCTTCAGCCGGACGCGGCATCCATCCCAAACCGAGGTGGTGGGGCGTGGGCCGTCTGTGAGGAGAATCTTGCGGGTGGAGCCTTCGACCCAAACGTGCCCTCCGTCGGGAAGCCCTGGCAAGGGCGTTCCGGTGTCGCCCCAATGCGTGGCCACCGCCATCACATCAACGACATCCACCTGGCCGTCGGCATCGAAATCATAGCGAGGATCGTCGAGGGGGTGGTGCCAGTGCGCGGCAATGAGCATCAAATCGTTCATGTCTACAAAGCCGCTGCCGTCCAGGTCTTGCGGCAGTGTGCAGGGTGTACCCGCCGGTGCCGGCGGAGAATCGGCCCGCGTCACCGTCGCAAAGCGCGCGGCCAGTACCAGGAGCAAGAACAGCGACATACACCGCAGCATGATGTGTTTCATCGTCCACACGTTCCTCTCTCTCTCTCCCTCTACCTCTACCTCTACCTCTCCCTCTACCTCTACCTCTACCTCTACCTCTCCCTCCATCTCTACCTCTCTCTCTCTCTCTCTCTCTCCCTCTACCTCCATCTCTACCTCTACCTCCATCTCTATCTCTATCTCTATCTCTATCTACCTCCATCTCTATCTCACTCTCCTGTCCTCTCGCAGGTATTTTCAGATACGTACGGTCGTCGTCTCGGCTAACGAGTCGGCAATGAGTTTGGGAAAGTCTATCGCAGATTCGATTTCGGTCAATTGGTCGGCACGGACGCGGGTGGCCGGGTGTCGGTCTACGATCGAACAGCAATCCTTGTACGGTTGCACGGAGAGGTCAAAGGTGCCGAGTTGCTGGGCCATGCCGATAATTTCTTGCTTGTCGAAGCAGAGAAGGGGGCGAAAGATCGGCATCTCTACAGCCTGTTCGACGGCGACCAGGTTTTCCAGGGTTTGTGAGGCGACCTGGCCAAGGTTGTCACCGGTGACAATGGCCTGCGCATGGTGTTGGCGTGCCAAATCTTGCGCCACGCGGGCCATGAAGCGGCGAAAGATCACCAGCTCGTAGCGGCTTTCGTTTGTCAACAGGCGCATCTGAAAGGGATGGTAGGGCACGAAGTGAACTTGCGCAGAAATGCCTTGGGGGGTGATCACGTGGCGGGCCAGCGCCACAATTTTCGAGTTCGCGGCTTCCTCTGCAGAACGAAGCGCGTGAAAGTGTACGAAGTCTACCTTGCACCCACGCTTGAGCATCAAATGGGCGGCGACCGGGGAGTCAATGCCGCCGGACAGGAGTTCCATCACGCGACCGGTCACGCCAACGGGAAGACCACCGCCCCCCGGAATCTTCTCCGCAAAAATGTACGTATGTTCGACCTGGATATTCACGTAGATCGTGACCGCCGGCGAGTGTAAATCGACCGGAGATCCGGTCGCGGCGACGATGGCCGCGCCCAGTTGCCGGCCGATCTCCGGTGAAATCAGGGGGAATCGCTTGTCGCCCCGGTGCGCTTTGACCCGAAAGCTCGTGTCCGGGTCGAGCAAGAGGCGCGCTTGTTCCAGAACGGCTTCTTGAATGTCGTCCCAAGCCTGGGAGACGACGCGGACCGGGGCAAAATAGGCCATGCCAAAGAGGGGCTGCAACCTCTTCCGGACTTCTGCAAAGGATATGGAAGTGGGGATGGTTACGAGCAGGCGTCCCCAGAAACGTTTGGTTTGCACAGGCCCCAGTTCGATAAGCACTGCGCGAATGTTCTTGGCTAGTTGCCGCTCGAAGAAGGGGCGGTTTTTTCCTTTCAGTCCCAGCTCCGCGTAGTGGACAACTACGTGTAGGTTCTCAGTCATGGCGTGCCTTTCTATCGAATACAGGGCGAGGGGTGGTGTCCCTGCCCTGCCTTTATTATACACCAGTATATCTATCTTGTCATCTGCGCAGGCGGGCGCGAACGATGGTACTCACAGAAGCCACAGAAGTTCGACTTCTGGCAGAAGTCGAACTTCTCCGCGCCGAGATTTGACGAGTGGCCGTCAAAGTTTTGCGTCTGCAATCATTCACGCCCTGCCCTTACCACCAAG